>CAJJTG010000031.1 GCA_905194675.1 uncultured Collinsella sp. | reverse complement strand
GGCAAGGCATGACCAGAAGGTCTATGCCTTGCCTTTTTCATGCCAACTTGTTCGCCCTGGATGTCGCTCACTGGCTGCGTCAAGACATCAATGGCTGCGTGGTTCAAGAGACGGTGGCATTACCATCTGTTTTTACAAGTAAAGAGGCCCGTTTCCCTGGTTTTGGTCGGGGAAACAGGCCTCTTTTTGTCTCTGGGCTTGTGGATTGGCGAAGACAATAACCGCTGGCAACTATTTTGAGTTCTTGATGCGGCGTGTGGCTGTGGCGGTTATTCCGAGTCCTGCGGCGGCGATTCCTGCGAGTGTGATTGCGCTCGGTGCGGTGTCGCCCGTGTTTGCGAGCTTGCCGGGCTTGCCGCTACTCGCGTTCGCTTGCTTGGTGGAGCTCGGCGTGGCGCCTTTGCCGGTCGCGGGCGAGCTGGCGGGCTGTGCCGTTTCGGCCGGCTGCGCTGAGCTGGAGGGTTTTGTCGTCTCGGCGGGTTTCGTTATCTCGGGCGAGGTGGCCTTGTCTGCCGCGGCCTTTGCCTCTTCGTATGCCTTGCAGGCGTCGTCATAGGCCGCTTGCGCCTTTTCCAAATCGCTAAGGAGCGCATTTCGCTTGGCTATGTCCTCGTCGATGTGGGCTTTAGCTTCCTTTGCCTCACTTTCGAAATACTGAACCTGTTTTTCTTGGCTTTCGAGCCGGCGTTGGTAGCGGTGAAGATCATCTTCACAAGATTTTTCTCGCCTTTCTGCCGACATGATCTTACTTCGCAACTGCTTAATAGTTTCGTTAGAAGCTCTGTCGTCGATTGCCTTATTTAATTCTGCCTGAAGGCCGCTTGTCCGGTTGTGGGCCTCATCGTATTTGGCTTGGGCTGCATCGACGTTCGCTTGCATGGCGGGAAGGCGTTCCCTCCGTTTGGCGGCTTCCGTCACCACCATGTCGTAGATCTCTTGAAAAGCGGCAATGTCATCATCGATTTCCGCAAGTTTTTCGGGACTTGCGGCGTCTTTTGCGGCCTCGAGGTTTTTGAGCGCTTCCTGCATGGCTGCATACGCTTTTTCTTTTGCGGCGGCCGCATCTTCCGTCTGCAAGGCAACTGCACCGGTGGGGGAACTGGTTTCTGCCGCGATCGCCGTTACGGGGGGGGGCGATTCCCGCGACAAGCGCCGCGGAAAGGGCGATGCCCACAGTTGCTCGTCTTGCTCTTCTTGCGAGAATGTCGTTCATCTCGGCACCTCATTTCAAGGGTCGGCGGCTCGGCTGGTAGCACTAAGGTAAGTATACCAAGTGGTCGACCCGACACTGGCTGGGTGTGCACGTGCCTCTCCGCTTCTTTGGAAACCGAACCCCATTAGAAATGACGAGTTGTTTACGCTTCTTTTGGGCTCACCGTACTATCATGATTCGAATTGAGTGTGAATGATGATAGGGAGCGCCTTTTTATGATTGAGCTGCTCAGGCGTTTTGGTGGCAAGTTTCGCCGATATATGGTGATTGGCCCTGCGTGCAAGTTAATCGAAGTGATCTTTGACCTGCTTACGCCGCTGGTGATTGCCCAGATGATCGATAAGGGCATCGGCGCACACGATGTCAACGCCGTCGTCCACTACGGCATGGTGCTTGCCGCCATGGCCGTGATCGGCATCTCGTTTACGCTCGTCTGCCAAAAGATGGCGGCGCTCACCTCGCAGGGCATGGGCACCGATATCCGTGGTGCGCTCTACGAGCGCATTAATAAGCTGAGTTACGCCGAGCTCGACCGCTTCGGCACGCCGTCGCTCATCACCCGCATCACCAACGACGTTAACCAGGTGCAGCTCGCTGTGGCGCTGGGCGTACGCATGCTCATCCGCTGGCCCTTCTTGGCCGTGGGCTCCATGTGCGCGGCCCTTGCCATCGACCTTAAGCTCGGCATCATCTTTTTGATCTGCACGCCCGCTATCGGCCTGGTGTTTTGGTTTGTCATGGCGCGCTGCATCCCGTACTACAAGCAGCTGCAGGCAAAGCTCGACCGCATCGCGCTTATCTGCCGCGAAGGCCTTTCAGGCGCTCGCGTGGTTCGCGCCTTCGTGCGCGAGGACCACGAGCGCGAGCGCTTTGCCCAAGCTGCCGATGACCAGGCCAATACTGCCATCGCGGTGGGTAAGCTCTCGTCGATCCTTAATCCCGTCACGTTTTTGGTGATGAACCTGGGCGTGTGCGCCATCCTGTGGGTGGGTGGCATCCAGGTCAACGTGGGTGAGCTCACGCAGGGTCAGGTCATGGCGTTTGTGAACTACATGACGCAGACCCTGACCTCCATCGTGTACGTCGCCAACCTGGTTGTGGTCTTTACCAAGGCGAGCGCCAGTGCGTCGCGTATCAACGAGGTGCTCAATTGCGTGCCGAGCATCACCGACGAGGGCAACCAGCCGGTCGCGCTGCCCAAGCCGGGCAATGCCGCCCCAGTTCCCGCGCTGAGCTTTGACCATGCGAGCTTCTCCTTTGGCGCGGGCGCGGCAAATGCCGTCAACGATGTGACCCTGGAACTCCCACTGGGCAAGACGCTCGGCATTATCGGCGGCACGGGCAGCGGCAAGTCCACACTCGCCTCGCTTATCTCGCGCCTGTACGATGCGAGCACCGGCAGCGTGAGCGTGATGGGCTCCGACGTGCGTGCCTGGCCGCTCGATCAGCTGCGCCATGTGGTCGCGGCCGTCCCGCAACGCGCGTCGCTGGTGAGCGGCACGATCCGCAGCAACCTGACCTGGCGTGACGAGTCGGCGACCGACGAGGAGCTCTGGACGGCGCTCGATATGGCGCAGGCCAGCGAGTTCGTGCGTAACAAGCAGCAGGGCTTAGATGCTCCGGTCGAGGCGGGCGGTAAGAACTTCAGCGGTGGCCAACGCCAGCGCCTGACCATCGCGCGCGCCCTGGTGGGCTCGCCTCAGATATTGATCATGGACGATTCCGCCTCGGCGCTCGACTTTAAGACCGATGCGGCGCTTCGCCATGCCATTCGCGAACGCAGCGGTCGCGGTGCCGCCGAGGGCGGTCTGTCGCTCACGACTGTCATCGTGAGCCAGCGCGTCTCGACCGTGCGCGATGCCGACATGATCTGCGTACTCGACCACGGCTCGGTTGCGGGTCTGGGCACGCATGACGAGCTGTACGCAAGCTGCCAGCTCTACCGCGAGATTTGCCAGTCGCAGCTGCGCCGCGAGGAGCTCGAGGGTCAGCAGGGGAGCGCGACGCCCGCGTCCACTCCAAGTCCTGCGCCCGCCCCAGGCGCCGCATCCGGCCCGACGGCCTCCGCATCCACTTGCGCAAAGGAGGGCTGCTAAATGAATCCGTATACTTCTTCCGGTTCGGTCGCCACGATGACGGCCAACGTGTCCGGCAACGATAACCTCAACGACTTGGGTGACGGCCCGCGTCAGCCCGGCGACCCCGAGCGCTACCCCGTGGGCGCGGTAACTCGCCGCCTGCTGGGCTACGTCCGCCCGCATCGCATTTCGTTTACGGCGTCGTTTGTGAGCGCTGCCATCTCGGTGATCTTACAACTCTATACGCCCATCCTCATCGGCGAGGGCATCGACCTCATCGTTGCCGCCGGGCAGGTGGACTTTGACGCGCTGCTGCCGCTCGTCACCAAGCTTGCGATTGTCGTGGTGGGCGCGGCGGCCTTCCAGTGGCTGCAGGGCTACTGCGTCAACCGCCTGTCCTACGAGACAGTGCGCGACATGCGCGTGGAGGCGAGCGACAAGCTCAGCCGCATGCCGCTCAGCTTTATCGACAGCCATGCCCATGGTGACCTTATGAGCCGCGTAGTCAACGACGTCGACCAGGTGGGCGATGGTCTGCTGCAGGGCTTCACGCAGCTCTTTACCGGCGTTATCACCATTGTGGGCACGCTCGCGTTTATGCTCTCCATCAACCTGACCATGACGCTCGTGGTGGTGCTCGTCACGCCGCTTTCCATCTTTGCGGCCGGCACCATCGCCAAGCTTTCCAACAAGAGCTTTACGGCCCAGCAACGCATTCAGGGCCAGCTCGGCGGCCATATCGAGGAGTATGTGGGCGAGCAAAAGCTCGTGGACGCGTTTGCCTACGGCCCGAGCGCTCAGCAGCGCTTCGATGCCCTCAACGCCGAGCTGTATACGGCAGGTGAGCGCGCGCAGTTTATGGGCTCGCTTTCTAACCCCGGCACGCGCTTTATCAATAACATCATCTACGCTGTGGTCGCCGTGATCGGCTGCGCGGGCGTGATCACGGGCGTGCCGGCGGCGCTCACGGTGGGCGGCGTGCAGATCTTCCTGTCCTACGCCAACCAGTACACCAAGCCGTTCAACGAGGTCACGAACGTCATCACGCAGATCCAGACCGCGTACGCCTCGGCGCGCCGCATGTTCGCGTTGCTTGATGCGCGCGAGCAGGAGCCCGACGCGGCGGATGCCGTGGAGCTTGTCGCCCCGCAGGGCGAGGTGACCTTTGAACACGTGGACTTTAGCTATGTGCCCGACCGCAAGCTGCTGCAGGATATCTGCATCGAGGCCAAACCCGGTACGCGCTTTGCCCTCGTCGGTCCCACGGGCTGTGGCAAGACGACGCTCATCAATCTGCTGCTGCGCTTTTACGATATCGATGCTGGGCGCATCGCGGTCGATGGTCGCTCCTCGCGTGACTACACGCGCGCAAGCCTGCGCCGTGCCTTTGGCATGGTGCTGCAGGACACTTGGCTGTTCGAGGGCACGGTGGCGGACAACATCGCGTACGGTTGCCCGGATGCCACGCGCGAGCAGATTGTCGAGGCCGCCAAGCGCGCTCATGCGCACAAGTTTATCGTGCAGCTGCCCGACGGCTACGATACGGTCATCGGCGAGGATGGCGGCACGTTTAGCCAAGGTCAAAAACAGCTGCTGTGCATCGCGCGCGTCATGCTCACCGACCCGGCGATCTTGCTGCTGGACGAGGCGACCTCGAGCATCGATACCCGCACCGAGCTGCAGGTTCAGGCGGCATTCGACGAGCTTATGGCAGGTCGCACAAGCTTTGTCGTGGCGCACCGCCTGAGCACCATCCGCAACGCCGATTGCATCCTGGTAATGCGCGACGGCGAGATTATCGAGCGCGGCACGCACGACGAGCTGCTAGTGGCAGGCGGCTTCTACGCCGAACTCTACCGCAGCCAATTCGCCCAGTGAGCAAGCCCGTGGGGCATGTAATGCAGCGCTAGGGCGCGAGTGTGTCAACGGGGGCAACGATAATGCCCTCGGGCGTTGTATGGGCTGGCATGCCGAACCCGATGACGATGAGCTTGGCCGCGGGTGGCCTCTCGCCACGCTCGACAAGTTTGCGCTCGAGTCGAAGCAGGTTTGCAGATGCCTCGGGGATCTGCGGACTTCCGAGTTTAATTTCCACGGCAATCCAAGTTCCATCGCGCCTGTGTATAACGGCATCGACCTCGAGATCGTCGGCGTCATGGTAGTGGGACACCGATGAGTCATTTGCGGCTGCATAGACCTTAAGGTCGTGCAGGACGAGGGATTCGAAGAGCAGTCCCAGCGTCTTCGGGTCGGATGCCAATGACTCCGGATTTGCTCCGAGCAGTGCGACGGCAAGCGAAGGGTCGGCGAGGTGCCTTTTTGCACTTTGCCGCAGCTTTACCGGAGACCTGAGCGCCGGATGCCAAGCCGGGATATCATCGATGATGTGTATTCTGCGCAAGGCATCCGTATAGCGCCGCAGCGTACTTCTCGATACCTCACCGCCGAGGTCTTTCTCAAGAGACTTTTCGCCGGCAAGAGTGGATTCGTTGCGCGCAAGCGAAGACAGAAGAGCCCTGACTTTCTCTGGGTCACGTTTCACGCCGTCAACCCTCGAAACATCCGATTCGCAGACACCGTCGATGTAGGCAGCGGATATACGCATTGCATCGGCAGTCGTCTTGCCAACCGCCTGAGGCCAACCACCACGGCATAGCAAATCGGCGATATCGGCGATGCCGTTGATGGATCCAAGTGCCGCTTTGATGGGGCATCCGTTAAGCAGCGTTTCGAGCGAGACCGCCCCTGAGGAAACCCCGAGTTCGGTCAGAGTCATTGTTTCCATGCGCAAACGTGATATGCGCCCGATGCCGCTGTGCATCGGTTGGTCGGCGTCGTTTGGTGTTGCTGACCCCGTAAGCAAAAACTGCCCTGGCTCACCGGTCCGACGATCGCATTCGAAACGTATTGCGTCCCACAGTTTTGGCTCTTCCTGCCACTCATCGATGAGTCTCGGCGTTGCGCCGACTATTGCTTGAGCTGGGTCGATCCTGGCAAGCTGCAGTGCGGCAAAGTCTCCGGCAGGGTCGGAGAGAGACAACGATGATTCAGCGAATCGCTGGGCCGTAGTCGTCTTTCCGCACCACTTCGGTCCCTGAATGAGCACGGCACCAAAAATGCCAAGATCGCGTTCGATTGAGCGATCGATACATCTACTCATATACCTAGTCATCGTACTTCCCGCCATTCAAAGAAACATTTTGTTTTATAGCATCTTACCAGCGCGTAAAACATTTTGATGAAAAACCATGACACAATTCGATGGTATTCTGTGAAATAAATTGACGATATTATGTGACACAATTTGACGGCGTTTTGTGAAACAGTTTTTCGGCCATTCGTGAAACGTTCTGTGGCGGTTTCAATCCGAAGTACATACTGTTCGAAATCTGTCCAAAGATGTCGTCTGCGTCGCCAATCGACAGACGGTGGTTTACATCTGTCACGTTAGTACTAAGATATTCATCTAATAAATTGCATTAGTGGCTTTAGTTTTGGGGGAAACGAGGCAACGTGACTATGACGTGCGCTTTGGTGGTTAACAGCAAGAGCGGTAATACCAGGATGGTTTCGGGCGCGATCAAGCGCGCTCTGCAGGCTGCGGGCGTTGAGTTTGTCCATGCCGCGGCGTTGAGCGACGATGCGGATGCAGATCAGGTTGCGCTCGAGGCGCAGGGGGCCTGCGCGGCCGACATGGTGCTCGTCGGTTTTTGGTGCGACAAGGGCGCGTGCACGCCTTCGGTCGCGGCGTTGCTCTCTGCCTTGCACGGCAAGCGCGTGTTCCTGTTTGGCACCTGCGGCTTTGGGGCCGACCAGAGCTATTACCAGCAGATTATCGACCGCGTAACTTCCAATCTGGCCGTGGATGCCGAGCTTGCGGGCTGGGCGATGTGTCAGGGTAAGATGGGCCCTGCGGTCAAACAGCGCTACGAGGCCATGCTCGAGCAAGATCCCGACAACGCCCGATTTAAGATGCTGCTCGACAACTGGGTTGCCGCGAAGGACCATCCCACCAAGGAAGATCTGGACAACATGGCTGCAGCCGCCAAAAAGGCCGTGCTGGGCGAGTAGGCCGCCGCTCGCGGTGCCGCGCGTTCAATCGTACAAACGTGAAAGCCTCGAAATTCTCGAGGCTTTTTTCTTGACACTTGTGGGCGCAACCGTGGCAAGCGTTTGGGGGTGACATTTTCCATCACCCCGATGACGAGACCGTCCTGGACGACACGCTCGCATGCGTTCGCTGGATGTATTCAGAGTGGGACGGACTTTCCGGATGGATGGGGATTCGGAAAGTGCGTCCCAGAATTTGCCTTTAGAGTGGGATGCAGTTTCCCAACGGGGCCGTAAGCGGAAACCGCATCCCACTCCGGACGTGAATTCTGGGACACGGCTTCCGGATGCAAAAAAGGCCACATGACGTGGCCTTCAACTTATATATGTTCAGCAGATGCCCCGATGACAAGCCGTGCTCCAACAACAGGGCGTCTGTCCGGGCGGAGGTATGCAAGGTTCATCGCGAGTTCCGCACGCAAAGGAGGCCACTTAATGTGGCCTCCGTCTTGCGCAGGACTGTCCGAGCAGGGAACCTTATATGCCTCCGCCCGGACAGACGTTTCTGTTATGAACTCGCAGCTAGTCGCTACTTGATCTTGGTCGTACCCGGCGCCAGGTTGGGGTCGGTCTCGTTGGCCTCGGTCTGGAAATGCTCGGTGTAGACGTTCTTGCCGTCGCGGAACATCTCGTAATACTGCATCTTGGCGTAATCCTCGCGCGCCTTGGTGGCGGCTGCTGCGGCGGCGTCGTCACCGGTGACGTTGGAGGAGAGTGCCCAGCGCAGGCTGGCGTCCTCGTAGCCCACCGAGTTGATGGCGGGCAGCGACTCGCGCAGCGTCATGTGCGCTTTCTGGTAGTCGGTCAGCGGTGCGCCGATCAACTGCATGAGCTGGGTAGACAGGTAGTTGGTGGACAGGTCGTCGGTCTCACTCGTCTGGTCGCAACCGGCAACGTCGTAGTTAGCCCAAATGATGTAGTCGGTCTGCCACAAGCGCTCCTGATGGGTGGCATCGTCCTCGCCGGTAAACCACTTATCGTTGAACTTAGACGGGAAGAACGGCTGGTGGTCGCCCCAGAACACCACGACCACCTTACGGTCGAGCTTGCTCAGGGCGTTGAGGAAGTAGCGCAGCGCCTGATCGGACTGCTCGATGCACGAGACATACTCGTCGACATCGGAGAGCGTGCCGTCCTCGACGGTCTTGGCGTCCAGGTCGGTCGTGTCGATGTTCAGGTGCATCTGCTTGTCGACCGGCAGCAGGCCCGTGTCGTAGCCCGAGTGGTTCTGCATGGTCACGTCGAAGATGAACTGCGGATCGGCGTTCTGGTCGAGCAGCTCAAGAATCTTGTCGTAGGTTGCCTGGTCGGTCACCATGCCGCGCAGGGTATCGGCGCCTTGGAAATCGTTGATGGACAGGAACTGGTCAAAGCCAAAGTCCTTGTAGACGTTCTCGCGGTTCCAGTTGGTCGCGTGGTTGGGGTGCATGGCCGTGGTGGAATAGCCGAGCGATTTGAACTGCTCTGCCAGATTCCCGGTCGTTTCCATGTTGTAGATGGTGTAGGGGTACACGCCCGAGCCCAGGTTGGCCATGGAGTTGCCGGTCATAAACTCAAACTCGGTATTGGCCGTACCGCCGCCGTAGGCGCTCACATAGAGCTTGCCGCGGCTGAGGCAGTTGGACAGGCTCTTAAAGTACTGCGGACCCTCGTAGCCGGCGCGCATGTTCTGGTAGATCGACAGATCCGAGAACGTCTCGTTCATGATGGCGATGACCGTGGGCTTCTCGCTGTCGAACTGCTCCTGGGCGGCGGCGCGCTCGTCGCTCTTGGCCGCGTCGGACTTGTCGTAGGCCTTGGCGTACTTTTTGAGCGTGGCCTTGGCATCGTCGACGGAGTAGTCGGCGGGTTTGGGCGGCTTGATGGACTGCGCCGCACTAATAAAGGCAGGCAGGTAGCCCTCGCGCCAGTAGCTCTCGAGCGGACGCCAGGTGTAGACGGTGATGCCGAGGGTGTTGTAGTAGTCGATGAGCGTGACATGCGCGGTCACGCCGCCCAGGCATAGCACCGCCACGAGCAGGTTGGTGAGCAGCATGCGCTTGGCGTTGGCGGCGCCCTTCTGGCGGTGCGGTGCCACCAGGCCGGCGTACTCGCACAGCAGCATGGCGATGGCGGTAAAGCCCATGGACAGCACGCAGAACAGCGAGATGGAGAAGGTGTAGCCGTTGCCGGCGACCGCGGCGGCGGTGGAGATGGCCGAAAGGTCGCCCGGCTGGATGGGCATGGATTTAAACGTGATGACGAAGAACTCGGCAATGCCCAGGATAAAGAGGGCAAAGGCCAGGACGGCGGGGGCTGCGCCGTGGCGCTGGAACAGGAAGAACAAGCCGGCCATGAGCGTGGTGATGATGGCCCACTCGAGCAGGATACACAGGGGGTAGACCCAGGTAAAGTCGTGGTTGGACGAGACCTCCATGCCCAGCAGCGCAAAGACGCCGGCGAGCAGCAGGCACAGGACGGCGGCGACGAGCGGTTTGCCCACAAAGGCGCCGCGCAGGCGAGCGAGCTTGCCGGTGGGGGCGGGGGCGTCGGGCTCGGCGAACGCAAAGACGCGCGGGGCGATGCGGTCGCGGGCGATGCTGGCCCAAGCGCATCCGGTGAGGATGGCGTTGGTCAGGATGAGCATCACAAAGGCGAGCGGCTCGTTTTGGGCGACGAGGCCAATGGCACCCCAAATGGTCAAAAAGAGCTGGAACAGGCCGAAGGCGACGCTCCACCCAAGAGCGCTTTTGGCAACGGTGCCCGACTGAGCGCGAATGGCCTTGGCCTCGCGCAAGACAAGGTAGACGGTCGCCGCAAGACCGACGAGCGAGATGGCGGCAGCGAACATGCTGAGACTCCTCACAAACTAAAACCTACGAAAGCGGGGGTTTACCCGATTGTTACCAAGATATGCGCCGCATTTGGTGACTGCGCACAACAACCAGCCATAATAACGCGCGTGCGTGGCGGTGTTGCGCAATGTAGCGGCGACCTGCGCGATAATGGACGGGAATTACACGGAAACGTAAAGGCTTCTTAAAGAATTAGCGAGGATGAGGCGATGAACGAGCAGGTTTGCACCAAGGCTGTGGATACGTGTGGCTATCCGGTCGAGACCACGGGCAACGCGGTGCTGGACACGTTGGAGCACCGTTCCTCCACGCGCGCTTTTGCGCGCGATGACGACGGCCGGCCCGTGGCGGTGACCGACGAGCAGCGGGCGGCGATTCTGCATGCGGCGAGTCGCGCGCCGTCGGCAGGCGCCATGATGATGTATTCCATCGTGAGCATTCGTGAGCAGGCTACGCTCGATCGTCTTGCCGACCTGTGCGACCACCAGCCCATGATCGCCAAGGCGCCCTGGGCACTCATATTTGTGGTCGACTATGCCAAGTGGATCGATCTGTTTGAGCACGTGGGCTGCTTTGAGCCCGAGTTTGTCGAGCGCACGGGCAAGGCGCCCCGCCGCGCGCCAGGTTTGGGCGACTTTGCCATCGCGGCGCAGGATGCCGTGATCGCCGCGCAAAACGCCGTGGTTGCCGCCGAGGCCCTGGGGCTGGGGAGCTGCTACATCGGTGATATCGTCGAGAATGCCGAGGAAGTCGCCGAGTTGCTGGACTTGCCTGCCTATACCATGCCGCTGTCGATGCTCATCATCGGCACGCCCCGCAAGGAGCGCCCGGCAATCGCGCATCCCGTGGTGAACCTGGTGCACGAGGAGCACTACTGCCGCGCCGATACCGCGACCATGGATGCGCAGGTGGCCGAGATGGACGCGATGTTTCGCCCGCACGCCCGCGAGGTGGGCGAGCGCGTCATCGACATCTACACCCGTAAGCACACGAGCCCCTTTATGGCCGAGATGAGCCGCTCTATGGAGTGGTGGTTCAAAAACTGGCTCGGAAAATGACGAATGTGACAAAGGGGGCGTCCCTTTGTCACATTCCATATCGCCGCGGTGGCCTAAAGGCCGCATAAATGTTTATCTAGCTGGGAAAACGGTGCCATTAAAATATGGGCTGATTACATATAATCCCGTCGAACGTTAAAATTGGGAGGAAACCGGCTTATGGAACAAAAGGCAAAGGAAGTAGCCTCGCACGCTGCGATTCCTGTGAGCATCTCGGCGATGCTCGTCACGCTGGGCGTGGTGTATGGCGATATCGGCACCAGCCCCATGTATGTAACCAAGGCGCTCGTTGCCGGCAACGGCGGCATCGGAAGCGTCACGCAGGAGTTCGTGCTCGGCGCGCTCTCGCTCGTCGTATGGACGGTCACGCTGCTGACGACCGTCAAGTACGTGCTGATCTCGCTGCGCGCCGACAACCACGGCGAGGGTGGCATCTTTGCCCTGTACAGCCTGGTCAAGCGTTGCGGCAAGTGGCTTATCATCCCCGCCATGCTGGGCGGCGCGGCGCTGCTCGCCGACGGCATCCTGACGCCTGCCGTTACTGTCACCACGGCCATCGAGGGCCTGCGCACCATCCCGGCGGTCCACGCCGTGCTCGGTGACGACCAGGGCCGCGTTGTCGCCATCACGCTTGCCATCATCATCGCGCTCTTCTTGGTGCAGCGCATCGGCACGGCCAAGATCGGTCACGCCTTCGGCCCTATCATGACGCTGTGGTTTTTGTTCCTGGGCGGCACGGGCCTGTTCTTTGTCTGCCAGTATCCCGCGGTGCTGCTATGCCTCAACCCGTTGCGTGGCATCGCTTTTCTGCTGAGCCCCAACAACCATGCGGGCATCATGATTTTGGGCAGCTGCTTCCTCGCTACCACCGGTGCCGAGGCGCTCTATTCCGACATGGGCCATGTGGGCCGCGGCAACATCTATGCCACCTGGCCGTTCGTTAAGTGCTGCCTGCTGCTGTCCTACATGGGCCAGGGCGCGTGGCTTATCAACAACGCCGGCAACCCGGAGCTCATGGGTATCGCCGACCTCAACCCCTTCTACCAGATGCTCGCCCCGGGTCTGCGCCCCTTTGCCGTCGGCCTTTCCACCGTCGCGGCCATCATCGCCTCGCAGGCGCTCATCACCGGCGCATTCTCGCTGGTGTCCGAGGCCAGCCGCCTGGACCTCATGCCGCATATGCAGGTCTTCTATCCTGCCGAGACCAAGGGTCAGCTCTACATCCCCATGGTCAACAACGTCATGCTCGTGGGCTGCGTCATCGTGGTGCTGCTGTTCCAGAACTCGGCGCACATGGAGGCCGCGTACGGCCTGGCCATTACCCTGACCATGATGTGCACGACAATGCTGCTCTTCTTCTATCTGCACGTGGAGCGCAATCTCAAGGTCGCGCCGTGGATCTTTGCCGCCTTCTTCCTTATGCTCGAGGGCTTCTTCTTTGTGAGCTCGCTCACCAAGTTCTTCCACGGCGGCTATTTCACCATCCTTATGGCCGCGCTCATCATGGGCATCATGGTGTGCTGGTACAACGGCACGGCGGTCGAGCAACGTCAGTTTACGCTGCTGCCGCTGCGCAGCTATCTGCCGCAGCTCAAACGCCTGCGCGACGACGATCGCTACGAGCTCATGAGCGACAACATCGTGTACCTGACCAAGGACACCAACACCGACTATATCGACCGCGATATCGTCTACTCGATTTTGGACAAGCACCCCAAGCGCGCTCGTGCCTGGTGGTTCGTGAATGTCGAGACCATGGACGAGCCGCATACCTTTGCCTACTCGGTCGAGACGTTCGGCACCGACTACGTATTCCGCGTGCATCTGTACCTGGGCTATAAGATCAACCAGCGCGTCAATGCTTACCTGCGCCAGGTTGTTCAGGACCTGGCTGCCAGCGGCGAGCTGCCGGCGCAGACGCACGACTACTCGGTCTACAAGGATCCGGGCAACATCGGTACGTTTAAGTTCGTCATGATCCGCAAGCTGCTGGCGCCCGAAAGCGACGTGGAGCCCAGCGAGCGTACGGCCATCACGCTCAAGTACATCATCCGCCGTGCTGCCGGCACCCCCGCGCGCTGGTACGGCCTGGAGAATTCCAACGTGAGCTTTGAGTACGTGCCGCTGTTCACCAAGTTTAAGGCCGTGAGCAAGATGCAGCGCCTGGCTCCCGACGAGCGTCCGTAGGCGCCGACGGGCTGCATGGAGTTGGTTTTCGATGGACAAGATTGAGGCTGGGGAGGCAAACATGGATACAAAGGCGCTCGATGGCCGCGAGGCGGTGGTCGAAATGGTGCGTGAGGCGCGCGTCGACGCCGCCGAAGATCGGTTCTTTACGAATCGTGCCAACATGGACATGGCCGACCGCGTGATCTCGATCGTGGTGACGCTGCTTGTCGCGGCGTGCGTTTGCGCGCTGCTTGCGCACGTGCTGTTTGTCTAACGACCGCAGGTTGCAAAGGCTTTACACTTGGAGCCACCACAAGGGAAACCACCACAAAGGTGCCTGTCCCTTTGTGGTGGTTTTTGTTTTTGAGAGAGGGGCGGGGCGCTGATGGACGTCCGTGCGGACGGCGATATTGCCGAGAACTTTTGGTGGCGGCGTACAACGCTGACGCGTCGCACTCCTCTGTATGACGCCTGCGTATCGGCGGGGCTGCTGGTCGCAGCGACGATTGTGGGCGCGCTGCTCGACCATCCGGGTCTCGCGCCGAGCATCATGATCGTCTATGTGTTTGCCGTTCAGCTGTGCGCATTCTTTACCTGGAGTCGCCTGTATTGCTTGCTGAGCTCGGCTGCCGCCGTGGCGCTCTACAACTTCTTGTTTGTCGGCCCGCGCTACTCGCTGTCGTTTATCGACCGCGTCTATCCCGGCATGTTCTTCATCATGTTTGTGGTCTCGCTTGTGTCGAGCTCGATTGCGTTGGCCCTGCGCCGTGCCTTGGCACAGGCTGCCGCCAGCGACCGCCGCACGCATATGGTGCTCGAGACCAACCGCATGCTGCAGCGGTGCGCCGATCAGCAGCAGATTGTCCATGCCATGGCAACGCAGCTGGCGCGTCTTTCGGGCTGTCCGGTCGTGTGGTACAGCGCCGACGCCGAGGGCGATGACCTACTGCCGCGTGCGACATACACGGCCGTGGGCGATGCCGCGCCGGTGCATGAACTGGCGCCGCAGATGCCGCCGCGGCTCTCGGCGTCCGCCTATGTGGGAACGCCACTCGATGCCACCTATGGCGGCTCGGCGTTTTATGGCATCTACCTGACGGTTCGCACGGGCGACGGCTTCGTCCGCTCGGGCGACCCCGCCTCGGTGGTGGGCGTGCTGGCTGTCGTTGCCGAGTCCGACGTGCTGACGCATGAGGAGCGGACACTTGCCGATGCCATCGTGAGCGAAGGCGAGCTGGCGCTCGATCGCGCCCGCGCCATGGAGGCCCGCGAGGAGGCGGCGGTGCTCGCCAAAAACGAGCAGCTGCGCGCCAACCTGCTGCGCTCCATTTCGCACGATCTGCGTACGCCGCTCACCAGTATTTCGGGCAATGCCGACGTGTTGCTCGACCAGGGCTCGACCGGCACGGCCGTGCTCGACGACCAGACACGCCGCGGCATGCTCCTATCCATTCGCTCGGACGCGCAATGGCTCAATGCCACCGTCGAGAACCTGCTCGCCATCACCAAGCTTGAGGGCGACGGCATGCATCTGTCGACTACGCTCGAGCTCATGGACGATATCGTCGAGGAGGCGCTGCGCCACGTAAACCCGGCCGTGCGCGAGCACGACCTTAAGGTGGTGGCGTGCGATGAGCCGGCGCTTGTCAACGTCGACGCGCGCCTGATGGTGCAGCTGGTGGTCAATCTGGTGAACAACGCCATCGCCTATACGCCTGCGGGCTCGCATATCGTAATCTCGATTGGCGTCCATGATGGATGCGTGGCGTGCTCGGTTGCTGATGATGGCCCGGGCATTGCGCCCGAGGACCGCGAGCGAATCTTTGAGTCGTTCTACACCGCCAACCATGGCCTGGCCGACAGCTGCCGCAGTGTGGGCTTGGGGCTTTCGCTCTGCCGCTCCATTGCGCTGGCACATGGCGGTAGCATAGAGGTTACCGCGGCGGACCCTCACGGTTCGGTCTTTGCGATTGAGCTTCCCGCCGCCGACGTTTCGTTTGATAAGGAGTAGCGCTGTGCCGAACTCTGCCGTGAAACCGCTCATCTTGGTCGTTGAGGACGATCCCGCCGTCCGCAACCTTATCGTCGCCGCGCTCGAGGCGCACGGTTTGCGCCATATGGCTGTGGAGACCGCCCACGCCGCCATCGCCGCCGCTTCGTCGCAGGCGCCGAGCATTGTGCTGCTCGATCTGGGCCTGCCCGATATGGACGGCGTCAAGGTGGTGGAGTCGGTGCGCGCGTGGTCGGGCATGCCGATCATCGTGGTTTCGGCGCGCAGCGAGGACGCGGACAAGATCCGAGCGCTCGATGCCGGCGCCGATGACTACCTGACTAAGCCGTTTTCGGTCGAGGAGCTGCTCGCGCGCATTCGCACGACGCTCAGGCGTCTTTCGTATGCGCAAACGGGCGGCGTTGCCTCCGAGGGCTCGTTCGATACCGGCGAGTTGCATATCGATTTTGATGCCGGCATCGCCACGATGGATGGCGAGGAACTGCATTTGACGCCGATCGAGTACAAGCTCCTGTGCCTGCTGGCGCATAACGCCGACAAGGTGCTGACGCACCAGTTTATCCTGCACGAGATTTGGGGCACGGCAACTAAGAGCGACCTGGCGAGCCTGCGTGTCTTTATGGGCACGCTGCGCAAGAAGATCGAGTCCGACCCCGCGCATCCGCGCTATATCCAAACGCACGTGGGCATCGGTTACCGACTGGTCACCCAGGGATAGGTCGGCATCCGCCATCCCAATATGAGTTGCGTTGAAATACGGTCTAAATTTGCCTAATTCCAGGCAAAACAGTCCGTATTCCACCGCAACTTTGTTATTTGCCCTTGGGCTTGCTGGCGTAGAACTTCTTCTTTTTGGGCTTACCTGCGCAGGCGGGCTTGCCGTCGCCGCGCGGCCCTCGGTCTCCGGCCTGCGCGTGCGCGGGCGCCGTTGCACGAGGCTTGCGGGCGTCGGGGTTGCGCAGTTCCTCGGTTCGCTCGGTAATCTCCTCGGCGCTAAAGCCGGCTTCGGCCATGGCGTCCTCGATGGGCAGGCGGCGCACGATATAGCAATGGTGCACCTTTTGGTTGCGTGCGAAGTCCTCGGGGATGGTCTGCGCCGTAATGTCCTCCAGCACAACGCCCGCGCGCGCGAGCTTGCGCGTCTCGGGGCGGAAGCCGCGCAGATTGCAGCTAAAGATGGCATGACCGCCCTGTGCGAGCAGGCGCGACACGCCGGCCAAAAGCTCAACATGGTCGCGCTGGACATCCCAGGTACGGCGGCCCATCTTGGAGGAGTTCGAGAACGTGGGCGGGTCGACAAAGATCAGGTCCCAGCGGTTGCGCGTCTGGCGCTGGTCGCGAATCCAGGCGAGCACGTCGTCGCGCACAAAATGATGCTGAGGCCCCACAAGGCCGTTCTGGCGCATGTTGCGCTCGGCCCAGTCCAGATAGGTATTGGAGAGGTCGACCGTCACGGTATCCTCGACGCCGCCATCGGCCGCGTAGCAGGTGGCAGTGCCGGTGTAGGCAAACAGATTGAGGAAGCGGCGCGCCTGCTTGGCGTGCTCGCGCACCAGGTTGCGGGTGACGCGGTGGTCCAAGAAGATGCCGACGTCCAGGTAGTCGTCAAAGTTGACGGCAAAGGTGAGGCCGCCCTCTTCGATGAGCGGCAGGCGACGACGCGCGATATTGGCGCGCTCGCCCGAGCCGCCCTTGCCGGCGCCCTGCTTGCCGTACTGCGAGCCGCCGCGCGAACGCATGCGGGCCTTGGCGTGCACATGCTCGGCGGGAACATCTAGGATGCGCGGCGCGATGGCCAGAATGTCGAGCATACGGGCCTGGGCCAGTGCGGGGTCGATGGTCTTGGGCGCGGCGTATTCGGCGATGACGAGCCAGCGGCCCGGCGTCTGCGGGCAACCCTCGTACAGGTCGATAGCGGCGGAGTAGTCGGGCAGGTCGGCATCGTAGACGCGGTAGCAGCTCACGCCCTCGCGCCTGGCCCACTTGCGGCGCAGACGGGCATTCTTGCGCAGGCGGTTGGCGAACTGCTCGGACTCGGGGATGAGCACGGGCAGCGGCTTGCCGTCGCCCAGGTCGAGCATGGCGGCAGGCTCGGGCATGGCGGAAGCGGCGGCTTCATCGTTGACTTCGTTGGCATCCGCAGCCTCGGCCTCCGCACTGGTCGCAGCCTCAAACGCTGCGGCGGCGTGGTCGAGCGAAGGCCAGACTTCGACGGTCGCCTCTTCGTTGTTGGGCATGACGGCGATCGAGCGCTCGGGCTCGGTGTGGAGCGCGCGGGCCAGCAATCCGTCGCGGGTGAGCGCGGCGACCGGCGCCGCGGCAAGCTCGGGCGCGCGGCGCAACTCGCCGATGAGCGTCATGGTGTCATGCATGAGCGAAAGCGGTGTCTCGGTCGTATCCGCGACCACGGCGGCGCCGGCGACAGCGCCCGCGTGGTCCAGTACGGTGGCGGACTTGGCGGCGCAAAAATCGACAAAGCGCTTGTAGCCGGCGCACTTGACCATGCGCTCGGCGGTCTTGCGGGCGGCGGGGTCGATGTCCGCGGCCACGATGCGCGCCTGGCGCTCACGCGCTGCCGCCTCGCGCCCGCGTGCCTCGGCAAGCAACTGCTCCCATAGGGCGGCATCGTGCAGCTGCCAGCCCTCAAAGCCCCAGCGCTCGCGTGCGGCGCCCGGGGCGCGGTCGGTCAGGATGTTCACGGCCTCCAGCAGCAGGCCGCCGCCGGCGCACGAGGCGTCGATCAGCGTAGGTAGGGCCTCGTTTTCGTAGTCGTCGGCCGTCAGCTCGCGCTCGCACAGCGCGGTCCAGCCGACCTGCGCCAACACCAGGGCGGCGTAGTCGGGGCGTAGCACGTGCGCGCCCTCGCCGGCGCGAGTCGCGGCGGGCGGCAGGCGCTTGAACAGCGGGTCGCCCGAAAGGTCCAGGCTTATGCTCGCACGGCGCTGGCGTAGCGAAAGCAGCAGGTGGACATCGGGGTCGGCAGCATCGACATCGGCGCGACGGCCCGTGGTCTCGGCCAGGCGGTCGCATAGCGCGTCCTTGGCGCGCAGGGCCGAGAAGCGTGTGTTGCGCAGCTGCTCGGTCACGCCGCGGGCGGTGATGGCGATGGTGGCGCCGGGGCGGACGATGCTCTCCCAGGCGATGTCGTAAACGCCGTCGTACAACGCATCGGCATCCTGCGCCTCAAAGCGCCCAAGCACCACAAACACGCGGCTGGCCAGGCGCGACCACAGACAGGCGCGGTAGCCTTCTTCGAGCTCGCCCTCAAACGTAGCGCGGCCCTTAAGGCGGCGTACATGCGAAAGCCCGAGCCGTTTAAGCTCGTCGGCGAGTGCGGACTCAAAGCCCTCGGGGCAGCTTGCGTAAAATTCCATGGGTGACCTCTCTGGTTGCGTCGCTCCATTATATGATGGATGCTTCGTTTGCCATCGCCCTCGAAAGGAACCCATATGATTGATGCGTGCTCCGATTCCGCTGTATTGTTTTTTGACGTGGACGGCACGCTGACGTCGTTCGACCCCGACAACATGACCGACAAGGACTTCAATGCAATCCATCCGTCGAAGGCTGTTGTCGATGCATTTGGTCGTCTGCGCAATGCGGGTCACCAGGCATTTATCTGCACGGGCCGTCCCTTGTGGCTGGTTGCCGATGGCCTGCGTGCGCTGAACCCGGCGGGTATCGTTGCCATGGCGGGCGCCACGTTCGAGGTCGAGGGACGCGTGGTACACGAGGACTGCTTTGACGAGGGTATTGTCGAGGAGCTCGCGCGCCGCATTACTGTGGCGGGCGGCGAGGCGTTGTTCGAGACGAACGGTGCCACTTATTCACTTGAGCCAGTTGGTGTCGAACAGTCATTTCTGCTAGGCGCCGGCGTGGTGCATGGCACCGACCAGATGCGCGTCGATGGTCGCTTGCGCGTAGGCAAGGTGTGCATTAACGCGTGCGACCTGGCTCGCGTAGCCAACGATGACGGCTTCATCGATCGCGAGTTTGAGCTGTGCAACACCGGTGGCCAGAATCGCGAGCTGAGCCCCAAGGGCATCGACAAGGGCGTGGGCGTGGCGCGAGCGCTGGAATACCTGGGTCGCACCGGCAACGCGCGCACCTTTGGCTTTGGCGATTCCGGCAACGATCTGGGTATGCTCGCCGCCGTCGAGACGGCTGTAGCCATGGGCAACGCCATGCCCGAGGTCAAGGCAGTCGCCGACTACGTGACCGACGATGTCGCACACGACGGCACCGTCACAGCGATGCAGCATTTTGGGTTGATTTAATAAATGGCCGGGTCGCCCGCAGTGGGGGCGACCCGGCCATTTGAGCTATTTTGCAATATAGAGCTTGGGATGACTGCGACTGCTCTCGATCGCCGCCGTCATGATGCCCTCGTCGTCTCCATCAACGATGATGCCGTCGAGGTCATCGATCTGCGCGGACTGATAAAAACTGGTCTTATTGAACTTTCCCTGGTCAACCATCATGTAGCCCTGGTTTGAGTTGGTAAGGTACATATGCTTGATCATGGCCGAGAAGTCGTGCTCGACGGTAAAACCGTGGTCGGGGTGGAATCCGTCGGCACTGACAAACGCCTTGTCGGCATGTAGTTTGCTCATGCAGTCGAGCGTTAGTGCGCCCGCGAGATAGAGGTGGCCCTTGCGCACGGAGCCGCCCAGCAGCACTACCGAAGCATTGGGGAGATTGAAGCTGGCGTAGTTCGCGATTGCAAGATCGCCGGTGATAATGGTGATCTCACGCTTGTCCATGAGGGCCTTAGCGAAGTAAAAGCCTGTGGTGCCGATATCAATTACCAGAACATCGCCATCATCAACAAGAGTTGCTGCGGTTGCGGCGATGGCTTCCTTGGCCTCGACTTGGACATTGATGCGCTCTTCGGGATACGAGATTGCGTTGGAGCGAGAAAGCGATACCGCTCCGCCGCGTACGCGACGCAGCTTGCCTTCGGATTCCAGCGAGATGAGGTCGTGTCGTGCGGTGACTTCCGAAACCGAAAAACGGCGAACGATGTCGGATACCGAGATATTTGGCTTTTCGGCCAGCCAATTCATGATAAATCGCTGACGCTCGGCCGGTGAAAGGTCTGAAGTAGATGCCATATGCCGCTCCTTTTGAACAAAAGGTAAAAGATGCGCCTTTCGTAATCGAAATATAACGTATCGATATGAAAAGAACAAGGCAAATCCGAATGAATCAAAAGAACGGAATGGCATGTCACAAATGCATGCGTAGCAGATAGTTCGCACGTAAACGGGCTATAAAGAGTCTCATTCTGAAGGTGCCGCCCAAAAGAAGTACGTTCACGCCCGATATTCGACCGTTCACGGAAAGTTGACAATTGAGCTTTCGATAGCTTTTGAAATGGTTTATAAAAGAAAACCGAAAAGCTTTTGAAACAAAGAAGAAGGCTTTCGATAGCAATAGTGTTAGATGAGAAAGGACCGAACATGGCGATCAAGGTGTTTGCCGACGGCGCTAACCTCGAGGGTATGCTTGACATGCATGACAATGGCAACGTTCAGGGCTTCACGACCAATCCTTCCCTTATGAAGGCCGGCGGCGTGACCGACTACCGCGCTTTTGCCAAGACGGTTCTTGAGCACATTACTGATGTGTCGGTCTCTTTTGAGGTATTCGCCGACGACGAGGCGGGTATGGAAGCCGAGGCTCGCGAGATCGCAACCTGGGCAGACAACGTCTACGTTAAGATCCCGGCGCTCAACACCAAGGGTGAGTCCACTGCCGCGCTGGTCAAGCGCCTTTCTGCCGACGGCATCAAGGTGAATGTCACCACTATCTTCACGCCCGAGCAGGTCGACGAGTTTGTCGATGCCGTCTCTGCTGAGACCCCCTCTATTCTGTCCATCTTTGCCGGTCGCATTGCCGATACCGGCGTCGATCCGCTGCCCCTCATGGCGGAGTCCGTAAAGAAGGCTGCCGTTAAGCCTGCTGCCGAGGTTCTCTGGGCGTCTACGCGCGAGGTCCTCAATATCTTCCAGGCGGAGTCCGTTGGCTGTCAGATCATTACGGTCCCCAATGCCCTTCTTGCCAAGCGCAAGAATTTCGGGAAAGATTTGCTTGAGTACTCGCTTGATACGGTCAAGGGCTTTGCCCGCGACATTCAGGCGCTTGGTTTTCATATCCTGCCCGAGGAGTAGGGGACGAGCATGCTGACCGATCTTCTTAAGCCCGAGCTTGTTGCCTGCCACGTCGAGGCCTCCGACTGGGAGGAAGCGATCAAGGCATGCGGTAAGTTGCTCGTAGACGCTGGCAAATGCGACCAGAGCTATGTTGACGCCATGATTTCATCGGTTCACAAATTCGGCCCTTATATGGTCTTGGAAGAGGGCATCGCCATGCCCCACGCTCAGGCAGATGGCAATGTGAGTGAAGCGGGGATCTGTATCGTCACGCTTGACCCTGCCATTGCGTTTGGACACGAGGATTTCGATCCGGTTCACGTGCTCGTGGGTATTTGCGCACCCGACCCCAAGGCTCATCTTGGCTGCTTGGCGGAGCTTTCGCAGATGTTCGAGGACGAGGACTGCGTTGCCAAGCTCAGCGCATGCGATACGCCCGAGCAGGTTTTGGAGACCATGCGTTCATTCTTTTAGGCCTTAATGGCACGGCGATGCGTCGCCGCTTTTGGATAGACGGAAAACCGTCACGTGTAGGAGAGGAAGGTTGCCATGCATATCATCACCGTATGCGGAAACGGCATCGGGTCCAGCCTGATGCTCGCTGGCAAAGTCGAGGAGCTTTGCGAGGAGGAGGGCATCAAGGCCGACGTTGAGTCTATGGACCTGAACGGTGCTTCTTCCGCAAATCCGGATCTGTTCATCACCGTTAAAGAACTCGCCCCCGAGCTCCACGGCAACGTTGTGATCGTTCGCAGCTATGTGAACAAGAAGAAGATCCGCGAAGACGCCCTCGAGGCAATCAAGGCGGCCGCCGCTAACGCCTAAAGCGGCACAAAAAAGGGCGGTTCCCTGTGGAAGAGGGAAACGCGCCCACGTTAGAGAGAAAGGAAGCGCAGATGCAAGCCATCCTTCCCATACTTGAGTTTATCCAATCGATTCTGACCAAGCCAGCGTGGATTATGGGCCTATTTGCCTTTGTGGGCCTTGTCGCGCTTAAGCGTCCTGCCCACAAGGTGATGACGGGCACCCTGAAGCCCATTCTTGGTTACATCATGCTGTCCGCCGGCGCCGCTGTTGTTCAGGAGAACCTTGCTCCGCTGGGTACCTTCATCGAGACCGGTTTCCACATCACCGGCGTCGTGCCCAACAACGAGGTCGTTGTTTCGATGGCTCAGAGCGTTCTCGGCGTTCAGACCATGATGATCCTGATTCTCGGCTATGTCGTGAACATTATCATTGCCCGCTTTACCAAGTTTAAGTACATCTTCCTGACGGGCCATCACAGCATGTTTATGGCCTGCCTGCTGTCTGCCGTTCTGCAGGCATCTGGCTTCCAGGATGTCCAGCTTGTCATCGTGGGCGGCATGTTCCTGGGCCTCGTGAGCGCTATGCTTCCCGCCGTTGGTCAGCGTTTCACCGAGAAGGTTACCGATGGCGATGAAATCGCCATGGGCCACTTCGGTTCACTCGCCTATTACATCTCCGCTGCAGTCGGTACGCTTTTTGCTAAGGACGCCGAGGAGAACAGCACCGAGAAGATCGAGGTTCCCGAGAAGTTCGCCTTCCTGCGCGACACTACCATCTCCACGGCTCTTACCATGGCCTTCTTCTACCTGGTTACCGCTTTCGCCGCTTACATCGCAGATCCTGCGGTCGTCACCAAGACCGCTGGCGGCGACAACGTGATTGTCTATGCCCTGACCTGTGCCCTGTCCTTTGCCGTTGGTGTCACCATCGTCTATAACGGCGTTCGTATGATCCTTGCCGACCTGGTCCCGGCTTTCCAGGGCATCTCCAACAAGCTGATCCCCGGTGCCATCCCCGCCGTCGACTGCGCCGTCTTCTTCCCCTATGCTCCCACCGCCGTCATCCTCGGCTTTGTCGCTTCCTTTATCGGTGGCGTGGTCGGTATGTTCATCGTGGGCGCTACCCTGGGCATCTTCATCATCCCGGGCATGGTTCCTCACTTCTTCTGCGGTGCTACCGCAGGCATCTACGGCAATGCTACCGGCGGTCGCAAGGGCGCAGCTCTTGGCGCTTTCGTCAACGGCCTGCTCATCACCTTTGCCCCGGCCCTGCTCCTGCCCGTTCTTGACGTCTTTGGCTTCAAGAACACTACGTTCGGCGACTTCGATTTCTCCGTCATTGGTATTACGCTTGGCCGCGCTGCCGAGGCCTTCGGTACCACCGGTGTCTACGCGATTCTTGCTGTCCTTCTGATCGTCGCCTTCGTCCCCAACTTCATCCACACCAAGGGTGCTGTGATTAACCACGTTGAGGAAGAGTAATCCAGGCATACGTTAAGCCCTAATCGGGCGGAGCTCCGATAACCGGCTCCTACACGGAAGCGGTGGCGTCTCAAATGAGGCGTCACCGCTTTTGTTTTGGAGTGGTTGTGAAAACGTACCGGTGAAGCGCTGTCTCTGCGCCGCGAACGGAATCAACCGCGATGATCAGCAAAAACGTTTTGCCGCTGGGGTGTCGATATAAAAATGGTAAAACTGCAAAACCGTTCGCCGAGAAGATAAAAACCCGCAGTTCACGCCTTGATAAACGTAGGTAAAGTGTTTAGCAGTTTATCGGCCGTATGCTAACGAAAGGAATCAGGCAGATGGCAATCAAGGTGTTCGCTGACGGTGCAAATCTCGAGGGCATGCTCGACATGTACGAGAACGGCAACGTTCAGGGTTTCACGACCAACCCGTCCCTTATGAAGAAGGGCGGCGTGACGGATTACCGCGCGTTTGCCAAAGAGGTCTTGACCCACATCACCGATGTATCCGTGTCGTTTGAGGTCTTTGCCGACGACGTCGAGACCATGGAGGTCGAGGCCCGCGAGATCGCTACCTGGGCCGAGAACGTCTACGTCAAGATTCCGTGCGTGACCACCAAGGGTGAGTCCACGGCCGAGTTGGTGCGCAAGCTTTCCGCCGACGGCATTAAGGTCAACGTCACCACCATCTTTACGCCTGCGCAGGTCGACGAGATGGTCGAGGCCGTTGACGCCGAGACGCCGTCAATCATCTCGCTCTTTGCCGGCCGCATCGCCGACACCGGCGTCGATCCCATTCCGTTTATGACGGAGTCGGTCAAGAAGGCTGCCGCCAAGCCCAACTGCGAGGTCCTGTGGGCGTCCACGCGTGAGCTTATCAATATTTACCAGGCGGAAGGATGCGGTTGCCAGATCATCACGGTGCCCAACAGCATCCTGGCCAAGCGTAAGAACATCGGCCGTGACCCGTACGAGGTCTCGCTCGATACCGTGCGCGGTTTTGCCAAGGATATCGCCTCGCTCGGTTTCCATATCCTGCCGTAACGCGAACGCTGGCTACATCGCGGGTTGTTCGCCCCGGCCTTTCCTTTCCCTATCGCTCACGCGCTTCGCGAGGGTCGCGCTAGGCAAAGGAAAGGCCGGGGCTGCCGACACGAACTTGCCGGTAGGTTGGTGATAGGCTTCCATATCCTGCCGTGGACAAAGGTACCCCCGCCTGCGCCGTGCAAAATTGAGAGTATTCAGCAAGGTAAAGGCTTTTACCAGCTGGGTGAAGCATGGAACAGCCCCCGTTTTGGCTCTGATGACGCTAAAACGGGGGCTGTTTCTTGCTTTTTCGTCTCTGAGGGGCATCCGGAACGGTGGAATTTGCAGAATACTCGCGATTTTGCACGTCGCGAGAGGGGGGACCCTTGCTTGGCGGTTTACTTCCCCTGCACCATGGTGAGGGAGATCTTCTTGCGGTCGCGATCGACCTTTTCAACCCACACCTTGACCGTGTCACCGACGCGCACCACGTCGCTGGGGTGCTTGACGA
>CAJJTG010000030.1 GCA_905194675.1 uncultured Collinsella sp. | reverse complement strand
CGAGTTTGAAATGGAGCCGAACATAAACGTAAACTATAGTTTACGTTTTGCCGAATACACAGGAGTTTTCTATGTCGGGTTCTTCGGTCCGCACGTACCGAGCCACGCTTCGCACAAACAGCGCACCGCCCAAGCTCGTCGTCGTTGAAGCAGAATATCTTTCGCCCGATGAGCGCACAGCATTTGCATTGCTATCAAGTCGCGTCGCCGCCGTTCTGGTCCCTTGTCCGGCGCAAGGTGCGCTTGCCATCCAATGCCAAGCGCACAGCCGCTCGCTCAATCAGGCTGCCGTAATCGTAACCAGCCAGCGTGGCCTGCCCCTTCTCCTGGAAGCCGGCGTCGCGCTCGCCCTTCGCGGTGCCGGATACGAAAACGAGGCCGCCGCCGACATGGTCTTTCAACCACGATCGAGCGGCGGCCTCGCAGCAGCCATCGAATATGCTTGCAGGCTCGTTGCCTAAAGGCGCAAGCTAAAAGCCCAGGCCAAAGCCCATACCGGTAATCGCCGAATACATAAAGTAGACGTTGATTACGTTGAGAAATACACCCGTGATGCAACCGTTGCGCAGGTAGCGCTCGCACACGATGCGTGCCATGGCGGCGGAGTCATCGTTGTTTTTTGCCTGGCGTCCCGCCGTAAAGTACGTCGCCACGCTCAGCAGCAGATTGAGCACCGGCAACGCCAGCAACTCGTAGCTCTTGCCCCAGCGCGTCGCCTCGCCGGCAGCATTAAACTTTGTTGCCACCTCGGGACCAATGTTGGGGATAACACACGCTGCGACCACCAGCGGAATCACCGCAAGTACGAGCAGCGCAATACCCATGTAGCCAGCTTTTTTGCCATATTTAAACATATGCGTCGTCCTTACACGTTAAAGCGGAAGTGCACGACGTCGCCATCGGCCATGACATAGTCCTTGCCCTCAATACGCAGCTTGCCGGCGGCCTTGGCGCCCTGCTCACCGCCGAGCTCGATGTAGTCGTCGTAGCCAATGACCTCGGCCTTAATAAAGCCACGCTCAAAGTCGGTGTGGATGAAGCCGGCGGCCTGCGGGGCGGTCGCGCCCTGACGAACCGTCCAGGCCTTGACCTCCATCTCGCCGGCCGTAAAGAACGACTGCAGGCCGAGCAGCTTGTAGGCAGACTGAGCGAGCACGTCCAGGCCGGGCTGCTCCAGGCCCAGGCTTTCCAGGTAGTCGGCGGCGTCCTCGGGATCGAGCTCGGAAAGCTCGGCCTCGATCTTGGCGCAGATAGGCAGTGGCTTGACACCATCGATGGGCGCCAGGTCGTCGTTGAGCATATCCTCGTCCACGTTGGCCACGTACAGGATGGGCTTCATGGTGAGCAGGAACAGACCCTTGGCGGCGGCACGCTCCTCGTCGGTCATCTCCATGGATGCGGCGCGCTTGCCCTCGTTGAGCCAGGCAAGCAGGCGCTTGGCCACCTCGAACTTGGGCATGAGCTCCTTGTCGCGCTTGGCCTCCTTCTCTAGCTTGGGCAGCTGCTTCTCGAGCGTGCCCATGTCGGCCAGGATGAGCTCGGTCATGATGGTGTCGGCATCGCCGGCGGGATCGACGAACTCGCCCGTGCGGCCCACCTCACGCATGACGTTGGGGTCCTTAAAGTAGCGCACGACCTCGCAGATGGCATCGGTCTCGCGAATGTTTGCCAAAAACTGGTTGCCCAGGCCCTCGCCCTCGTTGGCACCCTTCACCAGGCCCGCGATGTCGACAAACTCGACCGTAGCCGGCACAATGCGGCCCGGGTTGACGATGTCGGCGAGCTTTTGCAGGCGGCTATCGGGCACATCGACGATACCCACGTTGGGGTCGATCGTGGCGAACGGGTAGTTGGCGGCAAGGCCGGTCTTTTTGGTAAGCGCGGTGAACAGCGTCGACTTGCCCACGTTGGGCAGGCCCACGATACCGATGGAAAGGGACACGACAGCTCCTTTTGGTACAGGTACTTCAAACTGCATAAGTATAGCGCCGCCGCAGCATCCGGGCGAATCCGGACACCGCGGCGGCGCAAATGAAGCAGAGATGTGTGAGAGTTCGAGACAGCAGTCCTTACTTAAGCTCGGGCCAGAAATCCTTGTTGGCCTCGATGAGCTCGTCCAGGATCTGCTTGGCAACGCTCGCCGAAGGAATGGTCTTGGAGAGCGTGAGCGCCTGCCAGAGCTTCTGGTAGCTGCCCTCGACCCAAGCCTGGACAACGAGCTTCTCGACGGAAACCTGCTGCTCCATCAGGCCCTTCTGGAACTGCGGAATCGGGCCCTGGCAAATCTTCTCAAAGCCGTTGGAACCGACGATGCAAGGCACCTCGACCATGGCCGTCGGGTCGAAGTTGGGCACAGCGCCATCGTTGGGGACGATCAGCAGGAAGCGCTCGAGCGTGTTCTCGGCCAGTGCGCAGGCAAGGTCGACGATGTAGTTGGCATGTACATCCGGCTCAAAGCCGCCGTCCTTGGCAGTACCCTTGGCGATGATGTCGCGGCAAGCGCCAAAGACCTTCTTCTCGCGGCCGTCCATAACCTCATTGGCGCGAGTGTAGTTGGGGTCAGACGTCTCGACGACATAGTCCGGGTACAGGTAATACTTGAGGTAGGTATTGGGAATCGTCTCGGGATCGACAGCATAGACATCCTTGGCCTTGCCGAAGGTGTGAATCCAGCTCTCCTCGACATGCTGCTCCTTACCGGCCTCGTGCTCGATGCCGTCCAGGTAGCCGTTCTTAGCCATGTGCTCCTTAATCTGCGGCATGAGGTCGTTGCCCTCCTTGTCGTAGATTTTGCTCCACCAACCAAAGTGGTTGAGGCCGTAGTAGCTATACTGCAGCTCGCGACGATCCTTGATGCCGCACATACGGCTCATCTTATCCATGAGGTCGATCGGCATGTCACAGATGTTGATGATGCGGCTGTTGGGGCGCAGCACGCGGCAGGCCTCGGCGACGATGGCCGCGGGGTTGGAGTAGTTGAGCATCCAAGCGTTGGGGCTGTACTTCTCCATGTAGTCGAGGATCTCGATGACACCACCGATGGAGCGCATGCCGTAGGCGATACCGCCGGCACCGCAGGTCTCTTGGCCAACGCAGCCGTACTTGAGAGGAATCTTCTCGTCGAGCTCACGCATAGCGTACAGGCCAACGCGGATGTGAGCGAGGACGAAGTCAGTACCGGTAAAAGCGGTTTCGGGGTCGGTGGTGTAGTTGAACTCAACCTCGGGGGCGTTCTCGTGGAAGTAGATCTCGCAGGCCTTGGCCACGGTCTCCTGGCGCTCGGCGTTGTTGTCGTAGAAGGTCACCTTGTTGACCGGGAAGCGGTCGCGCTCCTCAAGCAGCATCAGGGCAATGCCCGGAGTGAAGGTAGAGCCACCGCCGGCAATGGTCACGGCATAGTTTTTCTTGGACATGATGTCCTCCTCATTCTGGCCGCTTGCTCAATCCATCCCCGCACGCGGCCTGTACGGTTTGGAATTGTTACCTAGAAGTGGAGTTTTTTATCTCTAGAATCGGCCTTGCGGTGCATACCGGCTCTGCAAGGCCGATTGTTTCGATGGACGATGGTTTACAGAAGACTCTCGAACTTCAGAAGACTCTCGAACTTCTCGCGAACCTGCGGGACGGTAAGGCCGATGATGACCTGGATTGACTGACCTTGGATCACCAAGCCATGCGTACCGATCGCCTTGAAGGAAGCCTCGGGTGCAACGACGCTCTTGTCCTTGACGTTAACGCGCAGACGGGTAGCGCAGTTAGTTACATCGATGATGTTATCCGTGCCACCGAGCAGATCGAGGATGTTCTCGGCAAGCACCAAGCGCTCATCATCTTTACTCTGGGCGACCGATTTGCCAGCAGCAGCACCGCTCTGCTTTTGCTTGTAGTCGGCCTTGGACTTGAGCTCGACCTCAACATCGTCATCCTCGCGACCGGGGGTCTTAAAGTCGAACTTGACGATCAGGAAACGGAAGACCACGACCCAAAGGGCGGTAAAGCACAGACCGACAAGGATGGAGATGGTGTACTGCAGACCGTGTGCGGCCCAAAGGGGCAGCCAGTCCCACGAGAGCATCGAGATGATGCCGCCGTCGAAGATGCCCACGACGCCAAGGAGGTTTTGAGCCATGCAGCCGAGCGCTCCGAGCACGCAGTGGACGACGAACAGGCCGGGCGCGATGAACAGGAAGGTGAAGTCAAGCGGCTCGGTGATACCGCAAAGCATAGCGGTAAGGGTGACGGGAATGAGCAGAGCCTTGACGCGCTGCTTGCGCTCGGGCTTGGCGGTCATATAAAACGCAATGGCGACGCCAAGCGAGCCGAAGACTTTAGTCCATCCAGGGCAGGTATAGGCAGCCCAGGGTGCGGCATCCTTAAGAGCAATGCTCGGATCGGCAGCCAGTTGGGGCAGGATGTTAGCCCAAGCGGCAAAGATGCCGCCATTGACCGCCGCGTTGTCGTAATAGAACGGCGTATAGATAAAGTGGTGAAGGCCTGTAGGGATCAGCACGCGCTCGAAGAAAGCAAAGACACCCACGCCAAACGTACCGGCGGAAAGGATGAATCCCTGGAAGGCGGAGATAGCAGCCTGAACATGCGGCCACACCAGGCAGGCGATAAGAGCGACCGGAACCATAACGAAGAAACCGATCATATAGATGAACACGGAGCCCGAGAACACGCCCAGCCACTCAGGAAGTTCGGTGTCGAAGAACTTGTTATGCAGCATCGTGGCGATACCAGAGATAATGAGCGCGCCCATGATGCCCATGTCAAGCGTTTTGATGCTTGCGATAGTGGCAAGACCAGTACCGCTGCCCGCCTCGACAGAGTAGTCGACACCAAAGACAGGGCCCCACTGCCCCAAGATTGTGCTTACAAAGTAGTTGAAGGTAAGGTAGATGGCCAAAGTCTCCATGCAGCAGCGAGCGTTCTGCTTGTTCGCGAGCGAGATTGGCAACGCTACGCAAAACAGCAACGGCATCTGGTTAAAGAGCGTCCAACCACCCTGGAGCAGCACATTCCAGCAATCAAACCAAAGATGACCCGCAGTGGCCATCTCGCCAAAGATCGCCTCGGTGGTAAACAACGTACCCAGGCCGACGACGATTCCGGAAAATGCGAAAAGAATTGCAGGCGTGTACATTGCACCGCCGAAACGTTGTATCTTTTGCATCATGACGGGGAATCCCCCTCTCTTCATTCGGAGCGCTGCGGTTTTGGCTTCACTCGAGACCGCAGACGCGCCGTTTGCGTGTACCTCGTGCAATAGGACGGGTGGGCCCGCTTCCCTGACTTCTTGCGCTTCTATTTTTATCATATCGCTTATCTAGACAAGTTAATACGGTTTCCATGTTCGGTCAGCGGTCGATAATTGACGGTGAACGGTTTATTTCAAAGGTTTTGCCTGTTATTGCCTGTTTGTCTAAAACTTCTTAAACAAAATATTTATCAACTTGTCTAGATAGGCTTGTATAAGGATGTTTGCATACCTATACTTCATTACAACATTCACCGCCACGTTAAGGAGTCACCATGAAAAGCGCGGTCTTCTATGGAAAGCACGATCTCAGGGTCGAGGATTCGACAAAACCGGCCGTGGGCAAGCGTGACGTTCTGATCAACGTCAAAGCTTGCGGCGTCTGCGGCACCGACGTGCATATCTATGAAGGCGACAAGGGCGCAGCCGACGTTACCCCGCCCACAATCCTTGGTCATGAGTTCGCTGGCGTTATCGAGGCCGTGGGCTGCGATGTCACCGGCTTTAAGCCGGGCGATCGCGTGTGCATCGACCCAAACCATCCCTGCGGCTGCTGCGAACCCTGCCGTGACGGAATCAACCACTACTGCGAGCATATGACCGGCTACGGCACCACCGTTAACGGCGGCTTTGCGGAGTACTGCTCCGTCGATATGCAGCAAGTCTACAAACTGGGGGATCACACCAGCTTTGAGCAGGGCGCCATGACCGAGCCCGTGGCGTGCTGCCTGCACGGCATCGATATGTGCAACATCAAGCCCGGCAGCACGGTTGTCGTTATCGGCGGTGGCATGATCGGCCTGCTCATGATGCAGCTTGCCAAAAACGCTGGTGCTACCAAAGTCGTTTTGCTCGAGCCCGTCGAGGGCAAACGCGAGGTTGCGCTCAAACTCGGCGCCGATCTGGCAATTGATTCCATCCACGAGGACGTCCCAGCCCGCCTGAAGCAGGAGGGCGTCGGCAACGTCGACGTTGTAATCGAATGTGTCGGTAAGCCCGTCACCATTGAGCAGGCCATTAGAATCGCCGGCCATAAGGCCACGGTTATGATGTTCGGACTTACCAAGCCCGATGAGACGATCACCGTCAAGCCCTTCGAGGTCTTCCAGAAGGAGCTTGTGCTCACCTCGTCCTTCATCAACCCTTATACGCAGCGTCGAGCACTCGAGCTCATCGACTCGGGCAGAATCGACGTTTCTTCGATGGTCGCCAAGGTGGCTTCCCTCGACGAACTCGGCGCCATCCTGTCAGACCCGGCCCTGCGTGCCATGGGCAAATATATAATCGATCCCAGCAAGTAAATCGATTGACACCTGCGCGGACGGCCCTCATCCGCCGTTCACGCACCCAACTCTAGGAGACCGTCATGGCGCGAGCCATCTTCCAAACTATTTATGACAACGTGAAGCAGTCGATTGACGACGGCACATACGCCTATCAGAGTTATCTGCCTTCGGAGACTGAGCTCACGCAGCTGTTTGACTGTTCGCGCATGACGGTCCGTCGCGCCATCTCGATGCTTGCGGCAGATGGTTACGTGCTCCCCCAGCAAGGCAAAGGCATGCGCGTCATTCGCAACATCAGTGACGAGAAGAGTCGTGGCGGCGGCGGACTCGAGACCTTTAAGGAAATCGCGACCAGCCGAGGCTTTGAGCTCAAGACTGTCACCACCGTCTTTGAGCTCCTCGTCTGTAGCAAGGCACTCTCCAGGATTACCGGGTTTCCCGAAGGCTGCGAGCTTACGCGCGCCAAACGCATCCGTTATGCAGACGGACAAGCCGTGTGCTCCGACGACTCCTATTACCTAAGTTCACAAGTACCGGGGCTGACACCCGAGATTGTCAACGACTCGATCTATCGTTACCTCGAAGAAGATCTTGGCATTAAGATTGCCACGGGCAAACGCGATGTAACGATCGAGCATCCCACGCCCGAGGATACGCGCGTGCTCGATCTCGACGACTTTAACGCACTCGCCGTTATACGCGGGCAGACCTACAACGCCGACGGCATCCTTATGGAATACACCGAGACCAAACAGGTCCCCGGGTTCTTTTTGCTCCATGAAACCGTGACGCGCAACGGTACCGGTCGAACCGGCCACCAAAGCAGCATGAACTAACCATCTATTAGTTGCGGTGGAATAGCTCCTAGAATGGCCAGCTTAAGGGCAAAACAGGAACTATTCCACCGCAACTTTTTTGGCCGGTGGGGCAGTACCTGTCCCACCGGCCATCATTTACGCTCTTTTAGCTAGTCCGCGAGCTTCTCCACCTGATCGAGCATCTTGTCGAGCTTGGCCTTTGCTTCGGCCTTGACCTTCTCAGCTTCTTCGTGAGCCTTCGCCTTCTGGGCGGCCTTTTCCTCGGCTTCGGGATCGACGACGACCAGATTGGACGCGTCGTGCTCAACCAACTTGAGCGCATGCTCGGGGCACACCTTGACGCAGGCACCGCAGCCCAAGCAATACGTGGACTCCAACGCAAAGCGGCCGCTTCCCACCAGATCGCAGGCAAACGTGGGGCACACGTTGACGCACTCGCCGCACGACGTGCACTTGTCAAAATCGCACTCCGGCGTGCTCACCTGCATGTTCTGGGCAAGCTCGGGATGGTTTTGCAGAGTCGAGAGTACCAGTTGGCGCCCGTGCGTGAGCGAACGGCGACGCTTGGTCGTCGTGGTGCCGCACATGGTGTTGAGCGTGCGCTCGAGCTGGGTAATCTGGTGGCGGTGGGCTTTGAGCTTCTGCGTCACCGAGGCCAGCGCCGCCGTTGCCGGGTTGAGCTTGGTCACGGTAAGGCCCGTGGTGCGGGCGATCTTTTCCATGTACTCCTTGCGCTCGTACTCGCGGCGCTTATGGCACTTGAGGCTCTTGGGATCGACCTCCAGACCCATGCCCGTGCCTGCCCACTCCTCGGCGGTAGCAATGGCCTCGCCCAGGATGTCCTCGCCACCGGTGTTACGGCACTTATCGCACACGCCCAGCGGCAGGTACACGCTCACGTTGGGATAATCGGCCAGCACCGAAAACCAGGTCTCGGCCGTAATATCGCCCACACAGGCAACAACAACCTCGTTCTCGCGCGGCATGCGCTTGAGGGCGCGCGTGCAGGTGACGTAGGCGGTCTCGTGGCTCGTAGCCGCCGAGACAATGTCGTCGTAGACGTTTTTGGGCGCCAGGCGCGGCGAGATGATTGCCTCGGTCGGACAGGCAGCGGCGCACAGGCCGCACTTACGACAGGAGTCGAGGATCTCAATGGCGTCTTCCTCGACCTCGATAGCGTTGACCGGGCACACGTCCATGCACGCGGTGCAGCCGCTCTTTTCGTTTTTGCAGGTCAGGCACGGAATGGTGTTGCCGCGCGGACGCTCCTTGTAGTCGGCAGGATTCCACTGCGGCGCCGACGGATCGAGTGCGTCGGTCACACCGCCAAGCGGGTTTTTGAGAAAGTCGAAACCCTTGCTGATTTCGATAATGTCATCAAACAGATCGTGTTCCTGCGCCATGCGCGGCCCCTCCCTGAGCAGTGCAAACAAGCAAGAGATAATGATACGCTATCGACCCACGCCTCGGGCAAATTACATGCGGCGCATCTTTGCGGCAAATAGCCTATGCCTATCGCCGCCTCGATTGCACAAGGTCGATCAAGTGCCAGGCTATGCTTCGCACATGAGCTGCACGAGCTGTTGTTTGGTCGCCTTGGCCTGCTCGTTAGCCATATTGCGCTCGTTTCTAAAGACCGCATTTGCAACACCCTGCAGATCGGCATCGGAAATCTCGCCAAGGCCCAGCTCCTCGAGCGTCGTCGGCAGACCGACGCGCTGGCAAAACTCGAACACCTGATCAAGCTCGGGCGCACGCTCCAGGCGCAGCTGGACCACCAGGCCAAATGCCACGGCCTCGCCGTGCATGGCCTTGCACTCGGGCAGAATCGTCAGACCGTTGGCGATGGCATGTGCCAACGCCAAGCCACCGCTCTCAAAGCCGACGCCCGAGAGCAGAATATTGCACTCGATCAGACGCTCAACCGCCGGCGATATACGCCCCTTCTTGAGATCGCGCTTGGCAGCGACGCCGCACTCCATAAGCGTGTCATAGCAGGCGCGAGCCGCAACCAAGGCCAAGTGTCCCGGCGCGCCACCATGCTCGTTGGCGCCATGCGCCGCGGCGCACGAACGTGCCTCGAAGTACGTTGCCAGCGCGTCGCCCATGCCGGCGACCGTCATACGCAGCGGGGCCGCCGCGACCACGTTGGTATCGACCACGACCAGGTCTGGATTCTTCTCGAGCATCAGGTAGCGGTCGAACGACCCGTCCTCGTGATACAGCACCGAAATCGCGCTGCACGGACCGTCCATCGAAGCCGCCGTGGGGCATACGCACAACGGCAACTCGGCATAAAACGCAACAGCCTTGGCGATATCGAGCATCTTGCCGCCGCCAATACCCACCACCATGTCGCAATACTCAGCCTGGGCTTCCTTAGCCATTTCGACAACGGCCTCTTCCGTACACGGACCGTCATAAATCTTAAAGAACGGCTCACTCAGATCGTCGTCCAGAAATCCATCGACAATCTGCCTGCACAGCCGATCCTCGGTGCCCTGGTCAAACAAGACATAGGCAGCGCAGCCCAACCATGACAAATACCTGCCTTGACGCGAAAGTTCGCCCGGCCCCTGAACATACCGGCCGGGACCGCCGTAAACCATAGAAAGCGCCATACGAGAATCCGCCCTTCATCAAACAACGATTGGTGCAAAGTAACCTTGCCCCTTTGCACCATAGCAAAAAGGGGCAAAGCCATCTGCCGGCTTTGCCCCTTCCTTAGCTTGATTTACTCATCCATGAGATAGTAGTGGCCCAGTGCGTCGGCACCCAGGATGGCGTTTGCGACCATCTCGGGCGTCACCTCAAACGGCATGTTGCACATGGTGTCCTCGGGCGCGCAGGCGGCCTCGGCAACAATCATGGCCTGCTCGCGCGTAAGCTCGGCAACGCCAAGTTCCTTCATCGTGACCGGCAGGCCCAGCTCAATGCAGAAGCCCAAGACTTCCTCGAGTTTCTCAGTCGGAGCATCCTCGAGTACCAGCTGGACGATAGTGCCAAAGGCGACCTTCTCGCCGTGATACATGCCGTGGCACTCGGGCAGCATCGTCAGGCCATTGTGGATGGCATGAGCAGCAGCAAGGCCCGAGCTCTCAAAGCCAATACCGGAGAGCAGCGTGTTGGCCTCGATGATATGCTCGACGGCAGGCGTGAGCGCACCCTTCTCCAGCGCAACCTTGGCCTTGACGCCATCGGCCATGAGCGTCTCGTAGCAGAGCTTGGCGAGCGCCAGGCCGGCCATTCCTCCCTTTCCACCGGCGCAAGTGCCACCGTCGGCATCGTGCGTCGCCTGAGCCTCGAAATAGGTTGCGAGCGCATCGCCCATACCGGAAACCGTCAGGCGCACCGGGCTCGCCGCGATAACCGTCGTATCCATCAGGACAATGTTGGGGTTTGCCTTAAGGAAGAGATATTTATCGAACTGGCCGTCATCGGTGTAGAGCACCGAAAGTGCCGAGCACGGTGCATCGGTCGAAGCAATGGTGGGGCAAATGATAACCGGGGACTCCAGGTAATAGGCGACGGCCTTCGCGGTGTCGAGGATCTTGCCGCCACCGACGCCGACGATGATGTCGCAACCGTTGTCGTGAGCGAGCGCAACCAGGCGATCGACCTCGCCCTTGGAGCACTCGCCGTTAAAGTCCTCAAACAGCAACTCGGCCTTAGCCTCGGCAAAGCCGCCCTCGATCTTGGCACCGACGCGCTTCTTGCCCGAAGGCGTCACGATGACGAGGGCCTTAGCGCCGAGCGGCTCGACATAGGAGCCGAGCTTGGCGAGCTCGTCCGGGCCCTGGATGTACTTGCTGGGGCTATTGAAGATTGCAGCCATTTTTATCCCATTCTCTATTAATTAAAAAGAAAGGGGCTCCGTACAGATACGTGCGGAGCCCCTCGTTACGATAACAAGAGTCGATTAGAAATCGATGTCGGTGTCGTAGTAGCAGGCCTTGAGAATCTTCTCGAAGTCGGCAGCCTTGGTCTCACGCGGGTTCTCGGGCGTGCAGGCGTCCTGCTCGGCGTTCGCGGCGATCTCGGGCAGCTTGGCGAGGAACTCCTCCTCGGAAACCATCTGCGGGTTCTCGGCGTCGACCTTCACGCCACCATTCGCGTAATCCTTGATGGACTGCGGAATGTTGAGCTGGTCGTTGAGGTCGCGGATCTTCTGGACGAGCGCAGCGATGAGCTCCTCGTTGGTCTCGCCGGGAAGGTGCAGGATCTCCTTGGCCACGTAAGCGTAACGCTCGGCAGCACGCGGGTCCTTGGAGTTCCACTGGATGACCTTGCCCAGGTACATGGCGTTAGCAGCACCGTGGATGATGTGGCCGTTCTCGAAGGCAGCACCGGTCTTGTGAGCCATGGAGTGAACGATGCCGAGCAGGCCCGAGGAGAAGGCGATACCGGCGATGCACTGAGCCTCGTGCATGTGCTGACGGGCCTCATGGTCGCCAGCATAGGACTTGGGCAGCCACTCGACGATCTCGCGGATGCCGTGCAGAGCGTTGGCGTCGGTGAACATAGAGGCGAAGGTAGAAACGTAGGCCTCCATGCAGTGGGTCAGAGCATCCATGCCGGTGTGAGCGCACAGCTTGGCGGGCATGGTGTAGGTGAGCTCGGGGTCGACGATGGCGACATCAGGGGTGATGTTGAAGTCGGCCAGCGGGTACTTGATGCCCTTGGCGTAGTCGGTAATGACGGAGAACGCGGTGACCTCAGTAGCGGTGCCGGAGGTAGAGGAAATGGCGCAGAAATGAGCCTTCTGACGCAGCTCGGGGAAGCTGAACGGCTGGATGATGTTGTCGAAGGACTCCTCGGGATACTCGTAGAAGACCCACATGGCCTTAGCGGCATCGATGGGCGAGCCGCCGCCGATGGCGATAATCCAGTCGGGCTCGAACTCGCGCATGGCCTCGGCGCCCTTCATGACCGTCTCGATGGACGGATCGGACTCGACGCCCTCGAACAGCTTGACCTCGAAACCGCCTTCCTTAAGGTCGGCCTCGACGTCCTGCAAGAACCCGCCGCGGCGCATAGAGCTGCCGCCAGAAACGATGATGGCCTTCTTGCCCTTGAGGTTCTTCACCTCGTGGCGAGCGCCCTCACCAAAGTACAGATCGCGAGGATTGGTAAAACGTCCCATACTGTGCCTCCTAAACAAGCCCCTCTTAGACTTGTGTATATAACGGAGCACCCAATTGGCTCCGTTAGGACCGTTTTGCGCGTTGCCGGCGATGACAATGCGCGATGTCTAAACGTCTCAACGCTCAGACAAACATTATTTTACCGTTCTGGTTGGTCAGTTATTCATCCAAAGTTACCAATGATGAAACGTTTTTTCTATCCCTGAAGACCCTTGTGCAGCATCCATACCCCCAAGCTGGGCAAACGTTTTATCAAGGTTGACCACATATCCCGGGCAGGACGGTGCCCCTCCAAAATATGCACCGTTCGCCGCCGAAAATCGACCGTTTGCGGCACCGTGATACCACTCGGTCGTCCAAGGTGCCGACATTTGTGCGACATCCGTCTTCGTGGTGCAAAGGTGCAAGTCCAAGTGCGGTACCCCCGGTGTGCCACATGCGGGTAAACTAGAACCTTATATAGAGACATTTGAACCCTAACCGCAGCAAAGGAGGCCCCATGGCATTCGACCCCATACAAGAGGATTGCCATCGCCTCGTTCTTGAGGCCTTGCGCCGCGACAATATTCCACTCACCGACGGCCCCGCCGTAGAGCGTCTGATGGAACAATTCACCCGTAACCCCGCGCCGCTCATCGTGCACGACCGCGACCGAGCTGGGCATCTGATCGCCAAGGTCGTCGAGGCCGTCGATTACCGCATCCCCTTTATCCCCGACGACGTCCAGGCAGAGCAAGAAGAAGCCGCGGCCGAGAACATGCTCCGCGAGGCAGCCGCACTCGATCCGGCCAACTGGGATGCCCAGCGCATGCTGACGGCGCTCACCGCCGAATCCAACGAGGAATACGTACAGTATCTGGTGTCCAAGTGCGACGAGGTGGAGCACGACCTGGCGCTCAAGATTGCCTCGGCGCAAGACCCCTACGAGCGTGAGGCCGCAGGCGACCTGACCCGCCGTCCCTACCTGCGCTGGCTTGCCGCCTTAGCATCGCGCGCGCTCATTAGCGGCCGTTACCGCATGTCGCTGGATGCCGCGAATCGCAGCCTGGACTTTGCGCCCAACGACCCCGCCGGCGTCCGCCATACTGCGATGCTTGCCATGGCAAAGCTCGAGTACCCCGCCGAGGAGCTCAAGCGCTTTCGCTCTGCCCACTCCGTGCCCTATCTTGCCAACACACCGCTGCGCCGCCGTCCCAAGGACGCGGAGCGCGACTTGGACCCGTGGACACTCATCGCGCTGATGAGCGCTGCCTGGCGCGAGCTGGACTACGAGGGCGCCGAGCACTACCTGCGCATCCTTGCGCACTCGTGCCCGCACGCGGCAGAGGCGCTCTACTTCCAAACCGAGTTTCCCGATGGCGTCTATGCCCGCGTCAACGTGGGCGTGGGCTCCACCGACGAGCTTGTCCTTGCGCTGTCCGAGGCAACGCCGCTACTGCAGGAGGGCCTGGGCGCCCCCGACAATGCCAGCTTTGCCGCCTGGGTCGCCACCAACGACATCGTGCGCTCCCAGATCGACGAGCGCATCCTACGCGCAGCCGAGCAGGGGCTTCCATTTAAGGGAGGGGACCTCTAATGGATCCAAGCGTCTACATCCCCGCCTACTTGGAGCGCACCTATCTGGCGTCGCACCCCGAACTCACCGATGCAGCACGCGAGCTTGTCCATAACGACATTAGCGCGAATCCTCACAAGTATGCGCAGTCCGAGCATGCCCAGGCGCTGCTGTCCTATGCCGGTGTTCATCGTCACCTGCTCGACGAGCTCCATCGCATCGAGGACATGGGCAGCGACGAGGAGTTCGAGCAGACGCGCAATCGCCTGTTCGACGACATGCGCGATGAGCTGCTCAAGATCGTCCGCATCGATGCGCATGTCCTCGATGCCCAGCTGCTCGCCATCATCCTGGCCGACACGCCCGTTGACGCCTGCCTGGGCGACCTGATGAAGCTCGAAGCGACCACGGCCGATTACCTGCAGCAAAGCGTACCCGGGTTCGATATGGAGGCCCCGCACTATTGGGCCAATAATGTTTTGGCCGACGGTGTCACCGCAGCGGACCTTACCGTGAGCGAGCCGGCCCTTATCGGGTGGCTTCACACACTCGAGGCCATCTCGCAGCTGTGCATGGCGAGCGCTCGTTACCGCGCCGCTGCCAACTATGCTCGCCGCGTTCTTAAGGCGGAAGGCTATCCTACCCGGGCCGCCGGCACCGTGCTGCTCGCCCTCGCCCGCCTAGAAGACCAGGACGGCTTTTTTGCCCTGGCCCACCAGCTCGAGGAGCAGATGGGGGCAGACGCACTCGAAAACTCTCCTTGGTACCTGCTCGCCCGCACGATCTTGCTGTTCAAAACGAACAAGATGCGCCCGGCGACGCGCGCGCTGCGTGAGTTCGCTAACCGTTGCGAGGGCGGCGCGTTCTTCTTGCTGAACCCCATGTACCAGACGCCGTATCTTCCCTGCCGACCCGAGCCGCGCGACCCCTGGGACCTCTCGCACCAGGCGGTTTGGGAAGCCGACGGTATTATCTCGGACACCCCCGACTTTGCCCCCTGGGCCAACGCCTGCGAAGATGTATCGCAGCTTGCCCAGGAATTTGCGCGCCGCTACGGCTTTTAGCGACGCGATCGCCCCGACCATGTCATCTATGTTAGGAACGGCTTCATGAACCTCCGCTCATCTCTCGCCTGCACCTCGAGCGATATCGCCCGCTGGGGACTGCGCTCTGTCCTCAAACGCCAGGGTGGCGTGCTTCCCGGCCGCATCGCCATGAAGATCGACCCCGAGCTGCTAAGCGACCTCGCGAGCCTGGTCGACCGCAGCGTGGTGATCACCGGTACTAATGGCAAGACCACCACCTCCAACCTCATCGCCGACGCCGTTGCCGCCAGCGGCGCCACCGTGGTATGCAACCGCGCCGGCAACAACATGGAGCCGGGCGTGGTGGGCGCACTGCTCGAGGCGCGCAGCGGCCTCAAGCGAGCCGGCGGCGGCAAGCGCGTGGGCGTTTTTGAATGCGATGAGCTCTACACCGTGCGCGTCCTACCCAAGCTCAAGCCGACGTACTTCGTGCTGCTCAACCTGTTCCGCGACCAGCTAGACCGCTACGGCGAGATCGACCATACCCAAGACGTCATTGCCCATGCGTTGGAGCTCTCTCCGGCAACAACGCTCATCTACAACGCAGACGACCCGCTGTGTGCCGCGATCGCCGCACGCGTTCCCAACACGAGCATCGCCTTTGGCATCGACGGCGCCACGGGCACCGAGTCCGATCGCATTAGCGACTCGCGTTTTTGCTCGCAGTGCAACGCGCCGCTGGAGTATGACTACGTGCAATACGGCCAGCTCGGCGCCTACCATTGCCCCTCGTGCGGCTGGGCCCGCCCTGCGCTTGTCCGTCGCGTGACGGACGTTGAGCTTACCTACGACGGCTACGAATTTGACTTGGTCTTTGGACCCAATACCGACGCACCCGCAACGCACATCGCCACGCGCTACAACGGCCTGTACATGGTCTATAACGTCGCCGCCGCCTTCTTTGCGGCGCACGAGCTGGGCGTGGACGCGGCGCACCTGCAGCCCACGCTCGATGCCTACGTGCCTGCCGGCGGACGCATGGGCCGCTGGGATATTGCCGGTCGCACCGTCGAGGCAAACCTGGCCAAGAATCCCGTGGGCTTCGATCGCCAGATCCAGTCCATTAAAACGGCAGGCGGCAGGCTCTGCGCCTTCTTCCTAAACGATAACGATGCCGACGGCCACGATGTCTCGTGGATCTACGATGTCGACTTCGAGCGCATCGCCGACACGCCGGGTCTTGTCGCCTTTGCCGGAGGCACGCGTGCGCACGACATGCAGGTACGCCTCAAGTACGCCGGCATCGATGCCGCGATTATCTCGGACGTCGCGCAGGCGATCGGCGCCGTGGCAGACGAGGCCGCCGATGACACCTTCTACGCCGTCGCCAACTACACGGCCTTCCCGCCGTTAGTCAAGGAGCTCGACGGGCTTAAAGACGACGATGCAAGCTCGATTGTCTCCCACGCCGTAACGCGCGCCGATGGTAGCGCTGTCCCCACCGATATTGCGCCGGTCGAGCTTTCGCGCCCCCTGCGCATCGTCTACCTGTATCCCGATGCGCTCAACCTCTACGCCGACGGCGGCAACGTTATCGCGCTCGAACGCCGCTGCGCCTGGCGCGGCATTCCCGTGCGTGTGGACGAAGTCCACATGGGCGAGACGCTCGACCTGACCGACGCCGACATCGTTATGATGGGCGGCGGCTCCGATCGCGACCAGCTGGCCGTGGCACACGAACTGCTCGCTCAAAAAGACAAGGTCGCGGCCTATGTTGAGGACGGCGGCACACTGCTTGCTATCTGTGGCGGCTATCAGCTGCTCGGCCGTTCGTACTATATGGGCGAAGATCGCATCGAGGGCCTGGGCGTCATTGCCGCCGAAACCGTACGCGGCTCCGACCGCCTGATCGGCAACGTCGCCGTCAAGACCGACCTGTCACCCGAGCCCTTTGTGGGATTCGAGAACCACGGCGGCCGCACCTTGCTCGATGCAGAGGCCACGCCGCTCGGAACGTCCGTCGTCACGGGCACCGGCAACAACGGCGACGATGGCTTTGAGGGCATCATCTACAAGGGTGTCATCGGCACGTACCTGCACGGGCCGGCGCTCCCCAAGAACCCCGAGCTCGCCGACTGGCTCATCACCCACGCCCTCGAGCGCCGCGGCGATGCGCAGGCCACAGCCCTGCTGCCGCTCAAGCCCCTCGACGACACCTACGAGCGCACCGCTCACGACGCCGCCATGAAGCTCCTCCCCTAACGCCCCACCACCACAAAGGAGACAGGCACCTTTGTGGTGGTTTTCCAGTTTGCCAACGATATACGCGCCGGCAAAAAAGTCTGCTATACTCTTTCCCGCTGTCCCCATCGTCTAGCGGCCAAGGACGCCACCCTTTCAAGGTGGATATCGCGGGTTCGAATCCCGCTGGGGGCACCATTTGAAATGCAAAGCCCGTTACCCTTGTGGTGACGGGCTTTTTTCTTCTCCAACGCCGGGATTCGAACCCCGAAGGCATAAAATCACACTGTCATCCAAGGGCCCGTGGACAAAAAATAGCAAATATGAGTACTGTTACCAATTTAGTAACAGCGATTTCATGCCATCAGAAGGCGATTTGGACACAAGGCGTCCTATGGCGGAGGAATTGCAGGCATTTATCAGCTAAGTACTTGGACATATGTTGCGTAACACTGCATATTTTGCAAAAAGATAATGCTACAGGGCTTGTGACAGTACTCATATTTGACGTTTTTTGCCCACGACCCCTTATTGCGTGGGCGAATCAGTTGCAAAGCGGGATCCAAAGCGTCCTTCGCAAACAAATAGCCGGGGCCCGCGCGATGCGGACCCCGGCTCAATACCGTGACGATATGTCGGTTACGTTCTACACGTAGAACAGAATGTCGTCGTAGGTCGGAACCGGCCAGTAGTCGGCGGCCACGATCTCCTCCATTGCGTCCACGGCGGCACGCAGCGTATCCATAGCGGGAACGACCTCGTGCGCGTATACGTTGGCCTGCTCCTGGCCATCGAGAGCCTCGGCCTTCTGATGTACGGCGTCGAGCGCCTTGATGGAGTCGTTGATGGCGGTGATACCGTTGCAGAGCTTGTTGAGCGTGTTCTGCTCGCACTGCATGGCGGCCTCAGCACCGGCGGCACGAATAGTCTCAAGGCCCTTAGCGACCTTGGTGGCATAGGCGGTAATGACCGGGCGATAGGTACGACGCGCCTCGCGAACCATCGTGGTAGCCTCGATGTTCATGAGCTTGTTGTACTTCTCGAGCTTGCAGTCATAGCGGCACTGGGCCTCGGCGCGGGTCAGGACACCCGTCTCCTCAAAGAGCGCAATGGCCTTATCGGAAACAAAGGCGGGAAGAGCGTCGGCCGTGGTCTTGTTGTTGGCAAGGCCGCGCTTCTCGGCCTCGATGGGCCACTCGTCGGAGTAACCGTCGCCGGAGAACAGGATGCGCTGGTGATCGGTCAGCACCTTCTTGCAGTACTCGAGCGCGGCGTCCTGGAACTTATCCTCGGGCGTACCCTCGAGTGCGTCGGCGAAAGACTTGAGCGACTTGGCCACGGCAGCATCGAGCACCAGGTTGGAGTCGGAGACGTTCTGCTCGGAGCCGCAGGCACGGAACTCGAACTTGTTGCCGGTGAAGGCGAACGGGGAGGTACGGTTGCGGTCGGTGTTGTCCTGCATCAGCTTGGGCAGGGTATCGGCGCCTAGGTCAAGCACGCCGCGCGTGGCATGGACGGAAGCCTTGCCATCGATGATCTTCTCGACGACCTCGGTGAGCTGGTCGCCCAGGAAGATGGACATAATCGCCGGAGGAGCCTCGTTGGCGCCCAGACGATGATCGTTGCCGGCCGAGGCAACGGAGGCACGCAGGAGTTCCTGATAGTTATCGACGGCCTCGATCACCGCGGTGAGGAAGACGATGAACTGCAGGTTGTCGAGCGGGGTGTCGCCCGGGTCGAGCAGGTTCTCGGACTCGGTGCCAAGCGACCAGTTGTTGTGCTTGCCCGAACCGTTGATGCCCTCAAAGGGCTTCTCGTGCAGCAGGCAGACCAAGTCGTGACGGGAGGCGATGAGCTTCATCTTCTCCATCATGACCAGATTCTGGTCGATGGCCTCGTTGACCTCGCCGTAGACAGGGGCGAGCTCATGCTGGCAGGGAGCGACCTCGTTGTGCTTGGTCTTGGCAGGAATGCCAAGCGCCCACAGTTCATCGTCCAGGTCCTTCATATAGGACGAGACGGTGGGGCGGATAGCGCCAAAGTAGTGCTCCTCGAGCTCCTGGCCCTTGCAGGGAGCAGCACCAAAGAGGGTGCGCCCGGTGATGACCAGGTCCCTGCGCTTGCGGTAAGCGTCCTTCTTGATCAGGAAGTACTCCTGCTCATCGCCCACGGAAGGAACGACCTTCTTGGGGGTCTTACCAAACAGCGCCAAAACGCGCTTGGACTCACGCGAGAGTGCGGTCATGGAGCGCAGCAGCGGGGTCTTCTTGTCCAGGGCCTCGCCCGTGTAGGAGCAAAAAGCCGTGGGGATGCACAGGACATCGTCCTTGATAAAGGCGGGGCTGGTGGGATCCCAAGCGGTGTAGCCACGGGCCTCGAAGGTGGCACGCAGGCCGCCGTTGGGGAAGCTGGAGGCGTCCGGCTCGCCCTGGATGAGGTTCTTGCCCGTAAACTTGGTAATGGCGGTGCCGTCGTGGTTGGGCTCGAGGAAGCTGTCGTGCTTCTCGGAAGTAATGCCCGAAAGCGGCTGGAACCAGTGCGCGTAGTGCGTCGCGCCCTTGGAGATGGCCCAGACCTTCATGGCGTGGGCAACGGCGTTGGCCACATCCAGGTCGAGCGGCTCACCGTCCTCGAGGGTTGCAGCAAGGCGCTTCCAAATGTCCTTGGGGAGGTAGTCCTTCATGACTTCCTCAGAGAACACCATGGTCCCGAAGCGGTCAGTAAGTTCGGCCATACGGAACTCCCTTCGTATCGGCACCGCGTGAGAAGCGGTGTTGATTACTAACGAACGAGTCATAGATTAGGCTCGTCGTGTTTCCGCAACATTACCGTTATGTTGCTGTCACGAAACCAATCAATGAGGTTACCGCATCGCGGCGGCGTTGCCGCCCTCAACAGCCAATCAACTGTATAAATTGCAGACCTCTCCCCATGGTTTAAGGGTAGTCAATTTGGGATGGGGCTCTATTAACTGGTATTTCGCATCAGATACCAGTCTTTATAGCCCCATCCCAGATTGACCGCTCTGCTATAGGGAATGTCGATAGCAAGGCATCTTTGATTGGTATCCCCGAATAGCGAGTGAAACTCCACCGTGACACAGTGGTGCTGTAGAATCCTTACAACACATCACACTATTACGTATCTAAAGGAGCACGATATGCGCGTCGACGAGGTTTTTAAGCAGGCAGCATCCCAGGGCACCGCACCCGTTTCGTTTGAGATGTTCCCGCCCAAGGGCGAGCTTACCCTCAACACGGCTCGCGAGGTGGCAGGCAATCTGTGCAAGCTTTCGCCGAGCTTTGTCTCGGTCACCTGCTCTGCCGGCGGCTCGGGCAACGGCGCCACCACCGCCCCCATCGCGCAAATGATTACGAGCGAATTCAATACGCCCTCGGTGGCGCACCTCACCTGCGTGGGCCGCTCGCACGCCGATATCGCCGCCAAGATCGACGAATACCGCTCCGCCGGCGTAGAAAACATCCTGGCCCTGCGCGGTGATCTGCCCGCTGGCGCGACCGAGGATGACAAGCCCGCCTCGGACTACGCCTACGCCCGCGAGCTCATCCCCGAGCTTGTTGACGCCGGCTTTTGTGTGGGCGCCGCGGCCTACCCCGAGGGCCACATTGCCTGTGAGGACCTCAACGCTTCGGTCGAATACCTCAAGCAAAAACAGGACGCCGGCGCGAGCTTCTTTGTGACGCAGCTCTTCTTTGACAACGAGTGCTTCTACCGTTTCCGCGAGCTTGCCAACAAGGCAGGTATCACCGTGCCCATTACCGCGGGCATCATGCCGTTTATGGGCAAGTCGCAAATCAGCCGCATGGTCTTTATGTGCGGCGCGTCGCTGCCCTCCCCCGTCATCAAGATTCTCGCCAAGTACGAGAACGACCCCGAGAGCCTGCAGGCAGCCGGTGTAGATTATGCCGCCCGTCAGCTTTGCGACCTTAAGGAGCACGGCGCCGACGGTCTGCACCTGTACACTATGAATCGTCCTGCAATCGCCGCAACCATTATGGAGCGCCTGGGGTAATGGAAAAACCGCACATCGATACAACCGCTGTCGAAGTGCCGGCCGACCTTGCGTCGCCGGCGCTTTATCGTATCGATGATGCCCACCATCCCCGCGTCGATCGTGCCGAGATGCTGCGCTATCTGGGCTACAGCGGTCAGCAAATTGAGCCCGAGCTGTCGCAGCGTATTGAGCTTGTCGTTGAGCGTCTGGAGCTGGACATTGAACCCCGTGGCGTGCGACGCGTGTTTGCCGTCGATGCCACGGGCGTGGACGAGCAGGGCGAGCCCTGCATCCGCTTGGTCGGCGCCAACGTTGATCTGCGGGGTCGCGATATCTATCGACATCTCAAAGACGCCCGATTTGCCGCGCTCATGGCATGCACTCTCGGCATGGACGCCGAGCGTCGCCTGCGTACCACGGGAGCCCAGCAGCCCCTGGAGGGAGCCGTGCTCGACGCCGCATGCTCTGCCTATGTAGAAGCCGCCGTCGAGCAGATGGACCAGCAGGTTAAGGCTGCGGCCGCCGCACACGGACTCGCCGGTAACTGGCGCTTCAGTCCCGGCTACGGCGACTGCCCGCTTACGGCACAGCGCTCAATCGTGGACGCGCTCAACGCCACGCGGCTCATCGGGCTTACCGTCACGCCCACCAGCCTGCTCATGCCCACCAAGAGCGTGACCGCGGTGATCGGTCTGTTCGACGGCGAGGTCCACGACGCCCAGAGCCGCCCCACCTGCAATATCTGCCGCATGCGCGAGCACTGTCGCTTCCGCGCCGCCCACACCACCTGCTATTCCAGCCATTAGGAGCTCATTGATGTTTACTCCGCTTATCACTCATGATCTGGACGGTGCCGCGCTGGCGGCGCCCGTTGATGCCGCACGCCGCAATGGCGCCACGTACAAGACGCGCACAATCGACGACCTTCGCATTAAGGACGATCGCCTGCGCGCTGCCATCGAGGGCACGGGGCACCTGCTGTTCGACGGCGGCATGGGCACCATGCTGCAGGCCGCCGGCATGAAGGCAGGCGCCCTGCCCGAGCTGCTCAACTTTGAGGAGCCTCAGGTCATCACCGACATCCAGCGTCAGTACGTCGAGGCCGGCTGCGATGTGATCACCGCCAACACCTTTGGCGCCAACGCGCACAAGCTCGATGGCGCCGCCACCGTGGCAGATGTCTTTGCCGCCGCGGTCTCTTGCGCCAGCGCGGCCGGCGCCCACTACGTCGCCGGCGACATCGGCCCCATCGGCGCCCTGCTGCGCCCCCTGGGCACCCTCAGCTTTGACGAGGCCTACGACCTCTTTGCCGAGGAAGTGCGCGCCGGCGTCGATGCGGGCGTGGACCTCTTTATTATCGAGACCATGACCGACCTTGCCGAGATCAAGGCGGCCGTCCTCGCCTGCCGAGAGAACTCCGACCTGCCCGTCTTTGCCACCATGACCTTTGAGGAAGACGGTCGCACGTTCCTGGGCACGAGTCCCGAGGTGGCCGCCATCACGCTCGACGCCATCGGCGCCGACGTTTTGGGCATCAACTGCAGCCAGGGACCGGCCGAGCTCCGAGGGCTCGCCGCACGTATGCTCACCGTTACGGACAAACCCGTTATGGTGCAGGCCAATGCGGGACTGCCCCACGTGGACGACGACGGTAATACCGTCTTTGACATCCAGGCCCCCGAATACGCCAAAGCCGTCGCCGGCATGATTGAGGACGGCGTGAGCGTCGTGGGCGGCTGCTGCGGCACCACGCCGGCGCACATGGCCGCCTTGCGCACGCTTATCGATAACCACACGCCCAGTCCGCGCCACCGCAAGCCCAGCATGTCGGTCACAAGTGCCCAGACTGTGGTGGACCTTCCCTGCGACGGCCACAAGATTGCCGTCATCGGCGAGCGCATCAATCCCACCGGCAAAAAGCGCCTGCAGCAGGCCCTGCGCGACGGCGATCTGGACTACGTGGTGAGCCAGGGCATCAGCCAGCAGGAGCAGGGCGCCGACATCCTGGACGTCAACGTGGGCCTGCCCGAGATCGACGAGGTCAAGATTATCCAACAGGCCACCGAGCAGCTCCAGGGTTCCACGCTGCTGCCGTTGCAGATCGACTCCACCGACCCCGCAGCCGTCGAAGCCGCCGTGCGCCGCTACGCCGGCAAGCCCATCATCAACTCGGTCAATGGCAAGCAGCAGATCATGGATGAGATCTTTCCGTTGGTTGCCCACTACGGCACCAACGTCGTCGGCCTTACGCTCGACGAAGGCGGCATCCCCGATACCGCCGAGGCCCGCTTCGCCATCGCCGAGCGCATCGTGGCCGAGGCCGCCCGCTACGGCATTGGCCCGGACCGCATCCTCATCGACTGCCTGGTCATGACCGCCTCGACCAATCAACGCCAGGCCGAGCAGATCCTGCGCGCCATGTCCCTGTGCAAGGAGCGCCTGGGCGTCAAATGCGCGCTCGGCGTGTCGAACATCAGCTTTGGCCTGCCCGCTCGCCCGCTGCTGGGTTCGGTCTTTTTGGCCGCCGCTTTTGGCGCGGGTCTGGACGCCCCCATCATGAACCCGGGCTCCAAGCGCTTTATGGATACCGTCTACAGCTATCGCGTCCTGAGCGTTGAGGACGAGGGCTCGACCGGATACATCGAGCGCTATGCCGGCTGGACCGATCCGTATAAGATCGCCGCCAACCCGGCAGCAGCTCAGGCCGCATCGACCGACACCGTGCCCGCTGCCGGCACCGACGGCACCGACGGCAACGACGACCCGATTCGTCGCATGGTCGTCTCGGGCCGCAAAGGCGAGATCGCTGCCGAGACCGAGCGTCTGCTGGCAGACCACGACGCCATGGACCTCATCAACAATCACTTTATCCCCGCCCTCGACGAGGTTGGCGTCCTCTTTGACCAGGGCAAGTTCTTCTTGCCGCAGCTTATGGCCTCGGCCGAAGCCGCACGCGTGGGCTTCGACACCATCAAGCGCCTGATGCCCGCCGGCGAGATCGCCGACAAGGGCAAGATCTGCGTGGCCACCGTCAAGGGCGACATCCACGACATCGGTAAGAACATCGTCAAGATGCTGCTCGATAACTACGGCTATACCGTCTTTGACCTAGGCCGCGACGTCGACCCGCAAGAGGTGCTCAAGACCGTGCGGGAGCGTGACATCAAGCTCGTCGGCCTCTCGGCGCTTATGACCACCACGGTCGTCGCCATGGAAGAGACCATCAAGTTGCTCCATGCCGAGGTTCCGGGCGTCAAGATCATCGTAGGCGGCGCCGTGCTCACCCCCGAATACGCCAAGCAGATCGGCGCGGACTACTACGCCAAGGACGCCGCCGAAAGCGCTCGTATCGCCGAAGAGGTCTTTGGGCAGTAACACAACGGAAACAACCGAGCACCAAAACGTGCCGCATGCGCCACTTGGCACGTGCGGCACGTTAGAATAGAAAAGACTATGCTCGTTTTGGCAGATAGGAGCGCAAGGATGGCGATCACGCCCGCAGAAATCGCGGAAACCCGCGGCATGGTTGAGGAGCAGAACCTCGACATCAGGACCATCACCATGGGTGTTTCGCTCATGGGTTGCGGTGACGAGAACCTCGACCGCATGTGCACGAAGATCTACGACCACGTGACGCACACGGCTGAGCATCTGGTCGAGACCGCCGAGAACCTCGAGCGCGAGTACGGTATCCCCATCGTCAACAAGCGCGTTTCCGTCACCCCGGTGGCCCAGATCGCCGCGTGCTGCAAGGATGAGGACCTCACCCCCATCGCGCACGCCCTCGACCGCGCGGCCGAGACGCTCGGCATCGATTACCTGGGCGGCTTCTCCGCGCTCGTCCAGAAGGGCATCGGCGACGCCGACCGCCGCGTCATCCAGTCCATCCCCCAGGCGCTCGCCACCACGAGCCGCGTCTGCTCCAGCGTCAACGTCGCCAGCCTGCGCGCCGGTATCAACATGGATGCCGTGCTCATGGCCGCCCAGACCATCATCGATGCCGCTAAACTCACGGCCGACCAGGATTCCGTCGGCGCTTCCAAGTTTGTCTGCTTTGCCAACATGGTCGAGGACTCCCCGTTTATGGCGGGCGCCGTCCACGGCGGTGGCGAGGCCGACGCCGTCATCAACGTAGGCGTCTCGGGCCCCGGCGTTATGGCCGCAGCCCTGGAGACGCTGCCCGATTCCGCATCGATGATGGAAGTCGCCGAGAAGATTAAGCAGACCGCCTTTAAGATCACCCGTGCCGGCGAGCTCATGAGCCGCGAGGCCGCCCATCGTCTGGGTGTCGAGAAGGGCATTGTCGACCTGTCGCTGGCTCCCACGCCTGCCATCGGCGATTCCGTTGCCCGCATCCTCGAGATCATCGGCGTGGGCACCTGCGGTGGCCCGGGCACGACCTGCGCGCTCGCCATGCTCAACGATGCCGTCAAGAAGGGCGGCGTCATGGCCAGCTCCAGCGTGGGCGGTCTCTCGGGCGCTTTCATCCCCGTGTCCGAGGACGCCGGCATGATCGCCGCCGTCGAGGCCGGCGCGCTTTCGCTCGAGAAGCTTGAGGCCATGACCTGCGTGTGCTCCGTTGGCCTGGACATGATCGCCATCCCCGGCGACACCCCGGTCGAGACCATCGCCGGCATCATCGCCGACGAGATGGCCATCGGCGTCATCAACAACAAGACCACGGCCGTGCGCGTGATCCCCGCCATCGGCAAGGGCGTGGGCGACTGCGTCGAGTACGGCGGCCTGTTTGGCCGTGCACCCATCATGCCGGTGAACCCCAACGCCGGCACCGTGCTTGCCCATCGCGGTGGACGCTTCCCGGCGCCGCTGAACTCGCTGAAGAACTAGCTGAGGGGGACTGGCGAGGAGCCCCGCCGCCGGGCGGCAGACATATAAGGTCGCCTGCTCGGACAGTCCTGACTCGCACGGAGAGCACATTAAGTGCTCTCCGGCTCGTGCGGAACTCGCGATCGACC
>CAJJTG010000029.1 GCA_905194675.1 uncultured Collinsella sp. | reverse complement strand
TTCGGCGGCATGACCAGAAGGTCAATGCCGCCTTGTTTCAAGGCACCTTGCTCGCCCAGACGGGTTCTCGCTGACTTTTATTCTACCTGCGGGGTCTGGGCGGTGCGTGTTCAACCTGTAGGGACTGGCTGGCGCGGCCCTGCCTGGGGGCATTCGCTGACTATTATTCGGCCAGTGAGGTTTAGAGCTATTTAAGCGTTGTTAGATAGTTTCTTGCGTTTTCGACGTTCATTGCTGCGACGGGCGCATGTGAACAGAGCTTGACATCGTTGGTGACCAGTAGATCCGCCTGCGCACGCATCGCCGCCGCAATGATTAAATCGTCTTCGTAATCGCTATGGAGCTCACGCTGCTTGCTCGCCATCCATATGTCGCTCAGGTCGCAGGGCACTGGCGTGGCAAGCTGCGACAGCACGCTAAGACAATCCCATGCAAGCGATGTCGCTGCCGTAGCGGCATCTTGAGAAAGCGAACCGTGCTCTCGCCGATACCATGCCTTATGTTCGCTTGAAATCAAATAGAACAGGTCTTTGGACGATGTCGCCGCGTACAGCAAATCAACCTGTGCCGTGCATGCATCGCGTAAAAACTCAATCGCCACCGAACGACCACGTCGTGAGGGAATGAAGTAATCGAGCCACACGTTGGTGTCAACCAAGATGCGCTTTGGAGCCTCACTCATAGAGCCAGCTCATCTCCTCGCCATAGCGATCCACATAGGCATTCCGTTTGAGCTCTTCGTCGTCCGATGGCTGAGCCCTGACCATATCGATTCCCGACTCACGGCAAGCAGCAGCGAACAGCTTCGATCCTTGATTGATGAGTTCGAGTTTGCGTTTGGCGGCTTTTTCGCGCTCGCGCTGTTCCGCCCGGGCCCGACTGGGCAGCAGGATATCCTCGAGCGCACCGGGGCGATCGGCCAGCGACGCTGCAAGCTGCCAGAGCGCTCGCACCGCTTGGCTCGGCGTCATACCGGCCTTGGAGAGAGCGGCGTCCCCACTCCTTTTAAGATCGGCATCGAGACGTACGTTGATCTGAGCGGCTGTTGTGGTCATGACCCCTCCTTAGTACTTCAAAATTATCATAAAACACTATGGTAGATATGTAAAGCATGTATAGCATTTACTAGCATTAGTCGTGCTCTGTGCACAAAAAGCCGCCGAGGCACACTGCACCTTTAGGTTCCGCCGTTCTTACGAACGGCGGACCGGCCGACGCTGCGCGACGTCCAGAACGACAATTTGCCATTCAAAAGGCGAGGCATGACCAGAAGGTCAATGCCTCGCCTTTTTCCATGCCAACTTGTTCGCTCTGGACGTCGCTCGCTGACGTTTGCTCGACCAGCGGTGTCTTAACAATTCCGTCCAGCTGTTGGCATTACGGCATTCGCCCAGATAAAACCTGCCAAAATTAACATCCTTTTTTGGTAGGTTTTAGAGCTCTACGCTTTCGGCGCCGTTGATGGTTAGGTTGCGCTCGTAGAAAGCGGTGAGGGCGCGGATGGCGTACATCACGTCGCGCACGCCGCCGGTCTCGTAGCTCGAGTGCATGGCAAGCTGCGGCAGGCCCACGTCCACGGCATGCATGCTCGCCTGCATATTGGACAGATTGCCGAGCGTGGAGCCGCCGGCCATGTCGCTCTTGTTGGCGAAGGCCTGCGTGGGCACGTCGGCGTCATCGCAGATAGCCTGGAACACCGCGCGGCTAAAGGCATCGGTGCAGTAGTGCTGGTTGGCTGCCTCCTTGATGACGATGCCGCCGTTGAGCACCACCTGGTTGCGGGCATCGCACTTCTCGGCGCGGTTGGGATGCACGGCATGTGCGTTGTCGCAGCTCACGAGCATCGAGGCGGCAAGTGCGCGGTGGTACGATTCGTCGTCAAAGCCCAGCGATCCGTTGATGCGGCGCAGCGCGTCGGCCAAGAACGTCGACATGGCGCCCTGCTTGGTCTCGGAGCCAACCTCCTCGTTATCAAAGCAGCAGAAGACCGAGATGTCGTGCGCATTCTCGGCACCCAAAAATGCCTGCAGCGAGGTATAGGCGCATGCCAGGTCATCGAGCTTGGGCGTCGAGATAAACTCGTCGGCCCAGCCCCAAATGCGCGCATCCTGACGATTGACCAGGAACAGGTCGCGACCCAGGATCTGCTCGGGCTCAACATCCAGCTCTTCGGCGATCAGGGCATCGAAGTCACCCTGTTTGAGTTCGCCGGCGCTGATGAGCGGGCACAGGTCGACGGCGCGATTGGGAGCAAAGCCCTCGTTAACGCCGCGGTTCATATGGATGGCAAGGCTCGGAATGATGGCAACCTCGCGCTCGGTGGCAAGCAGGCGGCTCTCAATGCGATCGCCCTCGCGCACCAGCACGCGGCCCGCGAGTGCCAGCGGGCGATCGAACCAGGTGTAGTCGATCATGCCGCCGTAGGCCTCGGCGTTCAGGCGCAGCGTCTCGCCCGCGCCGTCGAGCTCGGGCACGGCCTTGACCTTAAACGTCGGAGAATCGCTGTGCGACGCCGTGAGCTGAAAATGATAATCACCGGCAACGCCGTCCTCGCCCCACGTCGCGGCCAGGTCCTCGCCCACCTTAAAGGCAACGACGCTCGAGGTGTTGCGCTGCGTGTAATAACGCCCGCCCGGTTCGATATCCCACGCCGCATTCTCGGGCAGGTAGGTAAAGCCCGCCTCGTCGAGCTCGGCCATAATGGTCGCCGCCGTATGGAACATGCTGGGGCATGCCTCGATAAAGTCGATGAGGTCGTTGGCGGCCTCGATATCGTCTGCCGTCACATGCGCGCGCTCGGGCGTTTCCTGATCCGTCATGCTCTCCCCTTTCGCTGGGTTGATGGTCCCCTCCAGCATACCCCGCCGCGCCAGCGCTGCACTCTTCATTCCGTGCTTAATTCCGCGCCGCTCACCAAGTCGAGTCATCATGCCCGCGCTCCTTTTGCGACAATTGCACTAACAGGACGAGAGGAGTCGTCATGAAGCCACGTAACATTGCCATCGCCTGCGGTGTCGCGGGAGTCGCCGTCGGCCTTGCCGCTGCCGCCGGCATCGTTTACCGCAAGCAAATCAAGTCCGCCGCGTCGCTCAAACGCTTGACCGACTATGCGGATGGCTATGACCTGTACGCAATCGACATCGCCTACGACTACGATCTTGATCGCATCATCGCCGCTGGCGTGCGCGACGACCAGGCCTACATCGATGCCGTAGTGGCTCAGGTGCTCCCCGGCGTGCCGGCACATGTCCAGGCGCCCCAGTTTGCCTGCAGCGCTTTTGTCGCCGTGGATGCCGAAGGCCGCGTGCGCACCGGTCGCAATTACGACTTTAAGGACGACACCTCGGCACTGCTGGTGCGCAATCACCCGCGCGACGGCCATGCCTCCATCGGCTTTGCGGCCCTTAACAACCTGGGCGATAACACTCCGCTTGACTCCGTCGCCGGACGCGCCGCCGCACTCATGGGCCCGCTTGCCCAGCTCGACGGTGTTAACGAATGCGGCGTGTCCATTGCCGTGCTCACCCTGGATTCCAAGCCCTGTGACCAGGACACGCAGCGCCCCGTCATCAACACTTCGCTCGCCATCCGCCTGGTGCTCGACCGCGCGGCTACCACGCAGGAGGCCGTCGACCTGCTTTCTGCCTACGACATGCACGCCATGGCCGGACGCGACTACCACTTCTTTATCAACGACGCCGCCGGTGACGCGCGCGTAGTAGAGTGGGATCCGCGCGATCCGGACCGCGCTTTCAAAGCGACTCCTGTACGCCAGGTTACGAACTTCTACGCCTGCCATGGCGACGAAGTGCTGCCCAACCAAAAGAATGGCGAGCTGGGCCATGGTAAAGAGCGCGCCGTCGCAATCGCCGATGTCCTCGACGCCCATGCCGGCGCCCAAGACGAGGCAGTCGCTTGGAAGGCCCTACGCGCTGCAGCGCAAGAGCCCAATCCGGAAGACATCACCAGCAACACGCAGTGGTCGGTCGTCTTTGACAACACCGAGCCCGCTGCCGCCATCACGCTGCGCCGCCATTGGGGCGACGTCGACGCCTTCGCGTTGTAAGGAGCCAGGCCCGTCGTCCTTACGCTCGCCTGACACTGCTTACATTTCTATACATTTGAGCTAACACGTTTTACCCCTGTATCAACAGTGTGCGGGGGTAAACTTATGCGCATGTTATAACTTGCCCGGAAGGATTCATCATGCTCAGGATCGGTCTTCTTACCAGTGGCGGCGACTGCCAGGCACTCAACGCCACCATGCGCGGCATCGTCAAAACACTCATGACCAATAGCGAAGAGCCTATCGAGATCTACGGTTTTGAGGACGGCTACCAGGGCCTTATCTACAGCAGGTTCCGCGTCATGACGCCCGCCGATTTTAGCGGTATCCTCACCCGCGGCGGCACCATCCTGGGCACGAGCCGTACGCCGTTCAAGCGCCTGGATACTCCCGAGGCCGACGGCGTCGAGAAGGTGCCCGCGATGGTCCACACCTATCACAAGTTGCAGCTCGACTGCCTGTTTATGCTGGGCGGTAACGGCTCCACCAAGACCGCCAACCGCCTGCGCGAAGAGGGCCTCAACGTTATCGCCCTGCCCAAGACCATCGATAACGACACCTGGGGCACCGAGCTGACGTTTGGTTTTACAAGCGCCATCGACGTCGCCACCAAGTGTATCGACGACATCCACACCACCGCTTCGAGCCATGGACGCGTGTTTGTCATCGAGATCATGGGCCACAAGGTTGGCTGGATCCCGCTGTACGCCGGCGTCGCGGGCGGCGCGGACGTCATCCTGATTCCCGAAATCCCCTACGACATGGATAACGTCATCAAGACCATCGAGCATCGCATGGAGACCGGTAGCCGCTTTACCATCGTAGCCGTCGCCGAGGGCGCTATCTCCAAGGAGGATGCGGCGCTGTCCAAGAAGGAGTACAAGAAGAAGCTCGCCGAGCGTACGAGCCCGTCGATTGTCTACGACATCGCCAAGGAGATCGAGGCCAAGACCGGTCGCGAGACCCGCGTCGCCATCCCCGGTCACACGCAGCGCGGCGGTCAGCCCGACGCCCAGGACCGCATCTTTGCGACCCAGTGCGGCGTCGAGGCCGCGCTCGGCTGCCTGCGTGGCGAGTTTGGCTACATGATTGCCCTGCGTGACGGCAAGATGTGCCACATGCCGCTCGAGGAGGTCGCCGGCAAGCTCAAGTATGTCGATCCCCAGAGCGACCTGGTGCGCGAGGCCAAGGCGTTGGGCATCAGCTTCGGCGACGAATAGCCTCGGCTGGAATCCACCCCATCGGGCCCTCCGACCCCGCCCGACGTATTTCGATTTGGCTCCTCCCTTGACTCCGTCAAAGGTCGCCAATCGAAATCGTCGGGCGGGGTCGGAGGGCCCTGCGTTTACATACTCGCCGGGGCTATTCGTCTTCTTGCTGCGGGTGCCTGGTCTGAAATTAAGTTGCGGTGAAATAGTTCCCGCTTAGCCCGCAAATGGCTGAATCTAGAAACTATTCCACCGTAACTTACTGAGTGGGGACTCTTGGCTGCTACTTGCACTGACATTTGTCCTAAAATGGCTGGTCGTTAGGGGTTGCTACCGGTAGTTGCGGTAGGGTCGGAGCAGATTCTAACTAGAAATGGTGGTCGCTACCGGTTGTTCTCGGCATACTCGGCTCATTCGATTACGGTCACTACATGAAAGGAACTGCTATGGATCTTGCAATGGCACAGCGGCTCGTTGACCGCCGCAAGGCTGCCGGGCTTTCTCAGGAGGCGCTTGCTGCCCAGCTGGGCGTAAGCCGCCAGGCTGTTAGTAAATGGGAGCGCAGCGAGTCCTCACCCGATACCGATAACCTTATTGCGCTCGCCTCGCTGTATGGCGTGTCGCTGGATGAGCTGCTATATGGGGAGGCGGCCAACGATGCCGACGACCTGGAGGACGGTAGCGCCGACACCGAGACGGCGGATGTGGCTGACGAAGCTGAGGATTCTGCCGAGCACGCCGATTGCGGCGACAAACCACTTGTCGATATTTCCCTCGCGCGCGGTATCCACGTCATTGATCCCAATAAAGGCGAGGAAGTCCATGTTGGTTGGAGCGGCATCCATGTGACCAACGAGCGCAAGGGCGAAGAGGTGCATGTGGGACCGGGCGGCGTGCATATCGATACGCTTGAGGACGATGGACATAGCGTGCGCACCAATGACGACGGCACCGTCACCATCGACGGCGAGACGTTTTCCAGCTGGAAAGAAGCACACGACAAGCTCGACCATCATGGCAAGCATTTCCACACCAAGGTCGGACGTGCATGGAACAAATTCCCCTTCCCCGCACTTGTCACTCTCGCCTATCTGGTGCTCGGCATTGTCTACGGCACATGGGGCATGGGGCTTTTCCTCGTCTTTTTGGTTCCCGTCTACTACGCGATTGGTGACTTCATCGATCGACGCCACCTGTCTAAGCTGATCGAGGTCATCTACCCGGCAGCCGCCATCGCTTGGTTCCTCTACATGTGGCTCTGTTTGGGACAGCCCCATCCTGCATGGATCATCCTCATCACGATTCCCATCGTAAAGGCGCTCATGCGCTGGTGTCGCAAACAATGGAAGTGCCGCAAACAGGCCTAAACCGCCCCAACCAGCCAGCGCCACTCATCCGACACCGCCCGCCCCTTTCAAGTTGCGGTGATATAGGGACTGTTTTGAGGCTCCAAAGCGCCAAACAATCCCTATATCACCGCAACTTACAAACAACTGGGTCAGTTCCGGCACGGAGATTAGCATTGAACTGACCGCACACCAAGAAAAGGGCCCATTTACTACGTTTAACTCGAGAGGGCCGACCATACCCGCCTTTTCCGATAATTGGCAAGCCCTCTACCTGCGGTTTTAATTTCATAATCTTTGTCATGGTCGAGGGTGTGGTAGCAAACGTAATAGATAGGCCCATTTTATGACATACGACCCATTCAAGCTCAATCTCGAAGGCTAAAGAGAGCCTCTCATCCACGCCTGTGAGCGAAAACCAAATAGAATGAAAGGCAAATGGAAAGCCCGTTTGACGAGCGGAGGACATATGCGCGACGTAGCCGAAAGCGACTGGAAGCTGTTTAAGAAAATGCTTCCTCAATGGCAAGAACGTTATATGGAAAAGCTCATCGCCCAGTACGTTGAGATGCTGAACGGCGACAGCGAAGCGTCCAGTAGATTTTGGGCATTAGAAGAGCGCCTCAATAGAGACAAGCTGTCCTCAGGCGTAATCGCAAACAACATTCGCCGCAGCACAATGCACCGCGAGATAGCCAATTTGCTTATCGACAGCGTGATCACCCTTGACGACCTTGACGGTTTTACCGAGGACATTAAGAGCTATGCGCAACGCTGGATTGGGCAGTAAGAGCACTGAACGACAGACCTCCCCAGCAAAACGGGGCAAACGCTGGGCCACCTAATGGTTGTCCGGCGTTCACCCAGATAAAACCTGCCAAAATAAACCTGTCCCTTTTTGGCAGGTTACTCGGCGCTCTTGAGGGCGCCGACCATGTCGATCTTGTTGAGCGTTCGGTTGGTGGCGAGGTTGACGATGATCGTAAAGCCGAAGGAAAGCACCACGGCGAGCACGTAGCTCAGCGGCTCGACCTCGACGTCAAAGTACAGCGACGGCATCTGCAAAATGTACGTAAAACTCTCGGCCAGCAAGCCGCCCAGCGGCACGCCCAGCGCAGCGCCGATCGCCGTCAAAATCAGCGTTTCCTTGTTAACGTAGTGGTGCACCTCGCCACGACGGAAGCCCAGCACCTTAATAGTCGCCAGCTCGCGTTCGCGCTCCGAGATGTTGGTGTTAGACAACGTAAATACCACCACAAACGACAGGCACGCCGCCATAAAGGTCACAAGCACCACGACCGAATTGATAATCGTAAAGTTTGCCTCATAGTTTTCCCAATGCTCGGCGGTACTCGACAGCGTAATCCAACCATCGCTCTTAAGACGGTTGGTAAACGCAATCTGATCGGCCGACGAACCCTTAAGCAGCGCAAGGATGCCGTTGAGGCGCGCGCTTCGACCGAACGCGCGCTCATAGGTGCCCTGCGTCATGTAAAGCGTGTTGCCTAGATAGTTGAGCGAGATGTCGCTGACTTTGACCTTGGCAACATTGAGCGACGAATCCTGGACGTGCGCCGTATCGCCCGGCTGAATCCCCAGTACCAGCTGTGAACTCTTGCTCAGATACACGTCTCCGTCACGCAAAGACAGCGGCTCTTTGGACTCATCCTCAAGGCGAACATAGTCGTCCAGATCGTTCGTGCGGTCATCGGGCACCACGATCAGCTGCACGGTCTCGCTCTTTCCGCCGAATGTAAAGGTGACGTTGTCGGTCATAATCGGCAGGGTCGAGGTCACGGTCACGTTGGAATCATTGGCCGCGTTGCGCTCGTCCAACGCCGCGCACGTCTGCGAAAAATCGTCGGGATTGGCGACCGCCAGCAAGTCATAGCGCGTGATATGCCCGTACTGCTTGGGCGAAAGCGCCACCGACGTGTCACGGATGCCCATACCGCAGATCACGAGCGCTGTGCAGCCGGCAATTCCGAAGATGGTCATAAAGGCGCGCTTTTTATAGCGGAATAGGTTGCGTGCAGCGACCTTGTTCAAAAAGCCCATGCGGCGCCAGATAAAGCCGATACGCTCAAGCAAGATGCGCGAGCCGGCGCGCGGAGCCTTGGGGCGCATGAGCGAGGCCGGGGTCTCGGCCATCTCGTGGCGGCAGGCGATAATTGTGGCGCCCACCACGCCCACGGCAAACAGTGCCACCGAGACGATTGAGGACACAATGTCGTACGAAAGCAACATCTGGGGCAGCGAGTACATGTCGTCGAACACCGTAAACAGGAACAGCGGCAGGCCCACAAATCCGATGATATTGCCGAGCACGCCGCCGATCAGGCACGCCCACAGCGAGTAGTCCACGTATTTGGACAGAATGCGCCCGCGCGAATAACCGAGCGCCTTATACAGGCCGATGAGCGTGCGTTCCTCCTCGACCATACGCGTGGCGGTGGTAAGGCTGATGAGCACGGCGACGATAAAGAAGATGAACGGGAAGACCGTGGCGATGGCCTCGATCGAGGAGCTGTCGCTCTCGACGCTCGAGTAGCTCGCGATGTTGCCACGGTCCTGGATGTACCAGGTGCATTCGCCAAGGTCGGAAATCTCGGCGCGGGCATCGGCGAATTGCTGGTCGGCGGCGGCGCGGCGCTGGTCCAAATCGGCCTGAGCCTGGGCGCGCTCCTCGCTGCCCTCGGCCATACGGTTGATGTTGTCCTGTTCAATCCCAAAGACCATGTTCGCTTGACGCTCGGCCGCGTCCAAGCTCGCCGGCGTATCGGCCGTCAGTTCCTGGGCACGCGCTTTTTCGCGCTCGTCACGAATCTTCTCGATATTGCCCTTGACCTCGTTAATCCTTGCCGTATAGGCATCGGAATAGGAGTTGAGGTCCTTGGCTCCCTCGACGATCACGTGGATCGCGGAATAGGACGACGACGTCGCGGCATCCTCACTCACGTAGAACTTGTAGTCCGCGGCCGAGGCGGCACGGAAGGCGTTGACTGTCGAGTCGGAGCTCACATCAGTGGGATCGAGGACCTCAGCCGTAATGGTGTAGTCCCCATCGGCAAACTGGTCCTTGGCGCTTTGGTTCGACGAGCTCGCATCGTTGGCGGCAAAGCTCACCGTATCGCCGATTTTCTTGCCCGAAGCCTTCAAAAAACGTGAGGTCACTGCTACTTCGCCCGAAGTCTCGGGCAGCTCGCCGCATACTAGCACCGGTTGGTCAATATTCTCTTTGGAGAGGCTCTGTACGATGACACGCTCGCGCGTCGTACCCACGGCGGTATAGGCGGTCTCGGTATAGATGCCCTCGGCCGTCTCGACGCCATCGACCTCTTGGATCGCAGCAAGATCGTCATCGGTCAGACCATAGGTCGACTGCACGTTGATGTCATAAACATTCTGCTGGTCAAAGTAAGCGTCGACCGAATCGCACAGATCCTCGCAACCCGCCTTAAGGCCACACATCACGCTCACGCCGAGCGCGGTGATCACGACAATGGACAAGAAGCGTTTGAGGCTGCCGCGAATCGTGCGGTAGACACCGCGGCGAAACACCGTCGGCACCATGTCGTTTGAACTTTGGGCAGTGCGGTAGGTCGTAAAATCCTGCTCGCGCTCCGTGTTCTGCGCGTCGCGGCGTTGGCTGTTTTGGCGGTCCTGATCCATGGGCGCTACCACTCGATCGTCTCGATCGGCACGGGATTTTGCTGGACCGTCTCGCTCTCCACTCGACCACTCTTAAAGCGGATCAGGCGATCGGCCATGGGCGCGAGCGCGGAGTTGTGCGTGATGATGATGACCGTGATGCCCTGCTTGCGACAGGTGTCCTGCAGCAGCTGCAAGATCTGCTTGCCGGTTTTATAGTCGAGCGCGCCCGTGGGCTCGTCGCACAGGAGCAGCTTGGGGTTCTTTGCCAGTGCACGGGCGATGGACACGCGCTGCTGCTCGCCGCCCGAAAGCTGCGCGGGGAAGTTGGCGAGGCGCTCGCCCAGGCCAACCTGGCAAAGCGTTTGCTCGGCATCGAGCGAATCGGGGCAGATTTGCGCCGCGAGCTCGACGTTTTCGAGTGCCGTCAGGTTGGGGACCAGATTGTAGAACTGGAAAACAAAGCCGACATCGGCGCGGCGGTATTCCACGAGCTGCGTCTCGTTGGCGGAGCTCACGTCGCGTCCGTCCACCGTCACGGTGCCGGAAGTTGCCGTGTCCATGCCGCCCAAGATATTGAGCGCCGTGGTTTTACCGGCGCCCGAAGCGCCCAGGATAATGGCAAGCTCGCCACGCTCAACGGTAAAGCTCGCGCCGTCGAGCGCATGAATGCGGGCATCGCCCTCGCCGTATGCTTTGATGACGTCTTTGAATTCAATATAGGCCATCGATTAATTCCCATCTGGTCGGATAACTCTTTAGTATTACCCATTTCGCACCGACCAAAAAGGGACAGGTTTATTTTGGCAGGTTTTATAAGGGGAAACGTACCTCTTTGGGGGCAGCGCGGGACGCGCAGGGGCGGCCGTGCAGATCGGCACAGCCGTCTCACGTGGAATCGACCGACGCCCGCCTTTCCGTGACACCGGCAACTCGTTTTTGCTTGTTGGCATGGCCGCCATTATGACTTGGGACTGAGCACTCAAATTCTCACTCCTCATTGCCACGCTTGCCGCAAGCTATCAGGGTGACGAGATGACGACGCTCGCTGTAGCAGCGCAGCCACACTCTATAAGCGAGGCGTTTGCCAGCAAAAAAGCGCGCGACAGGGTAAGCCCGCCGCGCGCTATCCTATGCGGACTAGTTATTGTTGTTGGTCATCGAGGCCACTGCTGCCGCAAGATTGGAAATGGGCATCGTCTGCAACCAGATGCGACCGGGACCGGTGAGCACGGTGTTGAACACGCCCTCGCCACCAAACATGATGTTTTTGACGCCCTTGACCATTTGAGCGTCGATGCTCACGGTCTCCTCAAAGCCGGCCACGTTGCCGGTATCCACAATCATCTGCTGGCCAGCAGCGAGCTCGTACTCAACCAGGTCGCCGTCGATCTCGGCAAAAGCAACACCCGAGCCCGTGAGCTTCTGCATGATAAAGCCCTCGCCGCCAAAGACGCCGGCCTTTGCCTTCTTGTTAAAGTGAATGCTCAACTCGACGCCACTTTCCGCGGCAAGGAACGAACGCTTCTGCAAAATCCAGCTCTTGCCCGGACCGATCTCGATTGGCACGATGCGGCCGGGGAAGCAGGAGCCAAACGCGATCATGCCATCGCCACGCGCGGTCCAAATGTTTTGGAACAATGCCTCACCCGAAAAAGCCTTGGAGAACATCTTGCCGATGCCACCGCCCGAGGTAGACATTTCCATGTTGGGGGTCATCCAAGCCATGGCGCCGCTTTCGGTGATCATGGATTCGCCATCGCTAAGGTTGCACGTAACAACCGGGAAAGCCCCTCCGCCGATCTCGTACTGCATGACCGTCTCCTTTCCACTCAGGAGCCGAATAACGATGCCTATATTTTAGCAGGTAGAGATGCATATGTTCACACCGCCCATGCCCTCTCCTGCGGACGTTTCCCCAGATAAAACCTGCCAAAATAAACCTGTTCCTTTTTGGCAGGTTTTAAAGGCAAACGGTGAAGGTGATCTGGTTGCCGTGACCGGATACGGTGGCGGCGCCTCCATGGGCCTCGGCGATGGCACGCACCACGGACAGGCCCACGCCCGAGCCACCCGTCTTGGAGCTGCGCGACGCATCCGCACGATAGAAGCGATCGAACAATCGGTCCAGGTCGCCCTCGGGCAGCTCGTCCACGGCGTTCGATACGACAAGCTCGGCGGCGCCCTTGCCTTTGCCGTGCGAAACGGCGCACAGGCTCAGCTCAATCACGCTGCCCTCGCTCGCATAGCGCGTGGCGTTGTCCAGTAGCAACTCAACCACCTGTGCCACCGCCGCGGCATCGGCATGGGTCCGCACGCCGGTCGCAATCGACGTCGACAGGCGTTTACCGCCTGAGACCGCCACCGACTTAAACGGCGCCGCCGCCTTGTTCACCGCCTCCGAAAGATCGATCGACGCCATGGTAAAGCCCGCCGAGCCCTCGTCCATGCGTGCCAAGAACACCAAGCGCTCCGTGAGCGCCGATAATAGCGCACCCGCACTCGCCTTAGTGCTGCCTTAGCAGGTCGATGAGCATATTTAAAAAAGCAAGGTTATAGCTTAGTCGGACTTAAGGAACGGGCGGCTTCACATCTCGCCCTGCAAACAACGCCCGTACAGCGAGCGCGCTTGCCGCATGGGCGTTGCGGCCGCCTGCAGCTTATAGATAGGCACCCTCGAGGCGCAGCAGCCACTCCTTGCGATCCAGTCCACCGGCGTATCCGTTGAGCGATCCGTCGGCCGCGACCACGCGATGGCACGGCACGATAATCGAAATAGGGTTGCGAGCGACCGCAGCCCCCACCGCGCGAGGAGATACAACGGGCGCTTCATTTCCCGGCACACGATGTCGAGCCGCAACACGCTGGGCGATCTCGCCATACGTAGCGACCTCGCCACGCGGGATCGAAAGCAGCTCAAACCAAACCTCACGCTGAAACGCCGTGCCGATCATATGCAACGGCGGCGTAAACCGAGGTTCCTGCCCTGCAAAATAAGCATTCAGCCAAGCCCAGGAACGCTCAAGCACCGAAGAGGCCGCACCATTTGCCGGACTCACCGACGACATGCCACCAGTACCGGAAACCGCATCGACGCCTTCAACATGTTCGGAGTCTTCACGGAGAAGCGTGGAGCCAAAGTGCTCCTGCCCCTCAAACCAAAGCCCCGTCAGACCGCGGCCATCAGCGGCAAGCAGGATTTCGCCCAAAGGCGAAGCAAACGTCGTCGTGACCACCAGCGGCTCCTTTCAAAACTCCGCAACATAATACCGCGAATTGTGCAGACAACCCCCGCAGATACGTCCGGGCGAGCTCGCAATTACTTCAGCGAGGCTGTTTTTCCCAATCAAGCGAAGAAGACGCGGGGCTTCGACGCCAGGGCGGTACCCCCGCCAGCTGAGCTCTAATACTTTTCCCGAGAAGTGAACGAGTAAAAACGAAGTCCCGGAGCATCCACACCTTTAGACCGCAAAACCGCAGGATTCGCGCTGCAAAACCGCAGGAAATAGCGGTCAAAATATGCCAATGCTTCGGGGGTCCAAATAAGGTCCTTCACTTCTCGGGAAAGTATTAGACCTCAATTCGCGCCAAGCCCAAAGTCACCCCAGGCAGCAGGCGCGAAGCGCCGAGGCCCCCGCCGGACAGGTCCACCGCTACTCGCAGAGCAGCTTAGCGATCTGGACGGCGTTGGTTGCCGCGCCCTTACGGATTTGGTCGCCGCAGCACCAGAAGGTGATGCCACGTGCGGCCTCGGGGTTCGAGATGTCGCGGCGTACGCGACCGACCCAAATCAGGTCCTGGTCGGAGGTGTCCATCGGCATGGGGAAGCGATCGTGCGCATCCTCGGCACTCATGTCGTCAACCAGCTTGACGCCGGGAGCGGCAGCCAGCGCAGCACGGGCCTCCTCGACCGTAATATCGCGCTCAAACTCGAGCGTAATGCTCTCGGAGTGCGAGCGCAGCACCGGCACGCGCACGCAGGTGCAATTCACGCGCAGCTCGGGCAGATGCATGATTTTGCGGCCCTCGTTCTGCAGTTTCATCTCCTCGGAGGTAAAGCCCTCCTCCTTGACGCCGCCAATCTGCGGAATCAGGTTGCTCGCGAGCTGGGCGGCAAATGCGCACGGCTCGGGAATCTCCTCGCCACGGCCCAGGGCGGCCAGCTGAGCCTCAAGCTCGGCCATGCCGGGAGCGCCGGCACCCGAAGCCGCCTGATACGTGGACACGATCATGCGCTTCACGCCGGCAAGCTGGTGCAGCGGCCAGGTGGGAACCAGGCCGATGATAGTCGCGCAGTTGGGGTTAGCGATAAGGCCGTGATGCCACTTGATGTCGTCAGCATTGATCTCGGGTACGACCAGCGGCACCTCGGGATCCATGCGGAAGGCGTGGCTGTTGTCGACCACGACGGCGCCGCGCTTGACGGCCTCGGGCAGTAGCTCCTTCGCAATATCGTCGCCGGCGGCGCCGAGCACGATGTCGCAGCCCTCAAAGGCCTCGGGGCAAGCCTCCTCAATCACAACCTGCTCGCCGCGGAACTCGACGGTCTTGCCCGCAGAGCGCGCGCTCGCTAGCAGCTTGAGCTTGCCGACCGGAAACTCCTGCTCGTTGAGGCACTCGAGCATCTGGGTGCCCACGGCTCCCGTCGCGCCCAAAATAGCAACCGTGTACTGTTTCATGCTTCCCCCTTTAAAGGCTGTGGCTTTTGCCCGCACGCCGAGCAGGCCGATTATTGTTGCCAGTGTATACAAGAACAGGGCGGGCACGAAACCCGCCCCGTCGAAACGAAACCGAAACGAAACGCCCCGCCGTAGTTTTTGAGGCAAGTCCCAAAAATCTACTGGGATAGCAGCTACTTGTGGAGCGCGGCCAGGGCGGGATCGACCGGCGCAGGAGCCTCCAGATCGGAGACCTTCACAATGCCGTTTTCGTCGGAGAAGGCACGGTAAATGGTCTGGATCGCCAGGTCGAAGTCCTTCTCCTCGACACCGATAATGATGTTGATCTCGTCACAGCTCTGCGAAATCATGCGCACGCTCACGCCGGCCTGGCCGAGCATGCCAAACAGATGGCCCGAGATACCTGCACGACCGCGCAGGTTACGACCGACGGTCGCGATGAGCGCCAGGCCCTCGACAACCTCGATCTCGAGCGGCTCGACCTCCTGCTGGATGTCGCCCACAAGCGAGTACAGCGAATCGTGCACATCCTGCTCCTGCACCACGGCGCCAAAGCGGTCGACACCAGTGGGCATGTGCTCGACGGAAACGTCATAGCGTTCGAAGACCGAAAGCGCACGGCGCATAAAGCCGACACGGGGCTTGGTGCGGTCGCGGGCGACGTTGATGGCGACAAAACCGCGTTTGCCGGTCACGCCGGTAATAATGGGCTCGGCCTCGCCCTCGTCAGCCGTCTCGCTAATGATCGTTCCAGGGTCCTGCGGCGCATTGGTGTTCTTGATGACCAGCGGAATACCCGCCTCGCGCACGGGGAACACGGCCTCCTCGTGCAGGACGCTTGCACCCATGTACGAAAGCTCGCGCAGCTCCTCGTAGGTAACGCGGGCGATGGGCTGAGCCTCGGGCACAATGCGCGGGTCGGCGGAATAGAAGCCCGAGACGTCGGTCCAGTTCTCGTACAGGTCGGCGCCCAGGCACTTGGCCAGGATCGAGCCCGAGATATCGCCGCCGCCGCGGTCGAGCAGTTTGATCTGGCCCTCACGCGTCGCGCCGTAGAAACCGGGCATGACAAAGCCACCCTGCTGGCCGTACTCCTGCACCAGCTCGGCGGTGCGGTTCATGCTGAGCGTACCGTCATGATGGAACGCCACGACCGTCGCGGCATCCAGGAACGGCAGGCCCAGGTACTCGGCCATCAGACGGGCGGTAAAGTACTCGCCGCGGCTCACGAGTTCCTCGGTGGAGTAGCCACCGGAGCGGGCGCGCTCAGCAAAGGCTGCAAACTCCTCACGAATGGGATAGGTGAGCTCCAGCTCGTCAGCGATATCAAAATAGCGCTGGCCAATGTCCTCGAGCAGCTCCTCACACGACACGTGGTACTTAACGTGCGCGTTAACCAGGTAGAGCAGGTCAGTCACCTTGGTGTCGCCCTTAAAACGGCGACCGCAGGCAGAAACCACCACAAAACGGCGGGCCGGATCGGCATCGACGATGGCCTTGATCTTCTTAAAGTGTTCGGCGTCGGCGACCGACGAGCCGCCAAACTTGGCAATCTTAATCATGGGCTGGAGGTTACCTTTCTAAAAAGCCTCTGCGAACCTATTTTGCGCGCTCTGATACCATGGTTTCACCGATTGGGACTAAGGCATCCGAGGAGCAGTGTTATATGGGAACTTATCATAGTACACGAGGACGCACTTTATCGTGCTCAAGTAAGGTGGCAATCCGTACCGGCATCGCTCCCGACGGGGGTTTGTTTGTCTCAGACGAGCTCGGCACCCAGCAGGTCGATATCAGCTCGCTTGCAGATAAATCGTACTTTGAAATCGCTCAAGATGTGTTGGGAATGTTACTGAATGATTACACAGCCGAAGAAATTTCGGCGTGTGTCGACGAGGCATACCGCGGCACGTTCGTGAGCGAAGAGGTTACGCCGCTCGTCAAACTCGACGCCGCACCGGGCGCCGACGCCCCGCAAACCTATGTGATGGAGCTCTTTGGCGGCCCCACGAGCGCCTTTAAGGACGTCGCCCTGCAGATGCTCCCCCGTCTGATGGCCCGCACCTCTGCCAAGGACGGCGGCGCCGAGCGCATCATGATCGTCACCGCCACGTCGGGCGACACCGGCAAGGCCGCACTCGCCGGCTTTGCCGACGCCCCGGGCACGGGCATCACCGTCTTTTATCCCGAGGGCAAGGTCAGCCGCGTCCAGAACCTGCAGATGTCCACACAGGAGGGCGATAACGTCGCCGTCTGCGGCATCCGCGGCAACTTTGACGACGCCCAGAGTGCCGTCAAGCGCATCTTTGCCGATAAAGAGCTTGCCAAGCGCCTGGAGGCCGCCGGCACGGTGCTTTCGAGCGCCAACTCCATCAACGTCGGCCGCCTGGTGCCGCAGGTCGTCTACTACTTTGCCGCCTATGCACAGCTGCTGCGCGCCGGCGCCATCGAGGCAGGCGACGCCGTTGAGTTCTGCGTACCGACCGGCAACTTTGGCGATATCCTGGCCGGCTACTATGCCAAGCGCATGGGTCTGCCCGTCGCCAAGCTCATCGTCGCGAGCGACAAGAACAACGTGCTTGCCGACTTCCTGACCACCGGCGTCTACGACCGCAACCGTCCGTTCTTCACGACCATCTCGCCGTCGATGGACATCCTCATCAGCTCCAACCTGGAGCGCATGCTGTACTTCCTGTCCGACGGCGGCTGCGAGCTCGTTGCCGGCCTTATGGAGCAGCTTGCCCAGACCGGCCGCTACGAGGTGCCCGCCGAGCTGCTGGCCAAGATTCAGGGCGTCTTTGGCTGCGGCTGGGCCAGCGAGAACGAGGTTCGCGCCGCCATCAAGAGCTGCTGGGATGCGAACGACTACGTAATCGACCCGCACACCGCCTGCGGCTATCACGTCTTTGAGCAGGTCGCTCCCGCCGAGGGCACCAAGGCCCGCGTGTTGCTTTCGACCGCCAGCCCCTACAAGTTCCCGCGCGCCTGCTGCGACGCCTTGGGCCTCGACGTTCCCGAGGATGATTTTGAGGCTATGCGTGTGCTCGAGCAGGCCACCAACACGGTCGCCCCGACCCAGCTCGCCGAACTCGAATCCAAACCCGTCCGTTTCGAAGACGTCTGCGACGTCGATGAGATGGCCAGCTACGTCGAGTCCGCAGCAAAAAAGATGGCTACCAACTAAACCCCTCATTAAGCGCCGGCGAAAGCCGGCGCACCTTCTTTCATCAGATAACCCCCGGGATGATGACGAACGCGCACAGCGTGCCTGGCTGTTTAGTTCGTCGCGAGTTCCGCACGCAAAGGAAAGCACTTAATGTGCTTTCCGTCTTGCGCAGGACTGCCCGAGCAGCGAACTAAATAGCCAGGCACGCCAGGAGGACTCACATGATCAAGATCACCGTCCCAGCAACAAGCGCCAACTTGGGCATCGGCTACGACACCCTCGGCATGGCTGTCAGCCTTTACTCGCACTTTACCTTCGAGCGCGAGGACAAGCTCACCATCACGGGTTGCCCCGAGGAGTTCCAAAACGAGAACAACCTAGTCTACGTGAGCTTTGTCGATGCTCTGGCCGCCTGGGGCGAGCAGGCCTTCCCCGTTGCCATCGACATCCAGACCGACGTGCCCGTCGCTCGCGGCCTGGGTTCCAGCTCCACCTGCGTCGTCGCTGGCATCATGGCGGCCGCCGCGCTGACGGGCCACACCGTCGACCGTGCCGAGCTCGTCCGCATTGCCACCGAGGTCGAGGGCCATCCCGATAACGTCGCCCCTGCCATCCTGGGCGGTGCCGTTTGCTCCTTTACGCCGACCGATTCGCTCCCCCAGTGCCTGCGCTACGAGGTGAGCGATCGCTTGCGTTTTATTACCGTGATTCCACCCTACGAGGTGCATACGAGCGAGGCGCGCAAGGTTGTGCCGCAGGAGATTCCACTCTCCACCGCCGTATGGCAAATGGGCCGCATCGCCGGCATGACGCGCGGTTTGGAGACTGGTGACCTGGACCTGATTGCCGCCGCTAATGACGACCGCATCCAGGAGCCCTATCGTCGCCGCCTGATTCCCGACTACAACGCTGTGCGCGACACCTGCCTTAACGGCGGCGCCAAGACCATCTGGATCAGTGGTTCGGGCTCGACCCTCATGGCCGTAACCGACGACACCATCGTGGCAAAGTTCCTGCAGGTCAAGCTGCGCGAGCAGTTCCCCAAATGCGACACGCACATTCTGACGTGCGACACCGAGGGCGCTCAAATCGAGTACCTGTAGACATCGCCGATCGGTCTATCCGGGCCACCCAGGGGCATCCCCTTAAAAACGTCCTCGCACTTGAGGCCCGCTTATCCTGCTCCTTCGGAGCTGCGGATAAGCGGGCCTCGTGCTGCGGAATGTTTTTAAGGGGATGCCCCTGGGTGCCCTACGACAACGTTGCTTGCGATGTCTACAGGAACCCACGCTTTGAAGGGGCGCCGGGCTGATATTTATACTCTTGCTGTTGGAGGTTAACCCATGACATCTTTGTTAGCCCCCTAGCACTGATTTAATTACCGACCGATGCGCGGCGCAATCTATTTATCTCCGCCACTCAAATCCTCCTCAAGTCTTTGCACAAGAACTCCGACGGTAATTCCAAGCGCTTCCGCATAGGCGAACTGCTCATAAACCCTAAGACTGCGCTCTCCGGTCTCGACTTTCGAGATGAAGGACTGAGGTACCCTCAGTTTCCTTGCGAGTTCAACCTGAGTGATACCTTGCTCCCGACGAATTTGGGAGAGGCATTTTCCGCATGTCCTATTAGCATCAACGTTCATGCCGCTTACGCTATATTCCATTTTGATATATCCCAAACTGGGATATAGTTGTGTCACCAGCTGTTTCACTTACCGCAATTGTTTGCATCGCATATTTAAGCGAGAGAGGAGACTCGATAAACATGGATAACGAGATGAAAGAACCCAACGATGAGCAAATGCGCAGCGCATCTGACGAACAGAAGCCGAATAATGAAGGGAAGCAGTTTGCTGATGGCGCTGACGACACTCCTTCTCCTGAAGATCGACCATCAAATGAAGATGGCGTCGTTTGCGAAAAAGAAGAGAACGACTCACTTATAACGAAAGCCATTCATAAAGTCGGTGGTAAAAAACGCGCGGCCATCGCAGCTGCTGCAGTAGTTGCTGTCGTCTTCTGTTTGCCTATGCTGTTTCCCCAATTGTTTTGCACGCACAAGCTATGGACCAATGCAACCTGTACAAGCCCTCGAACATGTAATAGTTGCGGCAAAACCGAGGGGAAACCGCTCGGGCACGAATGGGAAGAAGCAACATGCACGGCTCCGAAAACCTGTCAACGTTGTGGCAAAACCGAAGGGAAGCCCCTTGGGCATCAGCCAGGTTCGTGGACTACCGAAATCGACTACGTAGACGCCACCTCGAAGGAAATACGAGAATGCGGGAGATGCGGAGAGGTCGTTGACACCCGTAACGAAAAAGAAATCACGTCTTTTCTTGGCGACGGAATGTTTTCTATTTCCCCTAAAGACTTTATTGAGCGACTTAACGAAGAATTCTCCGATCTGCCTAATTGCAGCAGCATGAAAGCGGATTATGAACTAGACGACACCGGCACACGACTCGAGCTCCAGATTAAAAACGGCTCAAAGCTTGCAGGCGTGGGAGGTTTCTTTTCGGACTCGTGCAACCAAATCCTATTTAGCTATCTTGGATCCGAAAACTGCTTTAAGAATATAGTCATGTATTTCGAAAGTTCAGACTATGCCGCGGCAACGGCATTAGCAACCATACAAGCGATTGATCCAACACTTTCGTTTTCAGATGCCAAGCAAGTCGGCGCTGCTTGCGTAGATGAACCAATCGTCAAAAATGGAATTACGTACGCAATCGCAGCCTCGAATGGAGAGTACTGGTTGAGCGCCCGAATCGAATAATTGGCCTTGATCATCAAATACGGGTGCTTCCCGTCGCAAGCTATTAAAGCTTAACTCCCGTTAGCGTCATCGATTAAGAAATGCCCCGCCGAGCACTCTTGCTTATCGGGGCATTTTTATACATAAGCGAACTTGTGAATACCTACAAGACCCACATGCCCTATCAACCATCTAGCTTCGCTGTATGAAATGCGCTTTGACAGGCTTTCATCTGCGCAATCGTTGTTCAATACCCGCTTTACACGGCGCTGGTTTCTTTGTATTCGAAGACTGGTTCTAGGAGGTCTTCGATGTTGCAGTGGAGGGCTTTTGCTATGGTTCTTACGCTTGTTACCGAAGCTTCATTGATGTTTCTCTGGCGCTGTTCGTACATTTGGATTGAGCGGAGTGACACACCCGATTCGTATGCCAGATCTTGTTGGGTTTTCTTGAGCCTCTTTCTTGCTAACGCAAGTTTGGTTTGCCTGGACGCTTTTTTCGCCATATCGCAGACGAGGCGAGCCACGCGTTCCTCCGAGGCTTCGTGCCAGGGGTAGTACAGACTGCGTAGCACATCGAATGGAACGACATGCAGCAAATCTTCGAAAGACTCTCCTAGGCGCCACTGAAGGTATGCCAATATCCAGCCTGTCCAATATTCCGGTGTCTTTTCGAATCGGTAGGTTCGATTTGGCATCGGCCTTGATTGATAGCCGGACCTTTCGGCAATGAGCGCGAACAGCTCAACGCCCGATTTTCCCGACACTACCCATGCGTTGCCGCGTTCGAACTCGCGGGCTACGCCGCTCAGACAAAAGAGTTCAGCAACTTCCGATCCTTCTGCCCCATAATCGTTAACGGCATAGTCAAAGCAGTCGCCGAGGTTGTTCATTGCATCCTCAAGGTAGTAGACGGGGTATGTCCTACTCGGCCCACAATCCGTTAACTCTTGGATCATTTAAATCAACCCTCCCTGCCATCAAATCCCTAATGTCGACACCCTCGGTGTCAAATCCGTTTACCGTATCCAGGTACTTACGTCGAGCGTTCTGTTCTCGCTCAAATCGTTTGGGATAAAACTCAGCTCCCGAGGCCTGCTTCCAATCGCGAAACCTGATCGCCGAGAACGCGCGCTCACTCATAAGCGCATATTGAATGCCCAAATCCCCCAAAAACATAATGCGCTGCAATTGCCTGAGCGAAATCATGCCGTTAACGAACTGTCTTGCAAACGAAAAGTAGGAATCGTCAGCGCGATAGCCTCGAATAACGTCATAGGGAGAAATATCAATCAGGCAGTTGTCCAGCAAATACCGAAGTCCTTCGCGTGCCAGCGGCGTCGAGACATTAAACTCCCGGTTGTCGGCCAAAATCGCAAGCCAATTGAGGATTGAGAACTCCCCAGACTCTAAATCCAAGACCGAAAGGCCATCTAAATCAAGCTCATATCGATTGGCAATGCCATCAGACTCGGTCCGGCATGCCCATTCCATTGCCATTTCCTCATGTGGTGTGCAATAAAACCCGCGCCCATAGTCATTGAATTGCCTGCATTTATCCAACGATGGATGCTCGACAACAACCTCCGACCCGTGCCAAAGCTCCATATCGACCTCCTAAAAATATCACCCCAGTGATAGTTTACCAATAACTATCACTGGGGTGATATAGATGAGAGCTTTTGAGGGGCTGCAGCCCGATTAGAGGCAGGCCTCGGCGATGCGGCGCTTGAGTTCATCGATACCGGTGCCAGTCTGGGAGCTTGTGATGATTACGTTTTCGGCCGGGACGTTGAGCTGCTTTTTGATGGCTGCTGCCTGGCGGGCCTGCTGGGTGCGGCTGAGCTTGTCGGCTTTGGTGAGGCAGACGATAAAGTTGAACTCGTTGCCCTGCAGGTAGTCGATCATGTCATGATCGAGCTTGCTGGGGTCGTGACGAATGTCAACCAGCGATACGACCAGGTTAAAGCTGCGCTCGGAGTCAAAGAAGTCGCCAATAAGCTCGGCCCAGCGGTCGCGCTCGGCCTTGGAGCGACGAGCGAAACCGTAACCCGGCAGGTCCACGAAATGCACGTCGTCGGCCTCAAAGAAGTTGATGTTGCTCGTCTTGCCCGGCGTACTGGAAACCTTGACCAGGTTCTTGCGGCCAAAGAGCTTGTTCATAATCGACGACTTGCCCACGTTGGAGCGGCCGACAAAGCTCACCTCGGGGCAGGTGGACTCGGGAATCTGCGAAACCTTGCCGTAGCTGGCGACGAACTTGGCAAGCTGGTAGTTAATGGAATCGGCCATGGACACTCCTTGGTCGTAGGTTCTTACAAAAGAGCGCGCCATTGCGCAGCAGCAATGCGGCGGACGATATCGAGCGTGATGTCACTTGCGACACGCGCGTACTCGAACAGATCGAACTCTCGGTCGCAAATTGCATCGTACGCCTCGTCACAATTATCGCTGATAGCGCGCAACACCAGGCAATCGACACCATTTTTGGTTGCGACATGGGCAATTGCCGCGCCCTCCATGCCGACACAATCGGCATGCGTCGCCTCGATAGCGTCGTTGCGCATGGCGGTGCCCGTCACAAAGCGGTTACCCGTGGCAATCGTGCCGACCAGGAATTGTTTGGCTCCCTCGTTCGAAGCGGCTGCATTTGTCGAAGCATCAACAAACCCACGCTCAGCAAGCACGTCGACGGCAATATCGACCAGCGCGGGTGTCGAGCCAAACTCCTCGAGCCCCGGTGCGGACTCGGCGATAAGCGCGGTATCGGTATCCAGATAGCGTAGGCGTTTGCCAATGACCACGTCGTCGATATGGAGCTTGGGGTTCAAACCGCCCGCAATGCCCGAAAACACAACAGCCTGCGGAGCATACTTGCTAATGAGGTGCTGTGTCGCAGCGGCGGCGTTCACCGTGCCCATGCCCGCCGTTGTGGCGACAACTGTCAGGCCCTCGAGCCCACCGCTCACAACGGTCAAGCCTGCCTCCCGTGCCTCGCAAACGTCGCTCAGCTCTTCCTTAATCTGCATGATCTCTTTTTCGAGCGCACCGATAATCGCGATGGTAGCCATACCATTCCCCAAACCTATACGAAATTCTCAACCACGGTATGGTACCAGCATTTTGTTTGACCTCGCCAAACGAACACGCTAAGCCAGTGCAGCTCGCATATCAAACAGAGCCTTTGCAATCACGGCCGTAACCTCGCTCGAGCGGTCGTTCCACGGCATCGATGTCATGACGCTCATGACATAGGTACAGCCATCGATGCCGATAAGGCCCGCATCGCATGTCGAATAGTAACCATCCTCGCTAATCCAGCCTGCCTTGTTGCGCACCAAAACCTGCTCGTCAGCAATGCCATCGCGCACTCATTTAAGTCTGTCCCCAATGAGTGCCCTTGGGGGCGAAAATAGATCGCTAGCCGATGGCGTTTTTGAGTTCGGCGCGGCGCTTTTTCATGCCCGTCATGACGGCGTTGCGCAGCTCGGGCATGCGCGCGGTATCCATCTGGGGCACGCCCTCGAGCTTATAGGGAATACCCAGCTGCTCGTACTTGACGACACCCATCGTGTGATACGGCAGCATTTCCAGGCCCACCACGTTGTGCCATGGAGCGATCAGGCGACCGAGCTTCTCGCATTCCTCCGCCGTATCGGTGATACCCGGCACCACCACGTGGCGAATAACAACCTTAATCTTGCGACGGGCAAGCTCATCGCCAAACGCCAGGATGCGCGCAGGATCGCAACCGGTCAGCTTTTTATGCTCAACCGGATCGGCATGCTTGATGTCGAGCAGCACCATATCGGTCTCGTTGAGAACAGCATCGAACTTCTCCGGATGCTTGGGGTCAAATGCATAGCCACAGCTATCTAGGCAGGTATGTACACGGCCATCGGGGTTGTTGTGCATTGCACGGAACAGGTCGGCCAAAAACTCGGGCTGCAGGAGCGGCTCGCCACCGGACACCGTAATGCCACCGCTGCGATAGAACTCGTGGTTACTCTGGAACTCATCCATCAGGTGCTCGACGGTCACCATGGTGCCGCCGTTGACCGACCAGGTATCGGGATTGTGGCAATACGCGCAGCGCATGGGACAGCCCTGAACAAACACCACAAAGCGGATGCCGGGTCCGTCGACCGTTCCCATCGTCTCGATCGAATGCACGCGGCCAAGGGCAAACGCAGAGTCCTCGGGACGAGCGTCCACACCCTCAAGCGTCATTTCTGCCATTCGCGCTACCTTGCCTCTCCTTGGATGCAACCAATTAAAATGCCAGAGTCATTCTAGCCCATGCGTTTGCGTTTAAACGCCTCGGACTAGAACGGCACGTTTTAATCTATCCCCCATCACCAAGGCTGGGGGCTACGTCGAGATGTCAGGCTGGAGAACGCTCGCCTGCGGCCTTTACGCCTTAAGCGTAAGCACCGCGCCAAAGGCGGTCGGGCCGCAGTGGCTCGAGATGACGCCGCCGACCTGAGTCCAGGTAACGTCCTTAAAGCCCAGGTCGTGCGCATAGACTTCCATATCGTCGCGCAGCTCCTCGGAAAGGCCCACTGAATACGCCAAACCAATGTGCGAGTAATCAATATCGCCCTTCGCAACCATGTGGTCAATAAAGGCACGGGCACATTTGAGCATAGAGCCGCGGAGCTTCTTGGTCGCCACGAATTTGCCACCCGTTACCTCAATGCAGGGCTTAATCTTGAGCAGATGGGCGCTAAGAAACGCGACGTTGGACAAGCGACCACCCGCCTTAAGGAAGGCAAGGTCCGTAGGAACAAAGCCCAGCAGCACGCGGTCCATCACCGAATTGGTAAAGGCGAAAATCTCGTCGACGGTGGCATCCGGATGGGCTTCGATATACTTGGCGGTCTCAACGGCGACAAGCGACTGGCCCACCGACACAAAGCGCGTATCCATGGAGAAGACGTAATCGCGGCCCTTTGCCGCAATCTTCGACGACTGATGCGAGCAGGTCGTAACCTCGGAATACGCAAGATGCAAAATGGTCGCATCGGGCCGCTCGGCGTGGATGCGGTCGTACACATGCGCAAAATCCGCCGGCGAGCAACCGCTGGTCTTGGGCATCACACCAAACTCGTTGCAGCGCGAGTAAATCTCAAGCGGGTCGATCGATCCGTCTTCGACGGTCTCGTCACCAATCGTGACATGCATGGGCACGCGCACGATGCCATAGCGCTCGCAGAGCTCCGGCGTCACATCCGAACCAGACTCAACCACGATTACGTACTTGCCCATTATCATCACAACCCATCTCGACGTTGGCTTTTGAATATGTGACGCACGTCCGCCGTCCTGCTGCAGAACGGCCTCCAAGCGCCAAAGAGACGCCGCCCCTTGCACACAACAAAGGACAGCGTCTCCCTGGAAAACTCCGTGCTTATCTGAGATTCTACACGGTTTATTAAGGAGTGTTACTTATTCCGCAAACGGTCGCTATACGCGATAAGCGGTAGCTGGCCGCGGCAACTGCGACACATTCCGCCCAACAAGTCCAATCGTGCTCCATGCACGGTTAATGAGCGAGGCGGTAGAAATCCATCGACGCCGCACCCTCGGCGTTCAGCGCCATCGCCGGAACCGCCGGCGAATAGGTACGGCTCGTAAGTGCCGCCTCGCCACCGTTGGCAAAAATCTCGACCATCGTAGTGTCCGAAAGCACGCGCAGGTCGCGAAGTTCGCCGAGCTCGATCGACCTCTGGTCGCGTCCATAGCCTTCGTCGCCCATATCGAGGGCAAGCATCCCGTCCGTATAACGCACAAAGACACCCTTGCGGATTTCGAGCTCGATCATCTTGGCTCCCTCGCAGGAAACCACGACATCAAACAGGCGTCCCGGCTCCTCAACGGTCTCACCGCCTACAGCACGAACGCAATCGCCGCGCATCCTCTCAATCTCGTGCGCCGGCCACTGGCAGAGCTTGCCGCCGCGCATGCTCAGCTCTCTCGGCATCGTCAGCGCGCACTGCCACCCGCGCGCCGCCGTCGGGCTTTCTGTCGTCGCATCGGGGCAACCCGACCATCCGATCATCAAACGCCGACCCGCAGCGTCCTCAAAGGACTGCGGGGCATAGAAATCAAAACCGGCATCGACCATCGGGGGCATGCCCTTCCCGACGATTTTAAAGCTCGGCGCCTCCCAATCGGCCTCGATGGGGAACCACACGCACTGATGCGGATTGCGGTAACGCCAACCATCGGCAGGCACACCCTGCGGACAGCAAACGAGAATAAGCTCGCCATCGAGCTCAAACAGATCGGGGCACTCCCACATAAAGCCAAACTTCTCGCCCAACTCAATGCGCGTCGCATAGCTCCAGTCCTCAAGATTGCGCGAGGTATAGACAAGCACGCAGCCACGGTCGTCTTTCGTACGAGCGCCCAGAACCATGTAGTAGATACCGTCGTGTTCAAGGATCTTGGGGTCGCGCACGTGCGTACCGATATCGTCGGGGTAATCGACCGGCCCAACAGCTATGCGCTTCTCGCCCAATTCGTCGGGATTCTCGGCAACCATATGAATCTGGTTTTGCTCACGGCCCGTCAACACGTAGTCGTAATCATCACGGTCAAAATGCTTAACATTGCCGGTATAGAAGTAGTGAATCTTGCCATCACGTACAAAGGCAGAACCAGAATACGCTCCACTCGAATCCAAATCGGAATCGGGGAACAGCACGGGACCGTGATTCTCGTACGTCACAAAATCCTTTGTCGCCAGATGGTTCCAAAGCACTGGACCGCCATGCGCAGCATCGAACGGATCGTATTGATGATAGATGTGATACGTATCACCAATCTGAACCAAACCATTGGGGTCGTTGAGCCAGCCAAGCTCAGGCTCCACATGGAACAAAAGCCTATCGGGGTCGGACGCGATGCGAGCCGCCGTCTCATCCTGTCCGGCACGCCACTGCTCATAGTCCGCACGCATCACCTTGTTTTTTTGATTAAACATCGCCATTGACCTTCTCGTCTATAGGAAAGGACGCTCGACTCACACGAGCCGAACGCCCTTCCCCAAATGGACTTATCCGCACATTACGCTGAACGGCTCAACTAGAAGCTAACGTCGAAGCCAGCGCCAGCGCCCTCTTCATCGGTGGTCGGCACGCCCTTTGCCTTGTTGTAGGCAAAGATCAAGACGATCGGCACGATGAAGGCGATGAGATTGCCAGCCACATACCACACGAGCGTCTCGGGCGTAACGATGAGCAGGCCAAGCACGCCGGTCAGACCCTGACCGATGGCGCGC
>CAJJTG010000028.1 GCA_905194675.1 uncultured Collinsella sp. | reverse complement strand
AAGGGCGGAGGCGGGGCATGCCCCGCCTCTTACACCACATCTCTGCGCGCTACCAGACAGCCTTTGGATTATGGCTGTTTGAGGCCATCTGACGTCTCTGGAAAGAGCTCCTTAGAGGGCCGTGTTCAAAAAATGGCAAATATGAGTACTGCTACTTGTTTAGTAACAGCGATTTTAATCATTTCAGGGATCATTCAACGCCCCAAGCGCCCACAGACGGCGTTATTTCTCCCCATATGTTCAATAAAAGAGACGCCTGATGGTATTAAATCTCATCAGGGACCTCATTTTTGAACAAAATAAATGCAACCATAATGGCAACAGTACTCATATTTGCCTTTTTTTGCACACAGCCCTCCAGAATAGTCGTTGGGGACGACTCAAAATGGCAATTCCGGCACTTAGACGCTCTCTTCTTGAATGACTAGTTGTTAAAGAACACTCAGCGACTACTCCAATTCGCGACACACTGTGTCGCGAATTGAGCTGTTCTCACCACCGAAGACCGGTGAAAGCTCCTGGCCAGAATCTCGATAGTTTGTTAAAGTGCCCCCTCTGCAGGTTCAATGAGCGCTCATGTTCCAGACTAGAAAGTGAAGAAATATCGAAGCCATCGATGCTCATTTCCTATCGAAAAAACTAGTCAATACACGCTAATTAGCTTGATAAACTGCTTGTATTTTTGTCTACAAAACTGTATACAAAAAAGATTCCGGTAACCAGCGCTCGACATTATGTCAATCGATAGGAGGCGCTATGGACGCCAAGCAGCTTGAAAAGATGATGGGGTTTGCCCCCGGTGAGCTAGAGAAAGCCGCAGCGGCATACGAAAAAGATGAGTGGCCGAAGGGCCACACCGTCAAGTTGGGAAGGCCGTCGATTTCCGATGAACCAAGCGTTGTTTTATCGGCACGTGTGGGCGAATCAGTTCTTGAAGCATTTGACGCTAAGGCGGAACGCCATGGGCAAACGCGCACGGAGCGACTCAGGGAGCTCATCGCGCTCGATGCAATGATTGCCTAGCCCCCACCGAATCCAAACATGTACGTCAGCATCCAAAGTCGACATTTTTCGACATCTTTGGATGCTGACGTACAGCTTTTTGCATGGGCCCGGCACAAGCGATCCGATCTCCTCCGTCCCCAAGGGATCATTTAACCGCAAAAGCGGGCAACAGGTGCAAGCGGCTGTTCACGAAAGACACGCTCGACAGCGGCGCGGTATTCATCGACCTTTTTGGTCTTACGTACGAGCCTGTGAACGGTCGCGGGATCGGCAAAGGCGCATTTGGCATAGAACCACCACTCCTTCATGCGAAAGACCGCGTTGCCCCCAATCTCGTCCGCATAGGCCGCAAACAGTGTGTCATGGAAGCGCTGCAACTCGGCAGCCGTGGCGGCAGGGCCGCCCTTAACCATGCGAGCCAGCGCGGGGTTCGCAAGCAAGCCGCGCCCCAGCATTACATGGCGCGTGCCGGGATAGGCCTCCACCAGCGCATCCATATCCTCAAGATCAAAAATGTCGCCGTTGTATGCCACCGGAAACGGCGCACGTTCCAGCGTCTCGCCGTAAAACTCCTTGCGCGGCGAGCCCGTATAGCGGTCCTTTTGCACTCGCGGATGCACGATCAGCTCTGCCAGCGGCATGCGGCAATACAGATCGAGCACACGCTCATACTCGCCATCGCGCTCCAACCCCAGCCTGGTTTTTACCGATACCGGTAACGGCGAGCGCTCGCACACATCGCCCAAGAACGCCTCGAGCTCGTCGAGATTACGCAAGAAACCCGAGCCCTTGCCCTTGGCAACAACCGTTCCCGAGGGACAACCCAGGTTGAGATTGACCTCGCGGTAGCCCATATCGGTAAGCACCTGCGCCGCCCACACAAACTCGTCAGCATTCTTGGACATCAGCTGAGGCACCACGTTAAGCCCCTGGTTATTGGCAGGGTCGACCTCTTTAAACGCCTTGCCGCCAAAGCGATTGCCCACCCGCGGCGGCGGCAAAAACGGCGTGTAGTAACAATCGAGCGCGCCGAAGCACTCCGCATGCACGCGACGGAACACATGCCCGGTAATCCCCTCCATAGGGGCCAGCGATAAATACATCAACATCCATTCTCAAATCAATGTGACAAAGGGACTGTCCCTTTGTCACATAATACGCCCCTGCCATCGCACTTTTGCCGTATGATCGAGCGTCCATCGAGGGCGGGGGTTCTCTATACTGAGTCACATATTTCTTATCCAGCGCTAGCCCAGACTGACGCACCGCGCGCCGCAACGACCGCCACGACACCAAGGACCAGCTATGGCTACACTTTCCGAACAAGAACGCAAGCGCATCCAGCGATACTGCATCTGCCCCAAAGTTGCCGGTGCGGCGCTTGCCATGGCGTTCGTGCTGCCATTTACGATCATTCCCTTCGAAATGATTGACGACATCGTCTTCCATCACGAAGGATTCCAGGAGACGGGCATGATGGCCGCCCTGGTGCTCACCGCCGTCGAGCTCGTCATCTTCTGCTACTGCGCGCTCGCGCCGCGCTTTGGCATGCGCGGCAAGCAGTGGAAAGAAATGCAGCACCGACTCGTCGTCGAGCAGTCCGAGAAAGACCGCTCGGCACAAATCGCGGGCGTTATCGGTACGCAGGCCGCCGCGCGCCTACTCAAGAACAGCGACAACGAGACCGTGCGCAACCTGGGCGGCGCGGCAGAAGTCGCCGCTGCCGTAGGCGCCGTCGCCACCGCAGCGGACGTACTTACCGAAAGCTATGCCAACGCAAAGGCCATGGCGGAGGCCTATGGCGTGCCTATCCCCCGTGCAAAAAAGCGGATCATCGCACTTGTGGCCCTGCCCCTCGCAATCGTGTGCGGTGCCTATATCCCGCAGCTGGCGCAGGGAAACATCGAGATGCAAGAGAACGCCGCGGCCGCGGCCGAGCAGATCGCCATCGCCCGCAAGGCGCTAGAGCCCGCATGCGAGTACGTGTCCGCCGATGACCCCTTCGAGCGATATCAAGATTACGGCTATCACGTCCGCGGCTATCTGCACGAAGGCGACTCCGATACCCAGAAGACCTATACGTACCTGGATTTCGATAACAAGGGAACGCTCAAGGAAGTGAGCTACATAGCAGAGATCGACCCCGACGCGAGCCTTGAGGACAACCTCGCCCGCATCGAGCTCGACTTGGACGAGCTTTCCTCTGTTGTCCAAACCGTAGATGTCAAGACCGTGAGTCCCGAGCTCCTAGCACCGCAAAAGCTCCCCGAAGAGTTTAGGCAGGCTTTTTTGAACGGCTCACTCTACGAGAGAATCTCTATCAGGACGAGCGACGACCCCATCAAGGCTTATTACTCGTTTGACACGGATCCCGAGGACGAGTTTGACGAGTACACCCATCCAAGCATCCGTATCGCGTTGATGGGCAAAACGAACTAGACGCAAAATGTGACAAAGGGACAGTCCCTTTGTCACATTATTCGGAGCGTAGGGCTTCCACGGGGTCTTTCTTGGATGCGCTGCGAGCCGGCAGCAGGCCGGCAACGACCGTCAGCAGCACCGAAATTGCAATGAGCATCAGCGCGTCTTGAACGGGCAGGCTCATCAGATTGGGTACCTGCTTGGCCGCAAGCGCCCAGGCATTAACCGGAAAACTCACGGCCACCACAACGACAATGGCAAAGACGCCGGCAATGAAACCTTCGATAAAGGTCTCGGCATTGAATACGTTGGCCACGTTGCGCTTTGACGCGCCGATCGCGCGCAGGATGCCAATCTCCTTTTTGCGCTCCAGCACGCTGATGTAGGTGATGATGCCGATCATGATGGAGCTCACCACCAAACTGATACTCACGAACGCAATGAGCACCAAGCTGATGGTGTTCACGATGTCGGTCACCGAACCCATGATGATGCCCATGTAGTCGGTGTACGAGATTGCCTGCTCATCATGGCCAGCAGCTTTGACCTGTCTGTTGTACGCATCGATGTGATCGAGTACGCGCTCCTTGGCCTCAAAGTCACGCGGGAAAATCTTGACCGAGATAGGGTCCGCCTCGTCCGCATAGCCCAACGTAGTCAGATTGTTGTCGTAGGTGAGCTTCGACGCCTTGGCATAGCTCATCATGAGCGAACTCAGGTCCTCGGCATCCATGTTGAAGTGGATGGCACGAGCAAAGGCGCTCGCATCCACGCGCATCGCCCTTGCCAAGCTGGCAAAACTCGAAGACATCTGCGTCGCCATTTGGTCCATAAGTCCCGCCGTACCCATCTTGAGCTGGGCTGATACCGTCATCGCGATCTGCTCGCTGATTGCCTTCATCACCTGATCCATAGACTGCTGCAGATACGGAGCCAGCTGCTTTTGCACATAGTCGGTCATCGCCTGCTGCAGACGCTCGGCCAAGGCGTCGCCGCCAAGCGCCTTGAGCTGTGCCAGGCATTGCTGGGCGGCGGCATCATGCTCAAGATACGTCGAGAACGCGGCAGCAAGCTTTGCCGCGTCCTTAAGATCTTCGGGCGACAGCGCCTTAAACTGATCAGACCGCATAAAGCCCTCAAACAGCTGGTTGGCAAGCGCTCCCACCTGCTGCATTTGCTCGGGTGTGAGCTCCAGACCGTCAAAGATGCCCGAGAAATCTGGAGCCGGCGCTTTGGCCATGATGTCGCTGAAGTCGATGTCCTTCCCAACGCCCGAAAGGTCAATGTCCAGACCGGACAAGTCGATACCAGAAAGGTCCATACCGCTGGCCGTGCCCGAAAGCGCAGACGTATCGAACGAGAATGCGCTCTTCAGTGCCGCCTCGTCCACGCTGAACATGCTGCCCAGATCCACGCCTTGTTTGGCCTCGCCTTGCAGCTCGTCGAAGGTTTTGCCCGTAAAGACATCCGTCTCGGGGTGGGCAAGCTGCTCTTGCACAATCTGCGAATCGGCAGCGCGCTCCATAAGCTGGCGAGTCAGCGCATGCGTATAGGCAATGCCCGGGGACAATGCGCTCGCGTTAGCCGTCTCGTTAGGTCGCACCACGCCCACAATGCGCACGTCAATACCGTCGGCAACCTTGGACGTCATAAAGTCGGCGTCGCCAGACATGTCGGTCCACATGCCGGTCTCTTCGTTTTTGCGATAGGCATCGGCCGGCGACAGCACCTTAAACGTCGTGGACAGCGCATCGTCGTAGGTAAAGTCGGTGCCGGTCTTGGGCGCTTCGACCCCACCGTCAGCCGTCATAGCACTGTTAACCAGGTCGTTGAGCTCATCGATATCCAGCGCACCGATACTATAGAGCGTATAGTCGCCCACCGTGCCGCGGCTCGAAAGCACCATCACGGCTTCGTTGGCGGACGTGGGCCAATGGCCGGCAACGACATCGTACTGGCTGTCGAGCAGGCTCTGGTCGTCAATCATCTCGTTAAAGACCGAGGTTCCCATGGAATCCATGCTCACCGTTGCCGCTGAGCTCGCGCCTCCGCTCATGGCCTCGGTCATAGCGTTGGGGACAAGCCGAACGGGCTTCTCGTCGCCCTTGCCGGCACGATAGACAACCGGCGATACACCGTAGCCGTACTGAATGGCGTTGACCTCTTTATCGATGCCGTCGCCACCGGCATCGAGCCATGCCTTAAAGCTCGTCATGTCGTTGGACTTAACGCTTGCGAACATATCCTTTACGGCCGTGACCACAGGGATCTTATCGGTCCCCTGAGCCTTGCCGCCGGTAGCGCCATCGGACGAGTCCTCGCCCTTGGACGCCTCCTCATCGGTAGCCCCATGCCCGCCCATCATGGACGACAGGTCGTAATCTTGTTTGGAAATCGTAAGCGGGTAGCTCGAGAGCGTGTCCTCCTCGACCTTTTTGATGTAGCCGTTTACGCCGTTGGAGAACGCCAGAATCGCCGCGATGCCAATAATGCCAATCGAACCTGCAAAGGCCGTCATGGCCGTACGGCCCTTCTTGGTCATGAGGTTTCGGGCAGAAAGCCCCAGCGCCGTCACAAAGCTCATCGAGGTTTTGCGCGTGGGCTTGGCCTCGCGACTCGCGGCCTCGGCAGCATCAAAGGGATCTGAATCGTCGGTGATCTTGCCGTCAGCCAGGGTAACGATGCGCGTGGCGTACCTGTACGCCAGCTCGGGATTGTGCGTGACCATGATGACCAGACGGTCGCGCGCAACGTCCTTGAGCAAATCCATGACCTGTACGGATGTCGTCGAGTCCAAGGCGCCGGTCGGCTCGTCAGCCAGCACAATCTCGGGATCATTGATCAAGGCGCGGGCAATGGCCACGCGCTGCATCTGGCCGCCCGAAAGCTGGCTCGGACGCTTGTTAACGTGCTCGCCCAGACCAACCGCCTCGAGCGCCTTGCGCGCACGCTGGCGGCGCTCAGCACGCCCTACGCCCGTGAGCGTGAGCGCCAACTCAACGTTTTCCAAAATGGTCTGATGCAAAATGAGGTTGTAGCTCTGGAACACAAAGCCAATGCGATTGTTTCTGTAGGCATCCCAATCGCGGTCGCTGAAGTCCTTGGTCGAGATGCCGTCGATCAGCAGGTCGCCGGAATCGAAATGATCGAGTCCGCCGATGACGTTGAGCATCGTAGTTTTACCCGAGCCCGAGGGACCCAGGATGGCTACGAACTCGTTATCGCGAAAAGACAGGCTTACGCTGTCGAGCGCCACCTGCGTAAACGACTGCGCAACATACCTTTTGCAAATATCTTTGAGATCCAGCATGGACGGCAACCTCTCCCCCGCCGTTCGCGTTCGACACGTTTGACCTACTCTATCAGCTTTTTTGCCGGTACCAGTAAGGAATGTAGCGAACAAAAAACGGGACGGCACGCCGCATGGCGCACCATCCCGCACATAACATCGAAGGTGTGACAAAGGGACTGTCCCTTTGTCACACCTTTGTCGCATTCGGATTTACTGTTCGCTCTTCGCGAGTGCCTGATCGATCAGTTTGTTGAGCGCCTCGCGCTGCTCAGCAGAGTTGATACCGCCCATGATCGGCTCTCCCACGATGTTACCGTTCTGGTCGATCACGTAGGTGGTCGGGAACGAGTACAGGTTGGAGGTGAACTTTCCGGCCTCGCTATCCGACTTAAACCAGATGTTTTTATACGTCACGCCCTTCTTGGAAAGCACGTCCTTGGCATCGGCCACCTCGTCTTTGTTGCCGTCGAGCGTAAAGGAATTAACGCCCACGACCTGACCGCCCTTCTCGGCAAGCTCCTTGTTGAGCTTCTCCAGATCGCCCAGCTCTCCCACGCACGGCTTGCAGGTGGTAAACCAGAAGTTCATGACGGTGACCTTGTTCTTGGAGAACAGCTCGTCGCTGTTTACATCGTTGCCGTCCAGGTCCTTACCCTTAAAGCTGGGGAACTTCGTCTCCTCGCTCTCGCCGTTGGTCATCCCTGCGGTCGAGGCATCGACGCTCTCCCCCTCGCCGGGCGTGCTGCCACATCCGGGGAACTCCTTCTCCAGCGCCATGAGCTTGTCCTCGATCTCCTTGACCTGCTGCGCGCCGGCCTTAAGCGTCTTAAGCTCGTCAGCCGCAAACTGATCCTTGGCGCCCTCGATGGTATCGAGCAAGAAGTCACCGTAGTTCTTGCCGTCCTCAATCATGGGAGTGTCTTTGTTGGCCGCAAGGAACACCTTTTCCCATAGGGCGTTATCGCTCGCAAAGATCTCGTTTTCCTTTTGCAGCAGCTGCTGGTACAGCTCGGCCGCCTCCTCGGCGCTCGACGGCTTTTGTGCCACAAGCTCGGCAATCTGCGCATCGCCGCTCGTAGCACCCTTCGCGTCGCCCTTGGGGGCAGAGCACGCCGCGAGAGTCAGCGCCAGCACGGGCAGCATCAACAGAGCCGCAATTTTTGACAGTTTCATGGTTCCTCCGTTTATATCGAAACTTATATAGGTACCTATTTGTTTTCGCAGGCTTGCGTGGACTGCGCGGGTTTGTCGCCCGTCACACCCAGCCCATAGCGAAAGCTAATAGCATCGACGGGGCACGCGCCCACGCATTTGCCGCAACGAATGCACTCGGCATGGTTGGGCGTACGCGTAACGTCCACGTCCATTTGACACACCTTGGCGCACTTGCCGCACGAGACGCATTTGCACTGGTCAACCTGGATCCCCAGCAAAGACACCTTGTTCATGAGTACATAAAACGCACCGAGGGGGCAAATCCATTTACAGAAGGGGCGGTAGAACAGCACGCTCAGCACCGCAACCACAATGAGGATTGCGAGCTTCCAGGTAAAGAGCTTTCCCAGCGCGGAACGGATTCCCGTATTCATGATGGACAGCGGAATCGCGCCCTCGAGCACGCCTTGCGGACAGATGTACTTGCAAAAGAACGGGTCGCCCATGCCCACATCGTTGACTACCAGAACGGGCAGCAGCACCACGGCAAACAGCAGCACGGCGTACTTGATGTACGTGAGCGGCTTGAGCTTTTTCGTCGAGAGCTTTTTGCCGGGAATCTTATGCAGAAGCTCCTGCATCCAGCCAAACGGGCACAGAAACCCGCATACAAAGCGTCCCAGCAGCACGCCGAGCAAAATGAGCGTACCGGTCACGTAATACGAGAAGCTAAACTTAGACGATCCCACTACAGACTGAAACGACCCGATGGGGCACGCACCCGAGGCCGCCGGACACGAGTAGCAGTTGAGGCCCGGCACGCAGACGGCTTTGCCCGCTCCCTGGTAGATGCCGCCCTTGGCAAAGTTAGGCAGGTGAATATTGGTCGCAAGCGTCGCCGCCGCCTGAATCAATCCACGAAATCGCGCTAAAAGATGCGATGCAGTGTTTTTTCTTTTATCCAATTCCGATACACTCCAAGCACAGCCTGATTGCCTTGGCCAGCACGGCATCTGCCTCGCCGCGCATAATTCCAAAGCCAACCATGGCTACCCCAACGATCAGCAAAGCCACCTGCGCCACAGGCTTAATCGCTTTGAACAATCTGACCACTCCTTTCGTTTCGCGACCCATTGGACCATACCGACTATAAAATCCGTGTTAAGCGTGAATGATTATGCAAGGAGAACGTTATGCGCATCTTGGTCATCGAGGACGAGCGGGCGCTGTGCGATGCGATCGCACGCAGCCTGCGCAACTTGGCCTATAGCGTCGACTGCTGCTACGACGGGCAGCAGGCCCTCGACCTGCTCGATGTCGAGACCTTTGATCTTGTCGTGCTCGACCTCAATCTCCCCCATGTCGACGGCATGACCGTGCTCAGGCAACTCAGGACAACTGATTGTGAGACCAAGGTGCTTGTGCTCTCGGCACGTGGCGAGGTCTCCGACAAGGTAGCGGGGCTCGATGCGGGCGCCAACGACTACCTCACCAAGCCGTTCCATCTTGACGAGCTGGCGGCACGCATACGCAGTCTCACGCTCAGGCGCTTTACGCAAAACGACGTTGTTCTAGCCTGTGGATTGTTGAGCTTTGACACCAAGGCGCGCCTCGCCTCCGTGGGCGGCGAGACCCTATCCCTCACGCGCAAGGAGACCGGCATCTTGGAATACCTGATGCTTAACCAGGGGCGGCCGGTGAGCCAGGAAGAGCTTATCGAGCATGTATGGGACAGCAGCGTCAACAGCTTTAGCAACGCGACCCGCGTGCATATCTCGTCGCTGCGAAAAAAGCTGCGCGGTGCGTTGGGGCACGACCCCATCCGCAACCGAATCGGCGAAGGCTACGTTATGGAGGACGGCAAATGAAGCGGCTGTCGCTGCAGTGGCGCATCACGTTGATGACGGCACTGCTGATATGTTCAACCTGCGTACTTATGAATTGCCTGGTTGGCTACTCCGGCATGCGCTACATGGACTCGATCGGCAATGAACTATCGGCGCACAGCAAGGTGGAGGCGGCCTCGCCCAGCTCATTTGACCCGACAAACAAAGAGCTCGACGACGCGCTGACCATCGTCGTGAACGACGCCCAAGAATCGTTTGGCGCGACGAGCTGGTATATAACTGCGGCGGTGACGCTGCTCGGCGGCGTGCTGGCCTACTTTGTAAGCGGACATGCGCTGCGGCCGTTGCGCTTCTTTGCGACGCAAGTCGAGAGCGTGCGGCCCGACAACCTCGCCGACACAAAAATCAGCGAGGACGTGCCCTCTGAACTCAGGCGCTGCAGCGCGTCGTTTAACGACATGATTGCCCGCCTTGACGAGGGATTTTCCGCACAAAGACAGTTTACGGGCAATGCGGCGCACGAACTGCGCACGCCGCTTGCGCTCATGCAGGCCCAGGTTGAGCTGTTTTGCGCCGAGCACCCCGACGTCGACGCCGATACAGCGAGCCTGCTCGGGCTGCTGCAGGAGCAGACCGAGCGAATGACGCACATGACAAAGACCCTGCTCGAGATGAGCGAGCTGCGCAGTGTCCCTTGCAACGATGCGATTGACCTTGCGCCGATGATCGAAGAAGTACTCACGGACCTGGCGCCCCTTGCCGAGCAAAAAGACATCACGCTTACAAGTGAGGGCGACGCGCAAACGATCGGCAGCGATACGCTAATCTATCGGCTGCTGTTCAACTTGGCCGAAAACGCCATACGTTACAGCGCGCCCAACTCGACCGTGCAAATCAACGCCTGCGCCGAAGGCGACCACGTGCTGCTACGCGTGCGCGACCAGGGGCCGGGCATTCCCGAGCAATACCAGACGAGCATCTTTCAGCCCTTCTTTCGTGTCGACAAATCGCGCAGCAGGGCATACGGCGGCGTGGGGCTGGGGCTTGCGCTGGTCTGGGAGATCGCCGCGCTCCACGGCGGCTCCATCGAGGTCGAAAAGAGCTCGGAGCGCGGAACGACCATGCTCGTAACTCTTCCCACTCGCGCACTCGGCTCATTAAAATAACGAACGGGATGGCACGCCGCGTGGCGTACCATCCCGCACATAATATCGAGGATGTGACAAAGGGGCTGTCCCTTTGTCACATCTGCTAGTTCTCGTCGCCTGCCAGCTGAGTTAGCTTACTCCCACTCGACCGTGCCAACGGGCTTCGGCGTGAGGTCGTAGCAAACGCGGCAAATACCGGGGACCTCGGCGGTCACGCGAGCGGTAATGCGCTTGAGCAGCGCCCAGTCGAGCTCAGGCACCTCGGCGGTCATGACGTCGACGGTGTTGATGCAGCGAATAATGCAGGGCCAGTCGTAGGCGCGCTTGCCCTCGCGCACACCGGTAGCGCGGAAATCGGGCACTACGGCAAAGTACTGCCAGATGGTCAGGCCGGCCTTGTCGATCTCTTCGCGCACGACGGCATCGGCCTCGCGCAGCGCCTCGAGACGGTCACGGGTGATGGCGCCAAGGCAGCGGACGCCCAGGCCAGGACCGGGGAACGGCTGACGCTCAACCATGTTCTCGGGCAGGCCGAGCTCGCGGCCCACGACGCGCACCTCGTCCTTGTACAGCAGCTTAACGGGCTCGCAGAGCTCAAATTGCAGATCCTCGGGCAGACCGCCAACGTTATGGTGAGCCTTCACGCCGTCCTGTGACTCCAGAATGTCGGGGTAGATGGTGCCCTGGGCGAGGAAGCTGACCTCGTCGCCAACCTTGCGGGCCTCTTCCTCGAACACGCGGATAAACTCGGCGCCGATAATCTTGCGCTTGGTCTCGGGCTCGTCGACGTCGACGAGCTTATCGAGGAAGCGGTCGGTGGCGTCCACGTAAACCAGGTTGGCGTCCATCTGGTTCTGGAACACGTCGACGACCTGCTCGCTCTCGCCCTTGCGCATCAGGCCGTGGTTCACATGCACGCAGATGAGCTGCTTGCCGATGGCTTTGATCAGCAGCGCCGCGACGACCGAGCTGTCAACGCCGCCAGAAAGGGCCAGCAGGACCTTCTTGTTGCCGATCTGCTCACGGATTGCAGCAACCTGCTCTTCGATGAACGCCTGGGCAAGTTCGGGAGTGGTGATACGCACCATGTCGTCGGGACGCTTGTTGGGATCCATGCAAAGCTCCTTTTCGGTTCGATGGGAATGCGTTGCACGTATGCAAACGCACCGTCATATGACCTCATTATATGCAGAGCGAGGTTCGTTTCCCATCGCTGCGACGGAGCTTTTTGCAGGGGTGGCAATTTTTCCTAATGTCGAGGTCAGCTAGGCTTCGGTAGCCACCTTGGGAGCATCGCCAATAGGCTCTTCCTTTATACGTTCGGCATAATCGTAGGCGATAACCACAAATTCCAGTCCCGAGCAACAGGAGCACAATTGCTGCTAGTGTTGCCAGCTGTTGGGAGATGGAAGATGGACTGCGATGGCTACCCGCGCATTCCCATGCCGTTGATGTGCACCGCCTTTGTGCCGGGGCAGATTGACGCTGCGGTTGCAGGCATTTCCGACCCCGATTCACGCACCATCGCCACGGCGGAAGCGCTGTACTTTCGCGGACAGGCCACACTCGCCGCCGAGACAGCACGCCCCTATCTTGACGCCACCGACCCCGCACTGCGCTATTCCGCATGCCTTATCTGCGGATATGCCAGTCTGTCGCTCAACCGTATCGCCGATGCCCGTCGTTGCCTTGCGGGCATCCTCGATACGCCAACTGACGAGGAATCGTCTGCCGTCCACGCCACGCATATCCTGTTCGCCTCCGCCGCGAGCGTCCTGTTGCACTTGCCTTCCCCGTACTCTGCCGAAGAGTTTTATCCACTTGCGGCGCATCTGCCCGAAGGCCTGCGCCTGTTCGCCAGCTACGTGATGGCGCACGCGTTGTATCTGCGCGGCGAATACGGCCGCAGCCTGGGCATGGCGGAAAACGCCCTGATTATGAAACAGGGAAGCTACCCCATCTCGGAGCTATTCCTGCACTTGTCGGCTTCGATGGCCTGTATGAGTCTCAAAGACGTCGACGCCGCAAAAGCGCATTTTGGCGCCGCTTGGGACATTGCGCGCCCCGACGGCCTTATCGAACTCATCGGCGAACACCATGGCCTTTTGCAGGGACTCATCGAGGCATGCCTAAAATCGCAATACCCTGACGATTTCGCACGCATCATCGAGATCACGTATCGATTCAGCTACGGCTGGCGGCGCATCCACAATCCCGATTCGGGCGAGGACGTTGCCGACGATTTAACGACCACGGAATTCACCATGGCCATGCTCGCCTGTCGTGGGTGGACCAACGCCGAAATCGCACGTCATATGGGAGTATCGCCGGGCACCGTTAAAAACCGCCTATCAGGAGTGTATGCCAAGCTTGGTATCGGAACTCGTGCCGAGCTGGTCGCGCATATGTTGCGTTAGCGACCGGGCTGCCAAGCGCATCGAACGCGTTCCGGAACCCGGCGCTTCGCTCGCCTAAATTGGACATTTTGACCCTTGAATGGCACTACCGCCACGGGGCGCCTTCTCGCAAAATTGGATTATTTCCACCGATATTTGCGGGATGGGAGCCCAAGATGCTTGATCGCCGTTCGTTACTTGTCGCCGGAGCGTCCTCGTTAGCGGGCATTATGTTGCCGCGCGTGCCGGGAAGCGAAAACGCCTTCATATTGCCGTTCGCACCCACCGAAGCCTATGCCGATGAAAAAGAACCCTTCAGGGTGCTCGTTCTCTCGCGCACCATGTTCGGTGTGGTCGTGGTCGACGTCGCCAACAAGAATACTCCCATCGCAGGCGCCAAGGTCACGCTCACGTCGCGCTACGCCGCAGGCAAACAGCTCGCCACCACGACCGATGACGAAGGCACGGCCATCTTTGAGGTCGCGCCACTTTCGGAAGGCTACGTGGACGAGGCGACGCCTCTCGACGCGTACGACTTTAACGGCGGCATCTCCATTAGCATGGCGGGCTACCGCGATGTCGAGATTCCCCTCGCGCGTGTCCAAGGCGGCACCGCCATTACCGCACCCACACGTCCGCTCTCCGATGGCGAGCCGTACTTTCGCCAGCTCACGTTTGACGAATGGGACATCCAGTACGCTGAAGCCACGTTCATGGCACTGCCGAAGGACGACACGGCAAACGAGCAGCCCGACACGCACACCTTCACTGTACAGGCTCATCTGCCGCAGGATGGGCAGGCAACGCTGTGCATTAACAAAGTGACGCCTGCCGCGGGCAGCTCACCCGAAACCGTCACGCAGATCGGCCAGATCAAGGCCAGTGCATCGGGTGCGAATAATCTGGCAACGTTCACGCTCGAAGATAAGTTCCTCGATGCGGCATCGGGCCTTCTGGAAGAAGGGTGCAAGCTGCGCTTTGTCCTCGACTATCAGGGCAAAACCTACACGCTCTCCTCCCCCATGGCCGTTGTCACCGCGCCGGCCGCAAAGGCGGAATCGGGCTCGACCACCATCATTCCCACCACCATGGACCAAGAGGTCACTCCGTTTGATTTCCCCGCATCGTTTCCCGGCATCGGTGGTAATAAGTTCACGTGTTGGATGCCCACATTTCCGATCCTCTTCGATTTCTCGTTTGCCGGGTACGTACTGTTTGGCGGAGGATACAAACCGGTCGGCTACATGAACGATTCGGGCAATCCGGATCCGGAATACTGGAAGAAATCGCCACGCGAGTCGGGCGCCAAGCAGGCAAACCGCTACCTCGACGAGATGGAGGGGAAGTGGAATCAGTACAAGAGTATGAGTGCCGGTTCGGGCACCGATCCAAGGAACACTAAGCTCCTTCGCCACCATTGCACGCTGCTGTTCACGATGGATATCGCCACACAGCTGTACGGCTCGCTCGCCTACGATTGGGTGGGCAAAACCTGGGGCAACAACAACGACCCCGCATACGGCAATATTAAGGCCCTCTTCCAGGTAAGAACCGACCTCAATTGGACCGAGCAGTTCACCTTGGGACCGGTGCCCTTTTTCCTAAACGTCAACCCCTGGGTGCTGGCGAAGCTGGCGCTCGCCGTGGGTGCCCATACGCACGGCAGCGGCGCAGCGTTTTTCAAGAACATTTCGCTCGACTATTCCAACACCTCGGGCTCATTCACCATCCAGATCGGGCTTGCCGTCACCTTTGGCGCCGGCGTTGCAGGCGTCGCCTCGTCTGCCGTGCGCGGCGCCGCGTCCCTCACGTTGTGCATTGGGTACGAGAAGGCGGATGGACACCAGCTTCCGCGACTGCGCGTAGGTGCAGACGTCGATGTCGATGTGATACTCCAGTTCGTTATGTTCAAGTGGACCACCAAGGCTTGGTCGGGATCGTGGCCCACACTCGCCGATTCGTGGAATATGTCGGTGAACAACGGCGACCAGTATGTACTCCAGCGCTCTGAGCTGGCCTTGGGTGGAGATACGCCTTATACGCTGAACGCCTGCTTCGGCTCGGGCGGCAACGCCGAGGCAGGTGGTGTGCCGCAGTTTATCGCGTCGGCCACCATCGTCACCAACGCCGAGCTGCTCGCACGCGCCGAGGTTAAGGCCACTGCCGTAAACGCCGCGCCTGTCGTGCGCGATTGGGATCAAGCGGTCACGCGCATTGAGCTCGAGGCGGATGCAGAAAGCGACGACACGGGACAGATCGAGCATTTCGTCCATGCGCTGATAGAGAACGACGAAAATGCCGCGCCGATGTATGGGTACGCCTATATCGGCCAAGCGAGGAACCCCGTTGCGGACCCCAACGCCAATTCTGCTGGTGTATCGGAGGACGAACGTGGCGGCATAAAACCCTCGAGCGACAGCGTGCTGTTTTCCGGCGTGCTCAGCGAAGCCCACATAAAGCTGGCGATTATCGCCGGCGTGGAGTGCCTGTTCCGTATCGCCTCGGTGCGCTACGGCGACAATGGCCGCTCGCGCCTGGTGGTACACACAAAGGCGAACGGCACGTGGTCTGCCCCTACGCCCGTGGACTTTCCCCTTGGGTTTGGCGAGAGCGACGTGGAGCGCGACGGCATATACGATTACGACTTCGACGTGGTGGAATATACGGACGGAAGAGGAAACCAGGACGCCTACGTGCTGCTGGTCTCGGGCGAGCGCCCCGCCGGCGACAACACCCTTTTCGATACGGCGAGCACATCCGGCATACTGTCCGCTGTGCGCCTGCGCATAAGCAACGACGGAGTTCGCGTGACATCGCACACGTCGTGGCGCAGCATCTCGCGCGGCCGCCTTCAGGAGGATGGCTACCATTGCCTGCAGTGCCCGCGTATCACGGTGGGCAAGACGCTGGTCGACGGGCGCCTGTCGGGTGCCTACCTCCACCGCCGCGGAACCACCGCAGAAAAGGCGCTCGGCAGCGAGGCTGAGGTTGCGCTGGAGTGCTTTACCCTGTGGTCGGACGTTTCGGGCGACAGCCTGACGTTCCGCCAAGTTCTCCGTTTTCCGCAAGCACCGTCGAGTATCGAGCTGGGCGAGCCCGAAAATATCAACGGCAAAATGGTGGTGCCCGTTGCGTACGAGACCGCAGACGGCTGCGGCTGCGCATCGTACGCCGTGATCGGTCAGTCCATTGCGGGCTGGGGCGTTATGTCACCAGACGCCACGGTACCCCGTGCGGTGCCGTGGCCACAACATTCGGGCTTTTTGGCAACCGTCAACGAGCAACTGCAGCATGTTACTTGGACACGAGGCGCATCGGCATTTGCAACGCAGCCCGTGGGTGCCACAGGCTGTGGCCCGGCATCGTTTAGCGTGAGCAGCAACGGCAGGTGCGTGCTCTATGTAGAGAACACCGATGGCAAGGTGGGACAAACCTACGACGAAGAAGGCAACCCGGTAGCAGTGATGGGAAAGCACTTCCGCATCTTCGCCAGCACCTTGGCAGGCGATCTGTTCACGGAGCCGTTCGTGATGTGCGAACTGGACCATCCCGTCGATCAGATAACGACATTTTTGACGTCGGGAGGCATGATCTCCACGCTCGCCACGCACATTGTGAGCGCGGAGAAGAGCGAGGCAGAGCTACACGGCATCGAAGTGCCCTTGATGGCGTGTGCCACTCCGACGGGGGCGGTCGCTACCTCGGGCGCGGTGGTGCCCGGAGCAGCAGGCGAATCCTTCATGGTCACGGTGCGAAACGACGGCAACACCTTGCTGACCGCCGGCACGATCGATCTGTACCGAGAGGGTTCCAGTCAGCCGTTCTCCAGCGCATCCATCGGATTCGACGCGAACGCACGCATGGCTTCGATCTACGATCCAGAGCTTGCCGAGGATGCTTCGGCCAACGACATGGCACACGTGAAGTACGCAGTCGAGACGCTGGGCACACGTTTTGCGACGCACCCGCTGGTTGCCGACAATGGAAACGCCGTGCTGGCACCGGGCTGCACGGCACAGTTCCGCATGAGCTTCGCCATCCCCGAGAGTTGGGGCGATGAGGTGGGCAAACGCGTCACGCTGTATGCGAAGGCGCGTGACCTGGTGGCACTCGATCCCGTAACGCTCGAGGAAATTCGACCGGGCGCAAACTCGGCGCTGGGTGCCGTACTGCACGAGCTTCATGTGCCCGACGCGGCATGCGAACGCTCAGAAGTTCAGGTCGGCGTATGCGACAGCGCAGATACGACAGGACTTCACGACGCCCCGATGACAGCAGACGGCGATGGTGGCTCGAGTGGCGGCGCTACTGACGAGGGCGGCGGCTCCGGCGGAAGCAGCTCCGGCAGTGGCAAGGACCACGGCAATAACAAGCGCTCCGGAAAAGCGGGCGCGCTTGCGGGCACGGGCGATGTCAACGCTCCCCTTACGGCAGCCGCCGCAGCACTCGCAGCGGCAGGCGCCGGCCTCGTCGCCTACAGCGACCGCCGCACGGCGCTCGAAACCGACACCGCCAATGAGGTCAATTCGGATAGGCCTCGCTAGCTCCTACTTACTTTTGTGAGAGGCGCCGACTCGGCTAATCGAACATCAAAATGGGCTGGTTCTGGATACCCAGAGCCGGCCCATTGCGCATTAGATGTCGTCTGAGGAGTCGAGTTCTGCCTCGAGCTTGGCACGGCGTCTTTTCGCCGTGAAAAACGTTGCACACAGGACAGCAAACGTGGCCGCGAAAATCGTCGCACCGCAGAACACGCCCGTGGCCAGGTTCGCCAACCAAAAGACGCTTTCGAGCGGTACGATCTGCGCCTCAGCGACACAGCGCATTGCGGCAATAACAAGCGCGAACGCGGCGCTTATGGAAACCATGTTCGCCATCGCCATGTGGACATAACAATTTCGATTCGCTATTCAAACTTACTCGGACAGAACCGACTCGGTTTTGTCCGAGTAAACTCGAGCATAAACTTGTTCATGCGATACAATTAACTCGGACAAAACCGAGTCGGAAGGAACCGAGTAAGTGGAATTCATTGGCAGGGAGCTTGAACTCGCCCGTATTAAGAAAACACTCAATGCGCCCGAGCAGCGCAATGTTCTCATTTACGGAAGGCGTCGCGTCGGCAAAAGTGAGCTCATCAAGCAGGCGCTAACCGATTTATCGGACGTCGCAACGATCTATTACGAGTGCCGCCAAACCTCCGAGGCAGACAACCTCGAGAGTCTGTCCGCCCTTGCTGCTGAAGCGCTAAGCTTTCCTCCGCTCGCCTTCACGGGCATCCGCGAGCTCATCGAATTTCTGTTTGCCCAAGCCAAAGACAAGAATATTACCCTCGTTCTCGACGAATACCCCTACTTGAGAGATGCGGTTAAAGGCTTAGACAGCATTCTCCAGACCTCAATCGACGCTCACAGGGAAGACTCACGTTTAAACATTGTCCTGTGCGGCTCCTATGTTGAGATTATGAAATCTCTCATCGAGCATGAAAGCCCCCTCTACGGGCGAATTGATCTCGCGCTTGAGCTTAAGCCCATGGATTACTTTGACGCTGCAAAGTTCTATCCCGCGTTCTCACCCGAGGACAAGGTGCGGCTCTATAGCGTTTTTGGCGGCATCCCCTTTTACAATCGCCTCATCGATCAGTCCCAAAGCGTACGCGACAATATCATCGAGCTCGTCACAGAACCTGGCGCCCGCTTAGAAAGCGAAGTACCGTCCTATCTCAACGCCGAGATCTCGAAGATGACCAACGCCAACGAAGTTTTCGGGGCTCTCGCACAAGGTTACTCCCGTTGGGGGGACGTGCTGGCACAGTCGCACGTCTCGAGCGGTCCGGCCATGGCAGACGTACTCGACAAGCTCATGTCACTCGAAATCGTCCAAAAGCGTGCACCCATCAACGACCCTACGAATAAGCGCAAGTCTGGCTACTTTGTGGTGGACCCACTTTCGCTCTTTTACTATCGCTACGTCTTCCGCAATGCTTCTGCGCGTCAGCTGCTCGACCCGGAAGTCTTCTATGATCGTCACGTCTCCCAAGACTTCGAGGAAAACTACACTCCACATATGTTCGAGGAGATCTGCCGTCAATACCTCGTACGGCAAAACAGGACTGGCAAGATCGAACCGGCTTTCGATGCCATAGGCAAGTACTGGTACGACGATCCCGCAAACAAAACGAGCGGCGAATTCGATGTGGTAACGCAAGACCCCGAGGGCTACGCATTCTACGAAGCAAAGTTCCGCAAATCCCCCGTCACGCAAAAAATGGTCGACGAGGAAATCACCCAAGTCGAGGCAACGGGGCTCAAGTGCCATCGCTACGGATTCTTCTCCCGTTCGGGCTTCGAAGCTGACGAAAGCGATCGAACCGTCTTCATCGACCTGCCGCAGATGTTTGAATAGGACAGACCCCACCCGCATCCCAAGCATCCATTATCTAATCGAACTATTGTTCGATGGAATTCGTGTTGGTTGGAATCGCCCAAGGCCTGGGCTATGCTACCTTGACTATCTATACGACTAAAACGCAGCAAAGGAGCACCGAGAGAGCGAGTATGGCAAAAAACACCGCAAACTATGGTAACGACAGTATCCGCCAGCTCAAGGACGAGGAGCGCGTACGCCTGCGCCCCGCCGTCATCTTTGGCTCGGACGGACTCGACGGTTGCGCGCATGCCGCCTTCGAGATCCTGTCCAACGCCGTTGACGAGGCGCGCCAGGGCTACGGCAAGCTCATCACCCTCACCGCCTTTCGCGATGGCTCTATTCAGGTAGAGGACAATGGCCGTGGCTGCCCGCTCGACTGGAACCCTTCCGAGAAGCGCTTTAACTGGGAGCTCGTCTTCTGCGAGCTCTACGCCGGCGGCAAGTACAACAACAACCAGGGCGGCGACTACGACTTCTCGCTCGGCACCAACGGCCTGGGCTCGTGCGCGACCCAGTACGCTTCCGAGTACATGAACGTCACCGTCTGGCGCGACGGCAACAAGTACTCCCTGCACTTTAAGAAAGGCAAGGTCGTCGGCGCCAAGAAGAAGGCACTCGAGATTGAGCCCAGTGACGAGAACCGCACCGGCACCACCATCAAGTGGCGCCCCGATCTTGAGGTCTTTACCTCGATTAGCATTCCCCACGACTGGTATCGCGAGACCATGCGCCGTCAGGCCGTGGTCAACGCCAACGTGACCTTCCGCCTGCGCATCGAGGGCGACGATGGCGAGTTTTCCGAAGAGGATTTTTGCTATCCCAAGGGCATCGAGGACTACGTGCTCGAGAAGGTCGGTACCGACTACCTTACCGAGCCCTTCTTTATCGAGGCCGACCGTCGCGGTCGCGATCGCGAGGACCTGCCCGATTACAACGTAAAAATCACTGCTTGCATGTGCTTCTCGCGCACTTTCATGATGCAGGAGTACTACCACAATTCCTCCTGGCTCGAGAACGGCGGTTCGCCCGAGAAGGCGGCCCGCAGTGCTCTGACCAGCGCCATCGACGCCTACATCAAGCAACAGGGCAAGTACAACAAAAACGAGAGCGGCATCAAATGGCAGGACGTCCAGGACTGCCTGGTACTGGTGACCAACTGCTTCTCCACCCAGACGTCCTACGAAAACCAGACCAAGAAGGCTATCAATAACCGCTTTATCCAGCAGGCCATGACCGCCTTCTTTAAGGAGCGTCTCTCGACCTATTTGATCGAGAACAAAGACGCCGCCAACAAGATTGTGGAGCAGGTGCTCATCAACAAGCGCTCGCGTGAGAACGCCGAGAAGACCCGCCAGAGCATCAAAACCAACCTGCAGCAGAAGACCGACATGGCCAACCGCGTGCAGAAGTTCATCGACTGCCGTTCCAAGGACAAAAACCGTCGCGAGATCTACATCGTAGAGGGCGACTCGGCAGCAGGCGCCATCCGCACGTCGCGCGACGCCGAGTTCCAGGGTGTTATGCCCGTCCGCGGCAAGATCCTCAACTGCCTGAAGGAGGACTACCCGCGCATCTTTAAGTCCGACATCATCATGGACCTTATGCGCGTGCTGGGCTGCGGCGTGGAGATCAAGGACAAGCGCATCAAGAACCTTGGTGCCTTTGACCTGGACAACCTCAACTGGAACAAGGTCATCATCTGTACGGACGCCGACGTCGACGGCTACCACATCCGCACGCTCGTGCTCACCATGCTCTACCGCCTGGTGCCCACACTTATCGACGAGGGCTACGTGTATATCGCCGAGTCGCCGCTCTACGAGATCAACTGCAAAGAGAAGACCTACTTTGCCTACACCGAGCTCGAGAAGAACGGCATCCTCAAGGAGATCGGCGACCAGAAGTGCTCCATCAACCGCTCCAAGGGTCTTGGTGAGAACGATCCGGACATGATGTGGCTCACCACCATGAACCCCGAGACGCGCCGCCTGATCAAGGTGGAGCCCGAGGACGTCACCAAGATGGAAACCATGTTCAACCTGTTGCTGGGCAACGACGAGGCGGGCCGCAAGCGCCATATCTCCGAGCACGGCAAGGAATACCTGGACCAGCTGGACCTGCAATAGCAGCAAATCGATAACGACGGCCCATAAGAAGTTCAAGAGGAAATCGTGGCAAAGAAGAAGACGAAGAACCAGCCAAAGAAAAAGCAGGTCAACGCCGAGAACGTCATCGGCCTGCACTCCGAGGTCACCGACCAGCCGATCACGCAGACGCTCGAGGTCAACTACATGCCCTACGCCATGAGCGTCAACGTCTCGCGCGCATTCCCCGAGATCGACGGCTTTAAGCCCTCGCACCGCAAGCTGCTCTACACTATGTACAAGATGGGCCTGCTCAAGGGCGAGCGCCAAAAGAGCGCCAACATCGTGGGTCAGACCATGAAGCTCAACCCGCACGGCGATGCCGCGATCTACGAAACGATGGTGCGCCTGGCGACGGGCAACGAAGCGCTGCTTGCCCCCTTCGTGGAGTCGAAGGGCAACTTTGGCAAGTACTATTCGGGCGACCTGAGCTACGCCGCCTCGCGTTACACCGAGGCCAAGCTCTCCCCCATCAGCGCCGAGATCTTCAAGGACATCGACAAGGACCCGGTCGACTTCGTCGACAGCTACGACGGCGCCATGAAGGAGCCGCGCCTGCTGCCCACCACGTTCCCCAACATCCTTGTCTCGGCCAATAAGGGCATCGGCGTCGCCATGGCGTCCGACATCTGCGGTTTCAACCTCAACGAGGTCTGCACCGCCACGATGCACTACCTGCAGGATCCCGACTGCGACCTGCTCGAGTACATGCCCATGCCCGACTTCTCGACCGGCGGCGAGATTATCTACCGCCGCGAGGAGATGGAGAAGATCGTCGAGACCGGCCTGGGCAGCTTCCAGATTCGCTCCCGCTGGCGCTGGATTCCCGAAGAGCGCATCATCGAGGTCTACGAGATCCCCTACACCACCAAGACCGATGTCATCATCGAGCGCATTGTCAAGCTCTCCAAGGAGGGCAAGGTCAAAGAGATCGCCGACATCCGCGACGAGACCGACCTTTCGGGCCTGCGCATCGCCATCGACCTTAAGCGCGGTGTCGACCCCGACAAGCTCATGGCCAAGCTCTATCGCTCAACCACGCTGCAGGATTCGTTCTCGTGCAACTTCAACGTGCTGGTCGACGGCTACCCCCGCGTTATGGGCGTGCGCCAGATTCTGCACGAGTGGGTCAAGTGGCGTATTGAGTCCACGCGTCGCCGCATTAACTTTGACCTGGGCAAAAAGTCCGAGCGTCTGCACCTGCTGCACGGCCTTGAGGCAATTCTGCTCGACATCGACAAGGCCATCGCCATCATCCGCGGCACTAAGCTCGAGGCAGAGGTTGTACCCAACCTTATGAAGGGTTTCGACATCGACGAGACCCAGGCCGAGTTTGTCGCCGAGCTCAAGCTCCGCAACATCAACGAGGAATACATCCTCAACCGCACCAAGGACATTGCCAAGCTCGAGGGCGAGATCGCCGAACTCGAGGAGATCCTCTCGAGCGAGGACAACATCAAGAAGGTCATCAGCGACGAGCTGGCCGCGGTTAACAAGAAGTACGTGATGCCGCGCCGCACGGGCAGGATCGAGCCCCATGAGGTTATCGAGGTAAGCTTGGAGCCCGAGGTCGAGGAGTACCCGGTTACCATCATGCTTTCGCGCGATGGCTACCTTAAGAAGATGACGGACCGCGTGCTCAAGAAGGCGACCACGCTCAAGTACAAGGACGGCGACAAACCCTTTATCGAGTTCCCGTCCTCCAACACGCACGAGCTGCTGGTCTTTACCAACAAGAGCCAGGTGTACAAGTGCAAGGTCGCGGCGTTTGAGGATACCAAGTCGGCCCAGCTGGGCTCGTACCTTCCGACCGATCTCGAGATGGAACCCGACGAGAGCGTCATCTGGGTCATCGACCCCGAGGACTACAAGGCCGACGTGCTGTTCGTCTTTGAGAACGGCCGCGTGGTGCGTGTCGCGCTTTCTGGATACGTTACCAAGACCAACCGCAAGCGCCTTAAGAACGCCATCTACGGCGGCAGCAAGCTGCTGTATGCGCAGGTGCTCAAGGAGGACCGCGACCTCGCGCTGGTCTCGAGCGACTACCGCCTGATGAACTTCAACACGTCGCTGCTCAAGACCAAGACGACCACCAACACGCAGGGCGTCCAGGCCTTTACGGCCAAGAAGGGCCGCTCGGTCACCACCGTCGGCACGACCGAGGAAATCCTTGGCGCCGGCGTCTCGGCCGAGAAGTTCACCGCGCAGAGCCTGCCCTCCGCCGGCGCCCTCATGAAGGAAAATGACATGCCGAGTTTGTTTGACTAGGTACCACGGCAACGAGATCGTTAGATACTTCGCAAAGCGACGAGGCCCGGAACGCAACGGCATTGCGCCCGGGACTCGTCGTTTTTTCTTCTCAACTATTTTTTAACGCAGATAAATTGATTTCTGCTTATTTTTCTGCGTAAAAAATGTCAGCGTCACTACTTCGATGCCCTTTGGTCAGTCGTTAGCAAAACTTGCAAAAGTTAGCAAAACTTGCAAAAATTAGCAAAACCTGCAAAGGAGCTACCATGGAGTACAGCAAGAACCCCTTTACCCCAACATTTGGAAGCGTCCCTCCCTTTCTAGCGGGTCGCGAGCATATCCTGCGTGACATCAACCGTGGCTTTATCAATGGCCCGGGAGATCCCAACCTGTCGACCATTTTTACTGGCGCAAGGGGAACGGGCAAGACGGCGCTTCTCTCGCTCCTTTCAGAAACGGCGCTTGAGCACGACTGGATCGCAGCAAATGTCTCCGCCATGCCAGGCATGCTCGAAGATATTATCGAGCGAACCAAAGAAGCCGCAGATAGCTACCTCTCACAGCCTCACGCGCGCATAAACGGCGTTCAAATTGGTCCAGTGGGCATCGATTGGACATATGCTCAAGAGGCCCAGGGCAACTGGCGCACGCGCATGAATGGCATCTTCAAGCAACTCGAAAAACATGACATCGGACTTCTCATCACCATCGATGAAGTCACCGTCGATCTCGAAGAAATGCTTCAATTTGCCTCTGTTTACCAGCACTTTGTACGCGAAGGTAAAAAAGTTGCCCTACTCATGGCAGGACTGCCCTACAAAGTATCGGCGCTACTGCGCAACGATTCCGTCTCGTTCCTCAGACGCTCCCAGTATCATCAGCTGGGACGAATCACTGATGTTGAGATTGCAAATGCATTTCGTAAAACCATTGAAGCAGGAGGACGCTCAATCACGCCAGAAGCGCTCGAGGACGCCGTGAAGGCCGTCGACGGATTTCCCTACATGATGCAGCTCGTCGGATATCGCACTTGGGATGTTTCGGAAAACTCGCCCCAAATCAGTACATCCGATGTCCGGCAGGGTTCTCTGCTTGCCCGTATGGAGCTACGCGATCGTATTCTCGAAACGACCTATCGAGAGCTTTCTGACAAAGACATTGAGTTTTTGCTCGCGATGCTGCCCGATTCTGGCCCCAGCAGGGTCTCAGAAATTGCCAAGCGTATGGGCGTCGCCAGCAACTATGCAAGTCAATACAAACGCCGCCTCCTCGAGGACGGCGTTATCGGGGAACGTGGACGTGGCCTCGTCGGCTTCGACATCCCCGCGTTCAGGGAGTTCCTGAGCGAGAAGGCCTCCTAGCGCGCCAAGATTGTCCGCAAGGACTTCAACGCATGGCAATCAGCAATCCTCTTGGTAAGGGCAGCAAGCATTTCAGCTAGTGTTGATTGCCATGCGTTCTTCTTGCCCTTAGGCCAGCTTGCGAGCGAGCTCGCGCACCTCTTTCAACTTGGGCGATGAGGCCATGCTGTCGCGCTCGGTCATGCCGCTAATGGTGACAATGCCCTGGTCCTCCCACTTGCAGTACGCGCAGGCTGACTTGTACATAGCGATAGCCGCATCATAGACGCCCTCGCTGTGGCTATCGAGCAAAAGGGCCGTCTTGGTGAACGGGAAGCCCGTGGCACCGAAGGCGTACAGGCGATCGATGGCGGCCTTTTCCTGCGCGGTGATATCAAACCAGTAGATAGGCGAAGCGAAGACGACCATATCTGCGTCTTTCAGCGACTCGATCACGTTGGCCATATCATCCTTCTGCACGCAGACGCCCTCATGGGCAAAGCAGTACTGACATCCCAAGCAGCCGGCGATCTTCTTGCTGGCAACGCGGACGACCTCGACCGCATTGCCGCCCTCACGCGCGGTCTCGGCAAACGCCTCGACCATGGTGTCGGTATTGGCGCCCTTACGCGGGCTGCCGCTCAATACAACGATATTCATAGGATTCCCTCTCCTTCATGCTGCAGGCGCGCAGCATTTTTTCTTGTAACCAAAACAAATGGGGTTAATCAATCGCCAGCAGGCCATATCTCTTGCTCAAGTTCCCTAAAGAAGCTCAAGGCGATTGCGATTGCCTTATACAACATCGAAAACCAAAGAGGGGCCATAGCAACGTCGCCCGCCTGAAATGGCACGCTGTCAAGATCAACTACGGGGATCGTGGCGAGTCGATACCGCCCGCATGCCTCCTTCGGAATAGGCACTGAGCAGCTCCTGGGCGTGAGCGAACTCGGGTCCCCGCCTCCAACCAAGTAGGCGGTTGACCGCGAGATTTCCCTGGACGTTGTGGACGAAGAGCAGATAGGCGTCCTCGCGCGAAAGCCCAGTCTCCTCCATGATCGAGGGAACCATCTGCTCGGCGCCGCGCTCGACGACGCGCTGTGCCACCCGGGCGTACGCGTCGTCATCCGAGTAGAGCAGATAATAGTCATCGTTTGCCGGCGGACGCTGGCAGAGGGCACCCGCCTCCGTTCCCTCGAGCGGCGGCACCGCCGCCAAGGCCTCGTCGATAAGCGCGTCGAGCAGGGCGAACTTGTCCTCGTAGTGCAGATAGAACGTGCCACGGTTAATATCGGCACGGCGGCAGATATCCGCTACCGTCATCTTCGCGAAGCCGACCTCGGCCAGCAGCGCGAAGAACGCCTCCCGTATGACCGAGAGTGTATAGCGTCGGCGACGATCGATCTTCCCCGCTTCCATTACCCCTCCAATTGCAACGCTCGACAATGCCCGGCAAACGCTCGTTTATCGACAGCAAGCCGAAGCTGTTCATTGCTCTTAAGCAAATCGACATGGATACTTTTTATAGACACGTGTTTATAATAGCTGAAAGAAGGTATCCAGTGACCCTGTACGAGCAGCTCGTTATCGAGCTCACCAACCGATCGTTTTCCCTTCATGCCGCCTACCGCAGCGGCAGCACGCCCTATGAGCTGAGTGACCGCGAGCCCGAGCCCTACGACCAGCAAATCGAGGACTTCGCCCGTATGATCGAAGAAGCCGATTGCGTGCTGGTGGGCGGGGCCTCCGGGCTCTCCGCGGCGGGCGGCGGCGACTTCTACTACGAGGACAACGCGACCTATCGCAAGCATTTCGGCAAATTCGCCGAGCGTTACGGTTTCAAGGGCGCTTTCGAGGGGTCGTTCTACCGCTGGCCCACCGCCGAGGCGCGCTGGGGATACCTCGCCACCTTCCTCGACACCACGCTCAACGCCCCGCTGCGCAAGCCCTACAAGGACCTCGACGCCATTCTCGCCGAGAAGGATTTCTTCGTGCTCACCACCAACCAGGACACGCAGTTTGTGAAGCTCTATCCCTGGGAGAAAGTGGCAGAGATCCAAGGCGACCACCGCTTCTTTCAGTGCTCCCGCTGTTGCACCGACGCGGTGTGGGATACGGTCGAGCCGGTCTCCAACATGGTAGAGGCCATGGGAGACGGCCTTGAGGTTCCGACAGAGCTCGTGCCGCGCTGCCCGCACTGCGGGGCAGAGGCGTTCCCCTGGGTTCGCGGCTACGGCAACTTCCTGCAGGGCGAACTCTACGAGGAGCAGTACCGCAAGGTGTCCGAATGGCTCGACGCGCACGCACGGCAGAGGATCCTCTTCCTCGAGCTGGGTGTGGGCCGCATGACGCCCGCGTTTATCCAGGAGCCGTTCTGGGCCCTCACGGCGCAGTTACCGCAGGCCAGCTACATCGCCGTAAACAACAAGACGCAGTTTCTCCCCCGCGCGATCGAGGATCGGGGGCTCGCCGTTCGCGCCGACATCGCCGACGTGCTCGCCGACGTGCGCAAGACGCTGGGGAGGTAGCGCATGGAGACGGCGAAAGCAGTTCGCATAGGCAGGGCGCTAGCCGAAGCGGATCTTGTCATCATCGGCGCTAGCAACGGACTCGACATGGCGGAGGGGCTCAACCTTTTCTGCGCCGATGCTCATTTCCAAGAGGCGTACGGGGACCTCGCCCAGGCAGACGGCATCGGCTGCATACTGCAGGGGCTCGCTTCCCCGGATGCCAGCGTGCGACGCCGATGGGCCGAGCGGTTCCATCAAAAGGAGTATCTCGAATATGAGCCCGGCTCGCTCATGAACGGGCTGCGGCGTCTTACGGAGCACGCCGACACCTTCGTGGTCACATGCAACATCGACGGGCACTTCGCGCGCGCCGGGTTCGACGAGGAGCGCGTGCTCGAGACTGAGGGGAGCACGCGCACGTCGGTTGACGAGCGGCGCCTCGCCCATCCAGACGCCCTCGCCATGGCCCAGCTCGACGAGCTCGCGCGTCTTGTGCAAGCCCATCGCAACGGCAGGGTCGCCATCCTCGAACTTGGCGTGGGACTGCACAACGGCGTCATAAAGCGCATGCTCGCCCAGATCGCGAACGCCTGCGAGCACGCCACCTACATCGTGTTCAACTACGGCCAGGCCATGACGCCCGACGCTTCGTGCGAGACGATTCTCGTTGACGGCGATATGGCCCCGGCTTTCGAGGAGATCGCCCGATGCCACCCCTAGAAAGAGAAGCGCGTAGGCTTCGAAGCCTTATCGACGATGCCGACGCCATCATCGTCGGCATCGGCTCGGGCATGTCGAGCGCCGCCGGGTTCAACCATTACAACCGCGCGGGCATGGCGCGCGCAGGAATGGCGGACTGGCAGCAAACCTTTGGCTTCAAGAGCCTTTTCGACGGCTTCTACCACCTCTACCCCAGCCTCGAGCAGCAATGGGCATACTATGCGCGATACATCGACTTCATGCTGCGCGAGCCGACCTCGCAGCCCTATCTCGACCTACGGTCCCTCATCGGCCATAAGGACTACTTCATCCTGAGCACCAATGTGGACACC
>CAJJTG010000027.1 GCA_905194675.1 uncultured Collinsella sp. | reverse complement strand
TCCCCGTGGCGGCGCGCGCCGCGCTGACGGCGACCGACGCCTCGTCGATGCGGCCGGTCGCCTCGTAGGCGAGGCGCACCGCCTGCAGCGTGGCCTCCCATCCGGAGGTGGCCGCCTGGTCGCGCATCACCCTCAGCTCGGCCTTCAGGCCCGCCCTGTCCAGTGAGTCCATATGCTCCCTGAGCTCGTCGGGGAGCGCCTCCCTCACCCTGCTGTTCTCCCAGCCGCCGGCGTTCCACGCCAGCAGGGCGAGCTGCGAGGCGGGGTCGGACGTGTCGGTCGGGGCGCATGCCGTAGGCCCTGGGGTGCTCGCAGACGAGCTCGCCGCTGTCGGGGTCGTAGACGCTCACGGTCGTCGCCCGCAGGCCGACCGTGAGCCTGCGGCGCGAGAGCGACGGGTGCGTGGAGTAGAGGTGGCGGCCCCTCTCGCCGACCGAGACCTTGCCCTTCTTGTCGGCGGTGCGAGAGACGTAGGTGACGCAGTCGAGGGGCTTGGCCGGCAGCCCGAGCATCGCCAGCCTGTCGGCCTCGAAGAGATCGAGCTCGCGCTCGCCCTTTATCCAGTGGGGCTTGTCGGACATGGCGAGGCTGCGCTCGAGCAGCCTGCGGTTGAAGGCGCCGGCGTCCCACAGCTGGGGGACGGGGACGAAGAGGTTGCGGCGCACGCAGCCCACCTTGTTCTCGACGCTGCCCTTCTCGTTGCCCGAGCGGGGGTTGCAGAACCTGAAGCGGAAGCCGTAGTGGGCGCTGCAGGCGGCGAACAGCTCGGTCGTCCGGACCCCGCCGCCGACGCGGCGGCCGACGCCGGTCGCGTTGTCGAAGACGATCTTGGTCGGCACGCCGCCGACGTGCTCGAAGACGTTGCGCAGGGCCTGGCAGACGCACTCCGACGTCTCGCCCGGGAAGACCTGGGCCAGCCCGACGTTGGAGTACGGGAACGTCATCACGAAGAAGCTCAGCGTGGTCCGCATCCCCCTCACGTAGAAGTCGGCCTCGCCGAAGTCGGCCTGCGCCTCGCCGGGGCCCCAGACGAGGTCGAGGTACTGGGCGTCGGCCGCCTCCGCCGAGCGGCGGGCCCTAATCTCCCTGACGCACCGCTCCACGGTGCTGACGGAGACGTCGGCGCCGCACTCGGAGACGAGCCTGTCGTGGACGCGCTTTGCGGTATGGCGCTGCTTGCGTCCGCTGCGCATGTCGTCGTCGAGCCAGGACTCGATCAGGGGCCTGTACGGGTCGAGCTTTGAGCCCTGCGCCCGCCTCGCGGGCGGCTTGGGGCTGAAGTCGTCCATGTCGCGGTACTTGTAGACGGTGTCCCGGCTCACGCCGGTCTTGCGCGCGATCTCGGCGACGCTGTCCCCCTGCCGCCACAGCAGGCGTATAGAATTCTTATCGGTCATGCTGATCATTTCCTCTCCGGGCCTCCTTTGGTAGATACGAAGCACCACCAAGATAGCCCTGCGATCTGGTCAGCATGCCCCTTGCGGGAAGTGTCGACTTTATGCTGCCGTTTTTGTCGATTTAGATGTTACGGAATACAAGCAGGGCCCTGAGATCGCTCAAGGCGCTGATAGACGCGGAGCTTTTCGAACTCGCGGCAAGCGAGGGGGCGGAAGACGATCCCGACAGAGCCTGCCCCTGGTGCGGCTCCCCGCATTACGTGAAGAGGGGGCGAGACGGGAGCGGCCGTCAGCGGTTCCTCTGCCGAGGGTGCGCCAGGACCTTCACCGACGCCACCATGCGCATCTTCTCCACCACCAAGCTCGACAGGTCGGCCTGGATGAGGTTCGCGGAGTGCCACGTGGACATGCTCCCGCTGCGCGAGTCGGCGGAAAAGTGCGGCGTGTGCCTCAAGACGGCGTTCTTCATGCGCCACAGGCTGCTCGAGGCCATGGCCAAGCGCATGCCCGCCTTCCGCGTGGAGGCCGGCGGCGGGGCCGAGCTCGACGAGTGCTTCTTCAGGGAGAGCTTCAAGGGAAACCGCTCCAGGTCGGAGTCCGGCATGCCCAGGAAGCCCCGCACAAGGTCGCAGGGAACCGACGGGCACGAGAAGATATGCGTGCTCACCGGCATCAACGACGCCGGCGACATCTTCTACGAGATCGCGGGGAGGGGCGGCCTCGACGAGGCGGCAGCCAGGGAGCTGCTCGCCGACAAGCTCGCGGTCGGCGCGATAATCTCGACGGACCGTGCGCACGTGTACCGCCGCGTCCTGCCCGCCCTCGGCGTCGGCGCGCACATCGCCAGCAAGAGGGAGGAGCACGCCATCAACAGGGTGAACAGCCTCCACTCCCAGATGAGGCACTTCATCGGCAGGTTCCGGGGTGTCTCCACGAGACGCCTCGAGAACTACCTCGCCTGGTTCAAGTGGACATGGTGCTTCAAGGTCCGCAGGAGCGCGGACGAGCTCGCCGAGCTCATAGTGAGGCAGGCAGCCCGCGGCACGTACGAGAAGACCTGGCGCCAGTACAAGGTGACCCCCTATCCGTTCTACGAGTACTGGATCAAGCAGGCGAAATGGGACTCGCGTGCGCGGAGGGCCATATACGGCGTGGCGTGATGTCCAGGGCGGTCTGGCGCAGCGCATCTGCGGCAAGCGCTGAAGTCGTGCCCCGATGCAAATAGCAACAGCTAGCGATATTCTTCGGGAACGTCGAAACCGTACTCACGGCATAGGAGCATGACATCGTGGGCGTCGTGCTCGTCATGCTGATAGCCCAAGTGAAACAACAGCTGGCTTTCGGGGTCGATGCACGACACCTCCACCTCGCCGATGCGCCCCCTCCCCGAAAAGACCTCCCCGGGAAAACGATCTCCCTGATACAGAATATCGCCATTCTCGGCGAAATCGAAGCAATGCAGGTCGACGATGCGCCCCGCCTCGTCTTGCCACACCGTGTGATCTTCGGTGGTGAAAGATGCAGCCACCTCGGAAAACCCCTCATCAGCAATTAGATCCACGAACCTTTGGTAATCCCCGCGCTGAACGAACAGGTCGATGTCGTTATGAGCCCTGGTCTCACGCCCGACAAGCGCATCGATGCCCCAGCCGCCATCAAGGTATACGCCAATGCCCGCACCTGCGGAAAGGCCGATTATCCAACACGCATCATCCTTGGTGACCATAGGAGCTCCTTCGCTTTCGCCTGCTATCTAAGCAAGAAAGATTATAGGAAAAGTCCCAGTATCCAAAGCCGTCTAACACAACGCACATAAGGGACCGTTCATCCGTTTGGTTCGGTGATGATTGTTAAGGCGCGCCTCGATTTAAAGCTGTGGCTGATACTATGGATGCTCGCAAGCGATATGAATGAGGATGCTCATGGCATATGACGATAGGGAGACATGGCTGACGGTCGAGGACCGCGGCTCCAAGTTGGGTCTCCCCCAAAACCAAGATGCAGAGGCCAACGTACTGGCCGCCATGCTGCTATCGCCCGAAGTGGTCGAAGAAGCCCAGGTCGAGCTGCAGCCCGATGATTTCTACCGGCCTATTCATAAGACCATCTATACCGCGATGGTCGATATGTACAACAGTCGCATCCCCATCGACTCCATCTCGCTGATCGATTACCTGCGAAGCATCAACAAGCTCGATGCCGTGGGCGGCGAGGCGTACATTTTGGAGCTGATGGGTCAGACCCTGTCGCTCGTCAACTGGCAGCACCATGCCGCCATCGTTCGTCGCGACTCGATGCTGCGTGAGCTGATTGGCGCCACCAACGAGATTAACGCGCTGGCCTATAACGCCCCCACCGATACCAAAGAGGTCGTGGAGCTGGCCGAGAGCAAGCTGCTCAAGGTCACGGCACGCGAGGTCAAGTCGAGCTACAAGACGTTGACCGAGTTTATGGTCGAGGCCTATAACGAGGCCGAGGAAGTGTGCCAGGCCGGTGGCCAGGCTGCGGGCGTGCCCACGGGCTTCCCGTCGCTCGACCGCATGCTCATGGGTTTCCGCGAGGGTCAGCTCATCATTATCGGCGCTCGCCCTGCTGTGGGTAAGACGTCGTTCGCCCTGAATCTGGCGCTCAACGCTGCCGCTGCCGGTTATACCGTCGGCTTCTTCTCGCTGGAGATGTCGGGTAAGGAAATTGCCCAGCGTCTGATTTGCGCCTATGCGATGATCTCGATCAGTGACTTCCGCATGGGCCGCATTAGCCCCGAGCAGTGGGCCAATATCAACGAGGCCACGCAGACCTTGTCTAAGCTCGACATTCTGATTGACGATACGCCCGGCACCACAGTGACTGAGATTCGCGCAAAGAGCCGCCGCATGCTCCACAACAAGGAGAAGGCCATCATCATCCTGGACTACCTGCAGCTGGTGAGTCCTCCGCCGGGACGTCGTTCCGAGAGCCGCACCGTCGAGGTCTCCGAGATGTCGCGAGGTCTGAAGATTATGGCCAAGGAGCTCAAGATTCCGCTGATCGCGCTGTCGCAGCTGTCGCGTCAGGTTGAATCCCGTACCGGCAAGCGCCCGCAGCTGTCCGACCTGCGTGAATCGGGCTCCATCGAGCAGGACGCTGACATTGTTATGTTCTTGGACCGCTCCGCCGATGAGGCCGAGGCCTCGCGTGACGATCGACCCGACGAGGGCGTTACGCGTATCGTCGTGGCCAAGAACCGTTCGGGCCCGATCGGTGACGTCGACCTGATGTTCCTGCCGGCATCCACCAAGTTCTATGAGCTTGATGGGGCGCATACCGAGGAGTAGGACAGGCGCCCGTTGCACGGGTATACTGGGAATGTTTTGTGCTTCTGCGTGCCGGCGTGGCACGTAGACAGTCCATGAATGTAAGGAGTAAACATGCCGTCAACCGTTTTGGTCGGTGCCCAGTGGGGCGATGAGGGCAAGGGTAAGATTTGCGACCTGGTCGCCGGCGACTTCGATGCCGTCGTGCGCTATTCGGGCGGTAATAACGCCGGCCACACCATCGTCGTCAACGGCAAGAAGTACGGCCTGCACCAGGTGCCCTCCGGCATCATGTATTCCGACCATGTGTCGGTGATCGGTAACGGCTGCGTCGTCAACCCCAAGGTTGTCCTTGAAGAGATTGACATGTTCGAGGCCGACGGCATCACCACCAAGAACCTCAAGATCAGTGGCAACGCGCACATCATCATGCCGTACCACATCGATCTGGATGGTGCTTTTGAGCAGAAGCTCGGCAAGAAGAACATCGGTACCACCAAGCGCGGCATCGGTCCGTGCTACCAGGACAAGATGGCCCGCATCGGCCTGCGCATGCAGGACATGCTGGACGAGGCGCTGTTCCGCGACAAGCTGGAGACCGCTCTTGCCCGCGTGAATCCCGAGCTCGAGCTCATCTACCACCTGCCCACCTACACCGTGGACCAGATCTGCGACGAGTACCTGCCCATGGCCGAGCGCCTGCGCCCCTACATCACCGAGACGAGCCTGCTGCTCAACAACATGATCGACGAGGGCAAGGACCTGCTGTTCGAGGGCGCCCAGGCGACGCTGCTCGACATCGACCACGGCACCTATCCGTACGTGACGTCTTCTAACTGCACCGCCGGCGGCGCCATCACCGGCTCCGGCGTGGGCATGAAGAACGTCGACCGCGTGCTGGGCGTCATGAAGGCCTATATCACCCGCGTCGGTTCGGGCCCCATGCCCACCGAGCTTTCCTATGAGTCCGAGGCCGGCCACACGCTGACCGAGGAGGGCTATGAGTACGGCGTGACCACCGGTCGCCGTCGTCGTTGCGGCTGGTTTGACGGCCCTATCGCCAACTATGCCTCGCGCGTCAACGGCCTCACCGACATCGCCGTGACCAAGCTCGACGTGCTTTCGGCCTTCGACACCATCAAGGTGTGCGTGGCCTACGACGTCGATGGCGAGCGCTACACGAGCGTGCCCGAGCATCAGGTGCGCTTTGAGCATGCCAAGCCCATCTACGAGGAGCTCCCCGGCTGGAAGTGCGACATTACCGGTTGCCGCAGCTTTGACGAGCTGCCGCAGGAGGCTCAGGACTACGTGGCGTTTATCGAGGATCTGGCACACACCCGCGTGACGTTCATTGGCGTTGGCGCTGGTCGCGAGCAGATCATCAACCGATTCTGGAAGTAATCGGGACCATTTGGTTATTGCGATATACCCCTTTGCAGTCCAAGCGGGCGGCCGAGGGGTATATTTGCTTGCAAAGGGCTCGCGCGGAGCGGGCCGTTAATCCATAGAGGAGGCACCCTTGAAGGCGGACACTCAAACCATCGACATCCTGTTGTTGGGCAGCGGCGGCCGTGAGCATGCTTTGGCAGCTAAGCTCGCAGCATCACCGCGCGCCGGCAAGCTCTACATCGCGCCGGGCAACGGCGGCACCGCGAGCTGCGGCGAGAACGTTGTTCTCGACGACTGCGATCCTGCGGCCGTGGCGGTGTTTGCGCAGAGCCACGGATGCGGACTCGTGGTAATTGGCCCCGAGGCTCCGCTCGTGGTGGGCGTTGCCGACGCCGTGCGTGCGGCGGGTATTCCCTGCTTTGGCCCGGGTGCCGAGGGCGCCCAGATGGAGGGCTCCAAGCTGTTCTCCAAGCAGCTCATGGAGCGTGCGGGCATTCCGACGGCAGCCTACGGCTCGTTTACCGACGAGGCTTCGGCTCTCGCCTACGTGCGTGGGCAGGGCGCTCCGTTGGTCGTCAAGGCCGACGGCCTTGCTGCGGGCAAGGGCGTTATCGTGGCGACCGAACTTGAGCAGGCCGAGGAGGCCGTGCGCGAGTGCTTTGGCGGCACCTTTGGCGACGCCGGCAACACCGTGGTCATCGAGGAGATGCTGACCGGCCCCGAGTGCTCGCTGCTGGCCTTTACCGACGGCAAGACCGTGCGCCCCATGGCCACCTCGCAGGACCACAAGCGCGCGCTCGAGGGCGACAAGGGTCCCAACACGGGCGGCATGGGCGTTTACAGCCCGGTGCCTATCGTGACCGACGAGGAGCACGCCACCATGGTGAAGGTCATGGAGCAGACCGTGGCCGAGCTCGCTGCCGAGGGCATCGACTACCGCGGCTGCCTGTACGGCGGCTTTATGCTTACCCCCGCCGGCCCCAAGGTGTTGGAGTTCAACGCCCGCTTTGGCGACCCCGAGACGCAGGTCGTGCTGCCGCGCCTTAAGAACGACCTGGTCGAGGTCATGCTCGCCTGCGCTAACTGCGAGCTCGACCAGATTGAGCTCGATTGGCGTGACGAGTGGGCCGTGGCCGTTGTCCTGACGAGTGCGGGCTATCCCGGCAGCTACGAGAAGGGCAAGGTCATCACCGGTATCGAGGATGCCGAGGCCATGGAGAACGTGACCGTGTACCATGCCGGAACCGCCGTGGTGGATGGCCAGCTTGTGACCAACGGCGGCCGCGTGCTTGCCGTGACCGCGCTGGGCGATACGTTTGAGAACGCTCGCAACCTTGCCTACGAGGCTTGCGAGAAGATCGATTTTGAGGGCAAGACCCTGCGTCACGACATTGGCCTGCGTGCGCTGCGTGGCCGCGACGCCTGGGATGCCTAAAATCCGAGAGGAATGAGACGGATGGACGAGAAGAACGAAGAACTCGTGGACGCGCAGATCGTCGAGGAGGACAGCCGCATGTATGGGCACGCCGAGGGCGAGCCTGGTGGCGAGGTCGCTGACGAGCCGGCGCTGGTGCTGGGCGACGACGACCCGCACGATGCCGAGCTGCACGAGAAGATTCTTTCGGAGGAGTGTGCTTGGAAGGGCAAGATCCTCGACGTCCACCGTCTTGAGGTTGAACTGCCCAACGGCCACCGCAGTGCCCGCGATGTGATTCGCCATCCGGGCGCGGCGGCCGTTGTCGCGCTGACCGAGAGCGGCAAGATCGTGCTGGTGCGTCAGTATCGCACCGCCATCGACCGCGTGACGGTCGAGATTCCCGCCGGCAAGCTCGACCCGGGTGAGGACCCGCTCGATTGCGCCAAGCGCGAGCTGCACGAGGAGACGGGCTTTAGGGCCGGCCGTATTCGCTTTTTGACGTCGATTGTCACGACCTGCGGTTTTTGTGACGAGATTATTCACATCTACCTGGCGACCAAGCTCGAGTTTGATGCGCCCAACCCCGACGATGATGAGTTTGTCAACGTCGACCTGGTGCCGCTGCACGAGCTGATCGACGCCGTGCTCGACGGCAAGATCGAAGACGCCAAGACCGTCGTGGGCGCACTTGCCTGCGACAGCATCGCGCACCGCTTGGGTGGGGCAGATCTTTAACGAGTAGGGATGATCCCGCAGGTTTGTGTAAGTCAGCGAAAGTGCTCCATTTGAGACAAGGTGGCCTAAAAGAGGAGGGAAGCGTATGGATATACGCGACCGACGATTGAAGGCCAGATTGTCCAAATGGGGCACTTGCAGCGTCGAGACGAAACGCGGTTTGGTAAAACCGCGTAAGGTGATTATGTTTAAGAGGTTTCTTTCTTACTACGAGCCCCAGATGGGGCTTTTTGTTGCTGATACTGTTTGCGCTCTGGTGCTTGCCGCCATTGACCTGGCGTTTCCCGTTATCCTGCGCAATCTGTGCGGCGGGCTATTTACTCAGGGTCAGGCTGCCATTATGCAGGCGCTCGGCATGATCGCGGTGGGCTTGGTGCTGATGTATGCCGTCCGCTGCGCCTGCCGCTATTTTGTGAGCTATTGGGGTCACGTGATGGGCGCGCGCATGGAGTCCAAAATGCGCGAGGACCTGTTTGACCAGTATGAGCGCTTTAGCTTTGCGTACTTTGACCGCAACAGCTCGGGCGACATGATGAGCCGCGTGGTCAACGACCTGTTCGATATCTGCGAGGCGGCGCACCACGTGCCCGAGTGGATCATCATCTGCGGCATCGAGATTATCGGCTCGTTTGTGATCCTCTTTACCATCGCCCCAGTGCTGGCGCTCGCCATGGCCGTGGTGACGGCGGCGTTTGCGGTCATCATGTTTTGGCAGAACATGCGCATGCGCGAGGTCTTTAGCGACAATCGCAAAAAGATCAGCGGCATCAATGCGCAGCTGCAGGATTCGCTGGCGGGCATGCGCGTGGTCAAGAGCTTTGCCAATGAGGAGACCGAACGTTTCAAGTTCCGCGCCTCCAACAATCGCTACCTTTCGTCCAAAGAGAACATGTACCACGCCATGGGCGTCTATACCGCGACGTATGGCCTGCTCTCGGGCGTGCTCTACGTGATCGTGGTGCTGCTCGGCGGCTGGCTGGTGGCTCAGGGACAGCTGCAGGCGGTCGATATGGCGACCTTTGCACTCTATATTTCGCTGTTCTGCACGCCGCTCGAGACACTCGTCAATTCGGCCGAAACGTATCAGAAGGCTATCGCCGGCTTTAAGCGTATGGACGAGGTGCTCTCGACCGCGCCGGATATCCAGGACAAGCCGGGCGCTACGGATCTGCAGGTGACTGCCGGCGCCGTGGAGTATCACGACGTGTGCTTTAACTACGAGGATGTTGAGCTGGGCGAGGGCGATGCCGACGAGCGTACCGTTATCGACCATATGGACCTGTCCATCAAGCCCGGGCAGACCATCGCTTTGGTTGGCCCTTCGGGCGGTGGCAAGTCCACGACCTGTTCGCTGCTGCCGCGCTTTTATGACGTGGCCGCCGGATCCATTAGCATCGACGGCCAGGACGTGCGCGATGTGACGCAGCGGAGCCTGCGTCGCGCCATCGGCCTGGTGCAGCAGGATGTCTATCTGTTTGACGGCACGATTGGCGAGAACATCGCCTACGGCAAGCCGGGCGCTACGGCGGAAGAGATCGCCGAGGCCGCCCGTCGCGCCAACATCGATGCCTTTATCGAGTCGCTTCCACAGGGCTATGACACGGTCGTGGGCGAGCGCGGCAGCCGTCTTTCGGGCGGACAGAAACAGCGCGTTGCCATCGCGCGTGTGTTTCTCAAGAATCCCAAAATCTTGATCTTGGACGAGGCGACGAGTGCTTTGGATAACGAGAGCGAGGAGGCAGTCCAGGAGTCGCTCGAAGAGCTGGCACGCGGCCGCACCACGATTATCATCGCCCACCGTCTCTCGACCATTAAACATGCCGATGAGATTGCGACCGTTGAGCATGGTCGCGTTGTGGAACGTGGCACGCATGAACAGCTTCTCGCCCGTGGCGGCACCTATGCCCGTTACTATCGAATGCAGTTCGAAGGTGCGCGTGCGCACGAGCTCGACTGATTGATATGACAGGAAGTTTATGGCTGACAAGAACCCTTTGACTCCGGAAGAAGTGACGGAGTTATTCTCCGAAATCGATGCATCCGGTGTCTTGGATCCCACGCTTGCCAAAAAGCGAACCGAGCGCATGCGTGAGAAGGAGGCTGCGGCCAAGCGCGGTGACAAAGCTGCGCTAGCGCAGCTGCGCAGCGAGGACCGCGCGAGCCAGGCAAAACATATCGACCCGCTGTCCGAGGACGATCCTTCGGGCTCGCAGGTGAGCCATACCATTACGAAGACCGCGATGGCCGTGGTCATCGGTATTTTGGTGCTGATCGTGGGCATGCAGATTGGCTACGGCGTGATGCGCCGTCTGAATACCGCCAATCTGTCCGAGAGCGTTTCGGTCGATACCGTTTCGACGGCGCTGAAGGGCGGCCTTGAGTGGGGCAACGGCTTTACGCAGTTCCCGCTCGACTTTACCGTCGATGAAGCCGATGAGCGTACGGGCACGGTCGAGGTGACGGTGTTGGACACATCGTCTGCCAACGAGCTCGAGCTGCTGTCCAACGGGCAGATTCAGGCCGCGGCACTTGCGACCAACGCGCTGCTCAACGATAAGATTGACCGCGTGGTGTATAACGTTCACGCCTATATCGACGAGGATAGCAACATTCAGCACGATTCCTTCTTTGGCATGTTTCCCGCTCAGGGCCACCAGAGCGCCATCCTGACGTTCGTGTGGACCAAGAGCTCATCCAACGCTACGAGTATCGACTGGAAGATGCGCATCGTGAGTATGGATGACACCATCGCCGAGCGCATTCAGAAGCAGGTGAACTCGGTGTCGTCGTTGATTGAGGACCCGGTGGTGAGCCAGACCAAGATTGACGAGGAAAAGGCCGAACGTGACCTGGAGCATCGTCTGCATGGCCGCGAGATTTTCCGCGGCGGCAAGCCCGATCGCTCACCGTCCGATCTGCTGGAACAGGACAAGCAAAAGTAAGAGGCCATTATCCCGCGTGAGCCACAAGCCCACGCGGGATAATTTTTCTGGGACGGGGATTAAATAATCATTATGCATAGAAAGTCATAATTATCATTTCGTAAACAATTTGATGAAATTAACGCCATGAGGCATGCTTGCGGTTACAATACCGCGAGGCCTAACTACACACCTTTAAGCCGGTCCTGTGAGACCGGGAAGGAGAATTATGGCGAACAACCATACCGCGGGCGCTGCCGCCCGCACCTTCGCGCCCAGCGAGCTTTGCCAGCATATGCTGGCCAAAACCAGCAAGGGCACCTGCGGTCCCTGTATCCTGTATCTTGAGGATGGGACCATTTTTTATGGACGTGCATGCGGCGCCGAGGGCACCGCGACCGGCGAAGTCTGCTTCAACACCTCGCTCGAGGGCTACTTTGAGGTCATGACCGACCCGAGTTATGCCGGCCAAATTGTAACCATGACCTATCCGCAGATCGGCAATTACGGTATCGACGAGACCGATGTCCAGTCGGCCTTCCCCGGCGACGCCGTGCGCCCTGCGAGCGCTCCGGCTATGCGCGGCATGATCGTTCGCGATATGTGCGCCACGCCTTCTAACTGGCGCTCGGCCGTCAGCGTGCCGGAGTACCTGCGCGCTCACGGCATCGTCGCTATCGAGGGTATCGACACCCGCGCTCTGGTGCGCCATCTGCGCGACAATGGTTCCAAGATGGGCATTATCTCGACCGAGATCTTCGACGTCGACGAGCTTGCCGAGCGCTTGTCCGCTGCGCCCACGCTGGTAGGCGAGAACCTGGTCAAGACCGTAAGTTGCCCCGCGCCTCACGAGTTTGTGGCCGCCGACCTGCCTGCCACGCATGACTTTGCGCTTGCGGCTGCCGCTCCTGCCCGTCACAAAGTGGTCGCCTACGACTGCGGTGTGAAGCGCGGTATTCTGGAGGGCCTGGTCCGTGCCGGCTGCGATCTCACCGTCGTGCCGTGGGATACGCCCGCCCAGCAGGTGCTCGACATGAATCCCGATGGCGTCTTTTTGTCCAACGGCCCCGGCGACCCCGATGCCGTGGTGGAGACCTATGAGCAGGTACAGCAGCTGATCGGCAAGGTGCCGGTCTTTGGCATTTGCCTCGGTCACCAGATGATCAGCCTGGCCTGCGGCGCCCAAATGGAAAAGCTTAAATTCGGTCACCGTGGCGGTAACCAGCCGGTTATGAATCTGGTGAGCCGTCGCGTGGAGATCACCGCGCAAAACCACGGCTTTGGCCTGCTGTTCCCCAGTCTGGGCAAACTGATTCCGGAGCTTTCCGGCGGCGAAACCGAGCATGCGGCCGACGGTGACCTGCGCGCCTGGGTGCGTCGCGGCATCGCGCCGGTCGTGATGAACGAGCGCTTTGGTCGCATTCGCCTGACACATGTGAACCTCAACGACGGCACCGCCGAGGGCATCCAGCTGCTCGACGCCCCGTGTTTCTCGGTCCAGTACCACCCCGAGGCTTCGCCTGGCCCCACCGATGCCCACTATCTCTTTACCGCCTTTACGCGACTCATGGACGGCGAGGAGAACTACCTGGACATCGACACCGCGAAGGACCGCCTCGCCGGCTGGAATTTCGCCGACGATGGTTCCGCCGTTCTACCGAACGGCGGACCGGTCGACGCTGCGGCTGCATCTGGCACATCATCTTGCCGTTCTGCTTCGGACGCGCGGGCATAAGCCCAGCGCGCCCCCGCATCACGGCAACCTGATGCACCAGCTGCACCCTCGCTGACTTTTCCAAAACATTGAGTCAGCCTCTCTAGGAGGTTTTTAACATGCCTAAACGTACTGACATCAAGCGTATCCTCGTTATTGGTTCGGGCCCCATCGTTATTGGCCAGGCCTGCGAGTTCGACTACTCCGGCGCCCAGGCCTGCAAGGTGCTCAAGGAGGATGGCTTTGAGGTCATCCTGGTCAACTCCAATCCGGCGACCATCATGACCGACCCGGGTCTTGCCGACCGCACCTATGTCGAGCCCATCACCGCCGAGTTTATCGAGCGCGTAATCAAGAAAGAGCGCCCGGACGCGCTGCTGCCCACGCTGGGCGGCCAGACCGGTCTGAACGCCGCCGTCGAGCTGGCAAAGGACGGCACGCTCGACAAGTACGGCGTCGAGATGATCGGCTGCGACCTGGCCGCTATCGAGCGCGGCGAGGACCGCAAACTCTTTAACGAGGCCATGGCCGAGATCGGCCTGGAGGTTGCGCGCTCGGGCTATGCCTACAGCGTGGCCGACGCCGAGGCTATCGCCGAGCGCGTGGGATATCCCTGCGTACTGCGCCCGAGCTTTACCCTCGGTGGCGCCGGCGGCGGCATCGCGCATACCCACGAGGAGCTCGTCTCCATCGTGAGCCAGGGCCTTGAGCTCTCGCCTGCCCATGAGGTGCTGGTCGAGGAGTCCATCGAGGGTTGGAAAGAGTATGAGATGGAGGTCATGCGCGACCACGCCGGCAACGGCATCATCGTGTGCTCCATCGAGAATCTCGACCCCATGGGCGTGCACACCGGCGACTCCATCACCGTGGCGCCGGCGCAGACGCTCTCCGACCTTGAGTACCAGCGCATGCGTGTCGCCTCGCTCGCCATCTTGGGGAAGATCGGCGTCGAGACCGGCGGCTCCAACGTGCAGTTTGCCGTGAACCCCCAGACCGGCCGCCTGATCGTCATCGAGATGAACCCGCGCGTGAGCCGTTCGTCCGCACTGGCCTCCAAGGCCACGGGCTTCCCCATCGCCAAGGCCGCCGCTCGCCTGGCCGTGGGCTACACGCTCGACGAGATCGTCAACGACATCACCAAGGCAACGCCCGCCTGCTTTGAGCCCACAATCGACTACTGCGTCGTCAAGGTGCCGCGCTTTGCCTTCGAGAAGTTTAAAGGCACTGATCCTACGCTCACCACGCGCATGAAGGCCGTGGGCGAGATTATGGCGATCGGCCGCACCTTTGAGGAGGCCTTCGGCAAGGCCATGCGCTCACTGGAGGACGGTCACCAGGGCATCTGCGCCGGTGGCAAGGAGGGTGCCGACAAGCTGAGCGACGATGAGCTCGCTCAGGCCGTGGCAACCCCGACCGAGCACCGCATCTTCTTTGTGGTCGAGGCCCTGCGCCGTGGCTGGGACATCGCCCACATCCATGCCATCTGCGGTATCGATCCGTGGTACCTCAACCGTATCAACGACATGGTGCAGGTCCAGGAGAGCATCCGCGGCCTGCGTGTGGAGGATATCGACGCCGACGCGATGCGCCTGCTCAAGCAGTACGGCACGAGCGACGCCGAGATTGCCGCGCTGACCGGCTCGGACGAGCGCTTTGTGCGCGCCTATCGCAAGGGTCTGGGCGTGGTTCCCAGCATGAAGACGGTCGATACCTGCGCTGCGGAGTTTTCGAGCGCCACGGAGTACCACTACAAGACGTACGAGAACATCTACCGCACGAGCCCGGATGCCAAGAAGTGCGTGGCTCCCGACGAGACCACGCCGGCGGACAAGCCCAAGGCGATGATCCTGGGCGCCGGCCCCAACCGCATTGGCCAAGGTATCGAGTTCGATTACTGCTGCGTGCACGCGAGCTACGCACTGGCGGCTCGCGGCTTCGAGACCATCATAGTCAACTGCAACCCCGAGACCGTTTCGACTGACTACGACACCTCGGACCGCTTGTACTTTGAGCCGCTCACCTACGAGGACGTCATGGACGTTATCGATGTCGAGCGCCCCGACGGCGTCGTGGTGACGCTCGGTGGCCAGACCCCGCTTAAGCTGGCGCGCATGCTCGAGGAGAGCGGCGTGAACATTATGGGCACCAAGCCCGATGCCATCGACTTTGCCGAGGACCGCGAGCGCTTCGCCGCTCTGCTCGACAAGCTGGGCATCATGTACCCGCCGGCGGGCCAGGCCACCTCGTTTGAGGAGGCCGAGGCCGTGGCCGCGCACATCGGCTATCCGCTGCTGGTGCGCCCGAGCTATGTGCTGGGCGGCCGCGGCATGATGATCGCCTACGATGCCGAGCATCTGCGCGATTACATGGCCGAGGCTGCGCGCATTAGCCCCGACTACCCGGTGTACCTGGACCGCTTCCTGGAGGGTGCGATCGAGTCCGACGTCGACGCCCTGTGCGATGGCGAAGAGGTATACATCGGCGGCATCCTGGAGCATATCGAGGAAGCCGGTATTCACTCCGGCGACTCCGCGACCTGCATCCCGCCGTTCAGCTTTAGCGAGAGCCTGCAGGCGAAGCTCCGCGAGACCACGCGCCGCATCGCGATGGCGCTGGGCGTGCGCGGTCTGGTCAACGTGCAGTACGCCATTAAGGGCGAGACCGTTTACGTGATCGAGGCCAACCCGCGCGCCAGCCGTACCGTGCCGTTTATCTCCAAGGCCACCGGCGTGCCGCTGGCCAAATGCGCGGCGCGCATCATGGCAGGCGATTCCATCGCGAGCTTGGGCCTGCCGAGCGACGAACGTCAGCTGGACTGGTTCTGCATGAAGGAAGCCGTTATGCCCTGGGGCCGTTTCCCGGGCGCCGACGTTATCCTGGGGCCCGAGATGAAGTCGACGGGCGAGGTCATGGGTATCGCCAAGAGCTATCCCGAGGCATACGCCAAGACGCAGCTGGCGATCGACTACAAGCTGCCCGACCCGAGCGCCGGCAAGGTGTTCATTAGCGTGTGCGACCGCGACAAGCGTCATATCCTTTCGGTCGCGCGTATCCTGCGCTACCTGGGCTTTGATATCTGCTCCACCGAGGGCACGGCGCGCGTGCTGCGCGGCGGCAACGTGACGTGCGAGATCGTGGAGAAGATTAGCGGCCCGCACGACGGCGAGCGCCCCAACATCGGCGACCTCATCGCCGATGGCAAGATCGCGGTGATCATCAACACGCCGTACGGTCCGGGCTCGCGTGGCGACGGCTATCTGCTGCGCACCGAGGCGGTGCGCCGCGGTGTGACCTGCGTGACCGCGATGTCTGCCGCCAACACGTATGTGAGTGCCATCGAGGCGGTGCGCGAGGACCAGCAGGGTCACGGCAGCGCCAACGACATGGGCATGGACGTCATCGCCCTGCAGGACCTGCCGCAGCACACGGTGTAGCGTGACCTGTCCGGCCGGGGCGGGAGGGGCCGAGATTTCCCCCTTTCGCTCCGGCTGCAAGCAGAGTCGCTCAGGAGGAAACTCGGCCCCTCCCGCCCCGGCCTGCGGTGACTTGGCCGCACCGTGTGCTGCCGAAGGGGCTTTGCGCGATGACTAGGGCTGAAAAAGAAAGTGAGTGTGGGATCCGCCGTTCGTTCGAACGGCGGATCCCACGTTTTGGATTTATTGGGCTGTGGCGGTGAAGGTTGTTTTGTCGGCGGCGATGTGCACGCGCAGCTTTGCCTGACCGTCGCAGCTGATGAGCACGCCTACCTCGAACGGGGTCCCCGTCTTGTCGTAGGTCGAACGCACGATGCGCATCGCCGCCTTACCGGTGTTCTGTCCCAAAAGGCGCGCCTCATGCTTGTCGAGGTTGACCGTCTCGTAGACGGCATCGACGCTTGCGGGCAGGATGCCGGTCTTTTCCGCGATGTAGGCGTAGAGCGAGCCATCCACGTCTTTGCGTGTGAGCTCGGGGCAAAGTGACACGGGGATATAGACGTAGTTGAGCTCCATGGGTTTGTCGTTGGCGAGACGCAGGCGGCGAATCTCCCAGACGGGTGTCCCTTCGGACACTTTGAGCCCAGAGGCGATGCCGCGGACGGCCGGTATGCTTGAAAAGGCGAGAATCTGTGAGCTCGGAACCCGTCCCGCTTCGCGCATCCGCGCGCTGAAATTCAGGGCCAGGTCGATGCCGGGCGCTGAGGTTTGGGGCTTGATGAACGTGCCCTGCCCGCGTTTGCGCACCACGCGCCCCTCGATGACGAGATCTTGGAAGCAACGGCGCACGGTCGCGCGCGATAACTCTAGCCGCTCACAGATTTCGAGCTCGCGTGGCAGCGGCGTCTTGGTGTCGAACGCCTGGCTGGCGATAAGCAGGGCGATTCGATGTTTAAGTTGGACATAGAGCGGCGTATCACCGCTGCGGTCGAAGGGTTCGGAGGCGAGAAACGAGATCATATCCATGGGGTACCTCCATGTCGTGAGCATACGTGACATGGTCTGACACTGCGGGACAAACCGGTGATGTCAGGCCCGATTCTTGTCGGTATGTATGGTACATAAGGAACATAAAACATTTACCAGGCAATCTACCTGCTATTTTAAAAATAATTGGAAGAAAAAATAATTTAGGCACAAAAATAGTTGCTACCGTTAACCGATGAATAGTTGCCGTTCGCAACTATTTTCTTGTACCGAACATGCCCCGGCGCAACAATAATCTCGGCAAAAAGCAAAGCCGTGCGACACACGGCAGGTCGAGAGGAGACCGCATGCGGTATCTGGTAATGGTCAGTCACGGAACGCTCGCTCCCGGACTGCACAGTGTCCTCAAGATGCTCGGCAATGACGCCCCGAACATCTTGTCGACGAGTCTCGTGGACGGCATGGGCGCTGACGAGTATGTCGAGAACGTCAAGGCGATGCTCGCTCCCGTTGCCGCCGATGACGAGGTTGTCCTGCTTGGTGACATCCTGGGCGGATCGCCGCTCACCAATGCCATGAACACGCTGGCCGAGAAGGGCCTGCTCGCCCACACCATTGCCTTCGGCGGTATGAATCTGCCCATGGCTATGACCGCCATGATGGGGCTTGCCACCATGGACCTGGATTCCCTCAAGCAGATGATGCTGCAGGAGGGCAAGAACGGTATGTCCGAGCTCGTTGTCCCGACCGATGACGCCGACGACGAGGACGACGACATCTAGGCAGCGCATCCGCCCAAATTTTTGTGATGGAGCGGGGGTTAAGAGGAAAGACCCCCGGTGATAAAGAAAGGGAGAACGCATGATTTCGTTCATCCGTATTGACGACCGTATGATCCATGGGCAGACCGTTACCCGTTGGGCCCTCGAGTATCCCTGCGACGGTCTTATCGCCGTCAACGACGCTGCAGCGTCCAACCCCGTGCTCAAGGAGGCCTACAAGAGTGCCTCGGGCAAGAAGACGTTCGTGTGGACCAAGGAGCACTTCAAGGAGGTCTCCGAGAAGGTTCTCAAGTCCGACACCAAGTACTTCCTGATCACCAAGAACCCGCTCGACATGAAGGAACTTCTCGTCGATTTTGGCTTTAAGCCCGGCATGGACCACATCATCGTCGGTCCCTGCAACGATCGTCCCGGCACCACCAAGCTCGGCAACAACCAGTCGATCACGCAGGAAGAGGCCCAGGCGCTCGAGGATCTCACCAACGCCGGCTACACGGTCGAGTTCGCCCTTATCAAGGAGAAATCCATTGGTGAGTGGCCCAAGTTCCGCGGTCAGTTTGGCTTCTAGTTAGGCGCCAGCTGCATTTTGGTACCTACAGCCCTGGGGAAAGGGGCTGAGGAATAAAGAAAGGGGAAAGCATGGCAATCAATGCATTCCAAGCCGCGCTGTTCGGCCTGTTCGCCTGCCTGGCATCACTGCCTGGCATGGGTGGCACGACGATCGGCAACTACACTCTGGGTCGTCCTCTGGTCGCCGGCCTCATCGTCGGCATCATCATGGGCGATATGCAGACGGGCATCCTCGTCGGTGCTGCCATCCAGGTTGTCTACATCGCTCTCGTGACCCCTGGCGGAACCGTCTCCGCCGACGTCCGCGCCGTGTCCTATATCGGTATCCCGCTGGCGATCCTCGCCATCAAGAACTCGGGCATCGATCCCGCCTCCGCTGAGGCTGCCGGCATGGCCGCATCCCTCGGTGCCGCCGTCGGCACGCTCGGCACTGTGCTCTTCTATGGCACCGCCACCATCAACCTGGTGTGGCAGGGCATGGGGTGGAAGTGGCTCGAGAAGGGCGATCTCCACAAGCTCTACCTGGTCAACAACGTTCTGCCTTGGATCGGTCACATCGTCTGCTCGTTCCTCCCGACGTTCATCATCACCATGGGCGGCACCGCCATGGTCGACCTCATGAAGACCTACATGCCCATGGACGGCATCGCGATGAAGACGCTGTTCACCGTCGGCTCGCTGCTGCCTACCGTCGGTATCGCCATCCTGCTCAAGCAGGTCATCTCCAAGCCGACGGACTTCCTCACGTTCTTCTTCGGCTTCACCCTGTCCGCTGTCATGGGGTGCAACCTGATTGCCGCTGCCGGCATCGGCTGCTTCTTCGCCCTGATCAACTATGAGATCGCTTCGCTCAAGATCGACCTCGCAAACGCTCCCAAGGCAGCTATCGCCTCGGGCTCCGATGATGAGGAAGAGGAGGACATCTAATGGCAGAGAAGAAAAAACTCTCTAAGAAAACGCTTGCCAAGTCGTTCCGCAACTGGTCCTATGGCAACCTGACTTGCTTCTCGCAGGAGCACATGCAGACCTTCGGTTACCTGTGCGCCATGCTTCCGATCGTCGAGGAGCTCTACGACACGCCCGAGGAGCAGAAGCAGGCCCTCCAGACCTACTCCGCGTTCTTCAACACCGAGCCTCAGATCGGCACCATGATTGTCGGCGTCACCGCCGGCCTCGAGGAGGCTCGCGCAAACGGCGAGGCCATCGACGACGACGCCATCAACGGCATCCGCGCCGGCCTCATGGGCCCGCTCGCCGGCCTTGGCGACTCGCTGATCGTCGGTACCCTGATCCCGATCCTGCTCGGTATCGCCCTCGGTCTCTCGACCGGCGGCTCTCCGCTCGGTGCCATCTTCTATATTGTCGTGTGGAACCTGCTCATGTTCCTTGGCATGCGCTTTGCCTACAACCAGGGCTATGAGCTCGGCGGCAAGGCGGTCGAGGCCCTCGTCGGCCCCAAGGCCAAGGCTCTGCGTGATTCCATCGTGATGGTCGGTACCATGGTCATCGGTGCAGTCGGTGCTACCTGGGTCTCCATCACCTGCAGCCCCAATCTGGTGCTGCCCGGCGGCGGTAAGTTCCAGGACACGCTCGACGGAATCTATCCGCACCTGCTGCCCATGGTCTTCATCATCTTCTGCTGGTACATGATGACCAAGAAGAAGGTCAACCCCATCGTTATGATGCTGATCCTCGTTGTGATCGCATTTGTGGGCGTTCTCATTGGCTTCTTCGACCCGGCACTGAGCTACTAGTCATCATCCCCTGGCCCCCTGTAAGGCCGTGCGGCCTCAACCGCACGGCCTTCTGATTTTGCGCCGCCCTTCAAGGGCAATATGGCCAGCGACCTCCATCGCCTACACGACACCCGCTATATTGCTCTTGAAAGATGACGTATTCGACAAACGATGCACTTGCGCATGATGCACACTTTGCACGAGGAGGACCATATGCACGAGAAACATGGACACGACCTTTCACGCGACGACTTGATTCGCGAGGCAAAGATGCAGACCGATGCTATTCAGCGGCTCAATGTTTGGCTGCGCCTGGGCTATTCGCTCGTGGCGATTGGCTTTTTGATGGGGATGTGGGGTATGCAGGGCGGCCCCGGCTGGGGTGTCCCCGTGGGCATCGTGTGCCTGGTGGTGGGCACTCCGCTTTCGATCGTGCTTAAGGTCGGCACGACCAACGCCAAAAAGAATGTCGAGCGCATGCTCGAGGCCGCTGGTGTCGACGTTGAGGAGCTTATGCGACGCAAGAAGGACGAGCAATAGACTTCCGCGTTGGGGTATCATAAATAATTGTTGCGAATGTTAACTAATGTACGGCAAATGACGGTTTTATGGCCCTTCTAGAGTTGCAAAGGACAATATCCCCAGTGGATTACGATGACGTCGCTCGAAAACTGATTGTGTACTCACGTTCCCTTGCCAAGGGATCCTTGAGTGCTGCCGGCGGCGCCAGTGTGGGCGAGGCACCGGTTTTACAGTATCTATCGGGTATTGACGGTGATGTCATTCCCTCCGAGATTGCCAAGAAGCTGAAATTCTCCCGTGCGCGCATGTCGCATATCTTGGATTCACTCGAGAGTAAGGGTTACGTTCAGCGCAGGACTGATCCAAACGATCGTCGGCGTGTGCTGGTGAGCATTACCAAGGAAGGCCGTGATTTCGCGGCGAAAAAAAATGCCGAGAGTGTGGCATCGCTCTCGAAACAACTCTCAGCGCTCGGCGAGCACGATGCCCAGGAGCTCGTGCGCATCCTGAATAAAGCTTACAGCCTTACCTATGATGCCGACGACTACCTGGACAATCTATAAGGATAAAGACAGACATTTAGGTGCATCTTGAAATGCACCTGGGACAGTTGTGCCCATCAGCCACCGTCAACATCTCATTCCAAACCAAATCAGCCAACGTACGTCATGGCAATCCCCGGTAGGTTGCAGGATGGCGGCTGAGCCTTTCCCTCGGGAAACTTCGCGAAGCCCAGTTCCCGAGGGAAAGGTATGGTCTGTGTAATACCAGATAAACAGTACATTTTTGCTAGATTGGTATTTGACTGAAGAACCAATTGGTATGGCTTATTAAGCCCACTTTGCCATTGACGCTCATTTTACTGCCGCTGGCGGACTTCCGAACTTGGCTGCGCAGGTGCTCCCATATATTGATATGACCTAGTAGGTGGCTATCTGGTTACTACCAGTTGGCCCCTTGGTAACGGGTGGCCCCATTGTGCGGAATGTACCGAACATCCCCGTTTGATACGTTTTCCCATGCTGCCGGGGGGGGGGCGTCCTCGGCACTTCAGCGTCTCGGACGAAAGGAGACCAGGTGCGCAGGAATTCCATTTTTACGAAACGGTGGGTGAAGGGAAGCGCGGTCCTCGTTGCCACTGCAGCGACGCTCGTGTTTGCCAATCCCCAGCAGGCGATTGCCACGCCACTCAAGGGCGTCGACTCGGCGACCGTGTCCCAGTCTGCCTCGAATGTCGTCGACATCGATTTCGCTGACGGCATCAAGGGCCGTATTACGTTCCTCGAGGACGGTATTTTCCGTTATAACGTCGACCCTAAGGGTGAGTTTTCCGAGTACGCCACACCGCGCAGTAAGTCCCACACGGCTAAAATCCAGGCTCAGCCCGATACCTCGGACACCTACAGCAAGCCGAGTGCGACGGTTGCCGACAAGGGCGACACTATCGAGATCACCGGCGGAAAGGCGACCGTGATCCTGGACAAGGCGACTGGCAAGATGAGTATCAAGTCAGGCGACCGTGTCGTGGTTTCCGAGTCCGCGTCCCTCGACCTTGATAAGAAGGGTACCGTCCAGACGCTCGCCAAGGAGAAGTCCGAGAACTTCTTTGGCGGCGGCACCCAGAACGGACGCTTCCTGCACACCAACCAGACCATCGCCATCTCCAACACGAACAACTGGACCGATGGCGGCGTTGCCTCGCCCAACCCGTTTTATTGGACGAGTGACGGCTACGGCGTACTCCGAAACACGTTTGCAGAGGGTTCCTACGACTTCGGTTCCACGGACTCATCGACGGTCACGACTTTGCACAGCGAGAATGAGTTTGATGCCTACTACTTCGTGGCGACCAACGAGGGCGCTTCGAACGTGGCAACCGAGATGCTGCAGGACTACTACAAGGTGACCGGTAACCCGGTACTGCTGCCCGAGTACGGGTTCTACCTTGGTCATCTTAATGCCTATAACCGTGATGGCTGGTCAACGACCTCGGGTCAAAAGAAGTGGGAGACCAAGGGCAGCAAGTCCTCGAGCGAGAAGGGCGACGTTAAGTACGAGTCTGGCATGTCGACGGGCTACAAGCTCGACGGCACACTTGCGGCCGAGACGCTCAACGGTGAGGGCCCTTCGGTTGATACCGAGAACATGAAAGCGACCGATTTCGACCGCCAGTTCTCTGCTCGGCAGGTTATCGATGACTACGAGAACAACGACATGCCGCTCGGTTGGTTCCTGCCGAACGACGGCTACGGCGCCGGCTATGGCCAGAACGGTTACTACAAGACCGGCGGCGTCAACTCCGACGGAACGAGCTCGGCTGACCGTCTTAACGCTGTGCGTGCCAATGTCGACAACCTTAAGAAGTTCACCGAGTATGCCAACTCCAAGGGTGTGAGCACGGGCTTGTGGACCCAGTCCAACCTTGAGCCCGACAGCAACCCTGAGACCCCGTGGCACCTGCTTCGCGACTTCGACGCCGAGGTCAAGACGGGAGGCATCTCTACCCTTAAGACCGACGTCGCCTGGGTTGGATCTGGCTACTCCTTTGGTCTTAATGGCATCAAGACAGCTTATGACACGGTGACGACCGGCGCCAACAAGCGCCCCAACATCATCACGCTCGATGGCTGGGCCGGCACGCAGCGCTTTGGCGGCATTTGGACCGGCGACCAGTATGGCGGTAACTGGGAGTACATTCGCTTCCATATCCCCACGTATATCGGTCAGAGTCTTTCGGGCAACCCCAACATCGGCTCCGACATGGATGGCATCTTTGGCGGCGACCCCATCATCTCTGCGCGTGACTACCAGTGGAAGACGTTCACGCCCTCTATGCTCGACATGGACGGTTGGGGCACCTACCGCAAATCGCCCATGACGCACGGCGATCCCTACACAGGCATCTCGCGCTTCTACCTCAAGCTCAAGGCGCAGCTCATGCCCTATATCTACACGAGCGCGGCCTCGGCGGCCAACATCGACACGGGTAACGGCGATGCCGGCCTGCCCATGATCCGCGCCATGCTGCTTTCCGACAACTCCGAGTACGCCGCAAGCACTTCGACGCAGTACCAGTACATGTTCGGTGAGAACTTCCTAGTGGCACCGGTGTATCAGGATACCCAGGCAGATGAGAACGGCAACGACATTCGCAATGGGATTTACCTCCCCAACTACGGCACCGACGAGAATCCCACCATCTGGATCGACTACTTCTCGGGTAAGCAGTATCGCGGCGGCCAGGTTCTCAACAATTACGAGGCTCCGCTTTGGAAACTGCCGCTGTTTGTGAAGGCCAACGCTATCGTGCCGATGTACGCCGAGAACAACAACCCCGAGGCCGTGAGCGACACCAACACCAAGGGTACCGACCGCAGTCAGCGTATCGTCGAGTTCTTCGCCACCGAGGGCGACGGCACCTTTACGCAGTACGAGGACGACGGCTCCTCCATCGAAAACAACACGACTGAGGACGATTCCTACGGCACGATCGACAATATCTCCTACGGTGAGCATGTGAGCACCGTCTACAGCTCCAAGGCCGCAGGCGGCACCGCGACCTTTGCCGCCGAGGCCTCGCAGGGCGGCTACAACGGCTACGACTCCAACCGCACCACGACCTTCGTGGCCAATGTGTCCGCCAAGCCCACGAGCGTTGTCGCCAAGAACGGCGGATCCGCACTCAACGTGGTTGAGGTCGACTCGCAGGAGACCTTTGACGCCGCGACCCCCGAGGCCGGCCAGGCGGTCTACTTCTACAGCGAGACCCCCAACCTCAACCACTACGGCAGCGATGCGGACGGCACCGAGGCCGAGCGGGGCGAGAGCTTCAACAACACCAAGATCACCACGAACCCCAAGGTCTACGTCAAGTTCGCGAAGACCGATGTTGCTGCAGCGGCGCAGACGCTTGAGCTGGGCGGTTTCGTGAACGCCGACGCCACGCTCACAGCCGATCGCCTCAACGAGAACCTCTCCGCACCCACGAACCTTGCTGCCCCCGAGGACGTCACGACCCCAACGAGCATCAAGCTCACCTGGGGAAAGGTCGATGGTGCTACCTCCTACGACCTTAAGGTCGACGGCACTGTGTTTGCCGTGGGTGATGCGGCCGAGTTCACGCACACCGACCTCGCCTACAATAGCAAGCACACCTACCAGATTCGTTCGCGCAACGCCGAGGGTTACTCCGCCTGGAGCGATGTGCTCGAGGCGAACTCCGCACTCGATCCGTGGCGGAACGTCCCCGACGCCGAGCAAATCACCTGGGAGGGCTCACTTTACGGCAGCCATAAGGCCGAGCTCGCCTTCGACCATGAGTTCCAGTCGGGCGACGGCGGTTTCCACTCCGGTGGCAACGATCTGGGCAAGGCGCTTACCGTTGACTATGGACGCGCTTACAAGCTCGATAAGCTCGAGTACTATCCGCGCGATGACGCCGGCAACGGCACTGTGACCAAGATGCGTGTTGAGACGAGTCTCGATGGCGTCCACTGGACGAGCCAGGAGGTCGATTGGGCACGTTCCGCTGATTGTAAGACGGTAGCGTTTGACGGCACTGTGGCCGCCCGTTACGTGCGCATGACACCGCTCGCCTCGGTCGGCAATTTCTTCTCCGCGTCCGAGATTGCCATCTACAAGACCGACGGCACGGATGGCTTCGCCGTGGGCTCCAACCTCAACAAGGCCACGATCTCCGACGGAGACTACTCCAACATGAAGAACTATCTGGGCCTCGAGAATCGCGAGCCCGATACCCCGACGTTCGGTTCGCAGATCCGCGACCACTTCGCCGACCTCAACGATAACGGCGTTTACGACGTCTACGATTACTCGTTCACCATGGCGGGTCTTGACGGCGGCACTAAACAAAAGGGCAAGGTCGCAGGTTCGCTCGCGGTGATTCCGAGCAAGACCGAGGTCGAGGCCGGTGATGAGATCACCGTTGATGTCTATGCGGCCGACGCCAAGAACGTCAACGCCTTGGGCGCTCTCGTCAACTTCAAGAGCGACCAGTTCGAGTTTGTGTCCGAGAGCATCGCGCAGGACGGCTCGACTGCCGGCATGGAGAACCTGTCTCGCGAGAAGGTCCAGTTCGCGGACAGAACGCAGACTATCAATCTCGCCTTTGCCAACCGCGGCGATGGCAAGCTCTACAACGGTACCGGCGCGGTGGCGAGTTTCAAGCTCAAGGCCAAGACCGCCGGCAAGGTCGAACTGCCCTCGACATCTTGGCTCATCGGCCCGGCATGCGACGCACTTGAGTTTGCGAGCGACGGCACGGTGACGATGCCGGATGTTCCTCAGCCAACGGTCGCCGAGTACGGTCAGGATGCCTTCAACATCACGATGACCAACGATGAGCTCACGACCGACGACGGGACCAACGTCGAGAAACTTATCCAGCAGAAGAGCTATAACGCGCTGTTCGATAATAACGAGGGCGACAACGGCTTTGAGTTCCTATGGAACTGGAGCGGCAACTGGGACAGCGAGGGTAAGCTTCCGAGTTACGTGAAGCTTCCCACCACGATGACATTCGCATTTAAGACGCCGTCGAAACTCGATAGTGTCGAGGTCGTTAACCGCAACGGTGGCAACGGAACCGTGCAGAAGATCAAGGCTGTCGTGACGTTCGAGGATGGCTCGACCCAAGAGTTCGCGGGCGGGGAGTACGATTCCTTCCGGGCTCGCTACGCCTTTGGCCTCTCTGCCGAGAACAAGGGCAAGAAGGCGACCAAGGTCGAGGTCACGCCGCTTGAGGCATCGGGTGACCAGATGCTCACACTGCGTGAGATCAACTTCAACTACACGCAGGGTGTCGAGGCCATCGAGGGTGTCGAGCTAGGCAAGAACCAGACCGAGTTCTTTGAAGGCGACGTTACGCTCGTCGATGCCAAGGCCACGCCTGAGAGCGCCGGCTACCCCTATGTGACGGTCGAGAGCTCCGACCCCTCTGTGGTAAGCGTCTCCGCTGTTCAGGCTGGCGATAGCGTGAGCTACTACCTGCGTGCCAACAAGGCCGGCAAGGCAAAGATCACGGTGGCGTCGGTACTCGACCCCTCCAAGACCGCATCCTATGAGGTCGAGGTCAAGGCTGGTGTCGATACCTCTGCGCTCGTGGCAGCGCTTTCCAAGGCCGCGGGCTACAGCGAGTCCGTCTACACTAAGGATTCCTATGCAGCTCTCACCACTGCGGTCGAGGCGGCTCAGAAGCTCCTCGACGGCGGCCAAGGCAGCTATAGCAAGAAGGATGTCGCAGACGCCACAGCCAAGATCGAGAAGGCAATCGACGGCCTCAAGATGCGCCCTGTTGATGAGAAGATTCTTATCAACACGCCCGAGAACCGCAAGAACGTCAAGGTGGCCGGCTTCTCGAGTGAGGCCGACTACGAGGGCAGCAACGCCGTCAACGCTCTCGACGGCGACGAGCGGACGCTTTGGCACAGCGACTGGGCCCATGGGACCGGTATGCCCCAGTATCTGAGTGTCGACCTGGGCCGCGACTACGATCTCACCGACGTTACATTCCTGCCGCGCCAGGACGGCGGCACTAACGGCGATATCTTCGAGGCCGAGATACTGGTCTCCGACACTGCCGACGGTTATGAGATGGGCACCGCCGTGTCGATGGGTACGTTTGCCTTCGACAACGACGGCCATGTACTCACCGACCGTGGCGACTGGAAACAGATGAGCTTTGGTGCCGCGCGCGGTCGCTACGTGACCGTCAAGGTGATTCACGCCGGCGGTGGCGACGTCGATGCCTACTGCAGCGTGGCGGAGCTCAAGTTCTACGGTACGGCCGTTCCCGATCCGGTGGCGAAGGATGATCTCACTGCCGCGATCGAAAAGGTTGATGCCGAGCTTGCCGCCGGCGACCTCAAGGCCGGCGACTACACCGAGGCCTCCTGGACGGCGCTCGAGAACGCCCTGGCGAGCGCCCGCGCCATCTTGAGCGACGAGGATGCCACGCAGGACGAGGTCGACCAGGCGCTCAGGGCGCTCGAGAGCGCCCGCGACGCGCTCGAGAAGACCCCGGTGGTCCCGGTCGAGAATCCGACTAAGAAGCAGCTCAAGGCCCTGGTCAAGCAGGCGAAGGAGACTGACACCAGGGGCAAGACGGCCGAGTCTGTCAAGGCCCTGACGGATGCCATTACCTACGCCGAGGACGTCTTGGGTGATGAGAATGCTTCCGACACCCAGATCCAGGCGGCCTATAGCCAGCTCAAGCTGGCCATTGAGAGCCTCAAGGATGCCGATTCCGGCAACCAGGGCGGCTCGGGCAACCAGGGTTCCGGCAATGGCTCGAACGGCGGCAACCAGGCGGGCAAGCCCGCAGGCGACAAGGCCCAGGGCAGCAAGAAGAACGGTTCGGCGATTCCCAATACCGGAGACCAGACGGCGGCGACCGTCGCGACCGTCGGTGGTCTTGGCGCCATCATCGCCGCGATCGGCGCTTTCTTCCATCGTCGCAGCAAGGCTAAGTAGCCCCAGCAACAGCTAAGCAAGCGTGCCCGCCGTCCCACCCAAGGACGGTGGGCACGCTTTTTGAATGTAGGCAGAAAGCTCCGACCCTTCGGCCTTAATCTCGCAAAGCGTTCCGTCTCCCGCCGAACACATCAGCATCGGCGGCTATACTTGAATTATTTGCAGTTAAGGGTCGCGGATTGGCCGCGTCACCGCTCTCAACAGGAGGTCTTTGTTTATGGCAGATCAAAAGCCGGTTGTCGGGATCATCATGGGCTCCAAGTCCGATCTGGGTGTTATGGAAGGCTGCACCGCCGAGCTCGAGGCGCTCGGTGTACCCTATGAGCTCGTCATTGCGAGCGCACACCGCACACCGGCGAAGGTCCACGAGTGGGCTTCGACTGCTGCCGATCGCGGTATCAAAGTGATTATCGCCGCCGCCGGCAAGGCCGCTCACCTGGGTGGTGTCGTGGCCGCCTTTACGCCGCTGCCGGTTATCGGCGTACCTATGAAGACGAGTGACCTGGGCGGTATGGATTCGCTGCTGTCGATGGTGCAGATGCCTTCGGGCGTGCCCGTGGCCTGCGTTGCCATCAACGGCGCCAAGAACGCCGCCATTTACGCCACGCAGATTCTGGGCGCATGCGACCCCGAGTACCGCAAGGTTATCGAGAAGATGAAGCAGGAGATGGCCGACGCCTAGGCGTTCCGCCGTTTCACCGCAGTATAAGGAGAGCCATGTCCGATTATCAGGGAAAACGATTCAAGGCTTCTCAGATTCCCGATCCGTCGAAGCCGGGTGCTGCCCATGCGGCACAGCAGGGTCGGACATCCTCTCCTCAGCAGCCGCGCGCGCCGCGTTCCGTAACGCCGACGTCCCATCGCCGCCAGGATACGCCGGCTGCGTATCGCCCTTCGTCATATGGCACGGCAAAGAAGCAGGCTCGGACGACGAGGCAGCTGAGTGACGCGCCGTCCAACTATGCCGAGCAGCCGCGTAAGAAACGCCGATCCATCATTCCCATCTTGCTCATCATCGTGGGCATCGGTCTGATTGTCGCCGCCGCTGCCATCTTTATCAATGCTCAGATTGGCTATAAGCAGGCGAGCGATTCGTACCAGAAAATCGAGAAGCAATATGTAAGCGATAAGGACGCCAGCGGCGTGCCGATTATCGACTTCGATGCGCTTGCTCAGACAAACCCCGAGATTGTGGGTTGGATTTATGTGCCGGGAACCAACATCAACTATCCCGTGGTGCAGACCAACAACAACTCCAAATACCTCAACACGCTGTTTGACGGTACATCTAACGCGTCCGGTGCCATTTTCTTGGATAGTGATGACACCGCGCCGGGAATGGTCGACCAGCAGACCACGATTTACGGCCACCATATGAACGACGGATCGATGTTCAATGTGATTTCGGACACCACCGACCAGGCGACGTTCGACAGCATTGAGTTTGTGTATTACATCACACGGGATGCTACGTATAAGCTGCGACCGCTGGCGACCAAAGTTGTCGAGGACACGTATGCCAAGGCGCGCACGCCCAATTTTGAGAGCGATGACGGACTGAAAAATTGCCTGTCCGAGATGCTTGACGGTGCCTCTGCCGTGGCGAGTGATGCCACCGATCGTGCTGCTTCGGCAACCAAGGTCGTAACGCTTGTGACCTGTCGTTCGTTATCGCTGAGCAACACGCGTGCCGTCATGGTGCTCACACCGGTCGAGGAATAAGTTGTTCGAGAGTAGCTAAAAAGGCCCCGTCCCAAATTGGCTACTCGACGACGGTAAGGGAGAAATGATGCTCGAGAGTGGCAAATTGATGCCTTCGATTGATGCTTGGCTGCGCGAGGCCAAGGCCGATGCTTCGGCGGCAGGCTGTGGGATGTATCTGACGCATAACGGTGTGGTGCGCGCGACGCCCAAGGCTGAGGTGCGCGGAGTCGAGACCGATGGCGTGGCGCCTGGGCATAAGGTGGGCGGCA
>CAJJTG010000026.1 GCA_905194675.1 uncultured Collinsella sp. | reverse complement strand
ACTGGCTCGGCATTCCTGCCATGATGATCGGCCTGGGCGTCTACCTGCCGTTCTATATGTCGCTCACGGCCTTCTTGGGCTCCTGCGTCAAGCTTGCCTACGACAAGTGGGCCGCACACCGCGATACCACTGCCGGTCTTTCGGACGATGAGAAGGCTGCCAAGGATGCCGCCTTCCAGGAGCAGGGCCTGGTCGTTGCCAGCGGCCTGCTCGGCGGTGAGTCCATCGTCGGCGTTATCCTGGCGTTCATCTCCGTGGGATTGAGCCTGCTGGGCTAAACCCAACAACAACGTACCCGTTCAGAGCGCGGGGTCGGAGACCATCCGGCCCCGCGCTTTTCTGTATCTGCCGAAACCCTCGGCTTCAACCTCATTTGACGCGCCCCCTTTACCTAGTCGTCTAAGTTTTACGTCAAGGTGACCACCCCACCTGCCGCGGTGTAGAGTAGAGACAGCGGGCGCGATGCATAGCCCGCGGCGGAGCGAGGTGAACATGAAACTCGATAACCAGCAGCTCAAGCGACTGCGTGAGCGCCATCACCGGCGTCACGACATTCGACCGCTTCACACCAAGGCCGCCGACGAGACCGCGCGCTTCTTAAAGCGCGCATTCAACATTCGTGAGGGTCGCGCCCCCTATCACGTGATTCGCAAGCGCTTTGTAAACGGGGCGCGCCTGACCGGCTCGCACCTGTGCATCCTCATCATCGCCATGCTCATCGCGAGCATCGGCCTCGATATCGACTCGGATATCGCCATTGTGGGCGCCATGCTCATCTGCCCGCTCATGGGATCGGTCCTTGCCATGGCATACGGCATTGCCACGCTCGACCGCGAGATTACCGTCGAAGCCGTCGCCGGCCTTGCGCTGCAAATGGCCTTTTGCCTGGTCACGTCCACGCTGTATTTTAAGCTCTCGCCCCTTGGCACCACCACTGCCGCCATCATCGACAATTCGACACCGACTGTGTGGGACCTTGCCGTCGCGCTCGCGGGCGGCTTTGCGGGCGGCCTGGGCAACTCGCGCGACCAGGAACCCGCCACGCTCATCGCCGGCGTAGCCGTGGCGACCGCGCTCATGCCGCCCCTGTGCGCGGCGGGCTACGGCATCGCCATTGCAAGCGGATCGCTGTTTCTCTCGGCGCTCTACGAGTTTGGCATCAACGTGGTCTTTATCGCACTGGCTGCCGAAGCCGTGCTGCTTCTTTTACGTGTACCGCTCAAGCGCGACCTGAACGGCGACGGCGTCGTGACCGCCGAGGAAAACGCCGAGGTCGACGAGCTGTCACGCAAGGTGCGCCGCCGCATTATTGTGGGCACGGCGATCTTTGCCATCCCCTGCATCGTTATGACCGCGGGGTCTATTGGCTCGGCGCAGGCCGGCGTGCAGGACGGCTACGGCGTCACCGAAACTACGCGCGAACTTGCCGCGGTGCTGCCGGGCTTTAAGGATTACACCGTCGCCGTCGAGACCTCGGCTGCCGAGGGCGAGGAAGAGGGCATCGTCGAGCGCGAGGTTGTCGCCCACGTGACGACAAGCGAGGTGCTCGGGGCGCACGACCGCCACGTCGCCCGCAAGCTCATCGACCTCAACGTGCCCGAACTCGATCGCGTGGAGTTCGATGTGAAGTGATGCGGGACGCGAGGTGGGCCCGGCACGAGCGCGCAGCCGCGGGGCACAGGCACAGCCAAACGCAGCCCTACAGCTCGTACTTGTACACGCGGTAGATGTACTTCTCGGCTTCCATCTCGTAGGTAGCGATGGGTAGACCGTAGCGGTCGTACTCGGTGAAGGTCTTGGCCTGGCCCGAAGCCACGAGCATGCTGTTCGAATCGCCGACGCGCTGCGCACTGCTGACGTAGCCCGAAAACGGCACGGCAATCTGGTCTTCGAGCCCGTAGGCGCGCGGTCTCGTCCACCGTAAAGATGCGCCCAAACGAATGCGTGCCGCGGCTGTAGTCGGTCACCACCGCGGCGCCCAGCTGGCCCCAGTCGAACTTGGGATAGCTCTCGGCCGCACCAAAGTTGTTGTCGTACAGCAGCACCTGGTAGCGACCGGTCGCGGTCGTCTCGTCGTTTGGCAGATAGGTCACACTGTGCTGGCCTGCGTTGAGCGAAAAATCGCCTTGAGCCTGCAGTAACTTGTCCTCAAAGCCCGAACCGGCCCAAAAATCGGGCAAGCCCACGGAAGGCTGTAGCAAGGTCATTTGCGCAAGGTATGTCCAGCAGAAACGGGTGGTAGCCGGTACGGCTACCACCCGTTTGTCTCATATCTAGCCCAAAGCGGGCCGTCTACTTCTTAATACCGCGTCCCAGGCGCTCGGCGACTGACGCCACGGCCTCCTCGCTGGCTGGTCCGCAGCTCACGCAGCCATCATGGGCACGCATCTGGCCGGTGACCTCGTCCATCGCGAGCGGCGCCACCTTCTCGAGCTTAAAGCCCTTACCGGCGCGCATGTTCTCCTTGGCCACGCTGATCATGAGCTTAATACGGTTGAGCTGGTTGACCTCGGACGCGCCGGGGTCGTAGTCCACCGCGACGATATTGCTCTCGGGGTGCTGACGGCGCAGTTCCTTGATCACGGCCTTGCCCACCACGTGGTTGGGCAGGCACGCGAAGGGCTGTGTGCAGATGATGTTAGGCGCGCCGTGGTCGATCAGGTCGAGCATCTCGGCCGTGAGCAACCAACCCTCGCCCATGTTGTTGCACACCGAAAGCACTGTGCGGGCCTTGTCGGCCATGGTGCCGATGCGCTCGGGTGCCTCAAAGCGGCGGGACTTCTCGAGCATCTCCTCCACCGGTGTGCGCATCCAGTCCACCAGCTTAATGAGCGCCTGCATACCAGCGCGCGTGGTAGCAGAGCTTCCCAGCTCGTCCTTCTGCAGCTCGGCGTTGCTCATGGAGTACAGGAAGAAGTCGAGCAGGCCCGGCACCACGGCCTCGCAGCCCTCGCGCTCGATGACATCGACCACGTGGTTGTTGGCTGTGGGGTGGAACTTGACCAAGATCTCGCCGACCACGCCCACGCGCGGTTTGGTGCCCTCGCCCACGAGCGGCATGGTGTCGAATGCGCGGATGGCCTCGCGGCACAGTTTGGTGTAGTTGTGGCGGTTGAACTTGGGTGCCAGCTTGCGGGCGCGCGCCATGTACTCCTCGTAGAGTGCGTTGGCAGCACCGGGCGTGGCCTCGTACGGGCGGCAGCGGTAGAGCATCTGCATCATTACGTCACCAAAGAGCACCGCGTAGACTGCCTGCTTAAGCAGCGCCGGCGTAATCTTAAAGCCGGGGTTGTCCTCGCCGAGCGCCACGGCCGAAAGCGAGATCACCGGAATCTCGGGGTGGCCGCTCTCGCGCAGGGCCTTGCGGATGAGCGCGATGTAGTTGGTGGCACGGCAGCCGCCGCCGGTCTGGCTGATAACCACGGCCGTCTTGGACAGATCGTACCTGCCGCTCTCGATAGCCTCCATAATCTGGCCCGTTACCAGGATCGACGGGTAGCAAATGTCATTGTTCACGTAGCGCAGGCCGGCCTCGACGGCATCGTGGTCGGTCGAGGGCAGCAGCTCCAAGTTGTAGCCGGCACCGCGGAACACCTCTTTGACCAGGTCGAAGTGGATCGGCGCCATCTGCGGGCACAGGATGGTGTAGCCCTCGTCGCGCATCTGCTCGGTAAAGGGTACCTTGGGCCACGCGGTCGAAGCACTCTCGCGCTGCGCCTCAAACGTGTACTTGCGGCTCGCGAACGCGGGGGCATCCGTGGAGGGTGCCACCGGCGCGGCGTCGCCCTGCTCGTAGGCCTCGCCCGCGGCCGTGGCATCGGCCAGGCGCTCGGCCTCCTGGTCCTTGAGCGCTGCCATGAGCGAGCGAATGCGGATGCGCGCGGCGCCCAGGTTGGACACCTCGTCGATCTTGAGCACGGTGTAGATCTTGCCGCTGGCCTCCAGGATCTCCTGCACCTGATCGGTGGTCAGGGCATCGAGACCGCAGCCGAAGGAATTGAGCTGGATCAGGTCCAGGTCGTTGCGCATCGTCACAAAACGGGCGACGGCGTACAGGCGGCTGTGGTACATCCACTGGTCGACGACGCGAATCGGGCGCTCGGGCTTTACCAGATGTGCGAGCGAATCCTCGGTAAAGACCGCAAAGCCAAAGCTCGAGATAAGCTCGGGCAGGGCATGGTTGATCTCGGGGTCGTTATGGTAGGGACGACCGGCGAGCACAATGCCGTGGCCGCCGTGGTCCTCGACCCACTTAAGGGCCTCCTCGCCCATGGTCTGGATGTCCTCGTGGAAACGCGCATCGGCCTCAAAGGCAGCGTTGACGGCGGCATCGACCTCGGAGCGCGTGATCTTGGGACCGCGCACGCGACCGCGACCGGCCTGCGCATCGGCCACACGGTCGACGGCGAGCACCTGGTACAGGCGGCGCTTGAGCTCGGTCTTGTCGTGATAGGGCACAAACGGGTACAGGAACTCGATGTTCTGCTCGCGAATCTCGTCGATATTGAGCGCCAACGCCGTGGGATAGCTCATGACGATGGGGCAGTTATAGCAGTTGCCAGCCGTCGGGTCCTCCTTGCGCTCCCAGCGCACGCACGGCATCCAAATGAAGTCGACATCGCGGTCGATAAGGTTCATCACGTGGCCGTGACTCATCTTGGCCGGATAGCACACGCTCTCGGACGGCATGGACTCGATACCCGCCTGATAGGTCTTTTTGCTCGACTGGTCGGACAGCTGCACGCTAAAGCCCAGGCGCGTAAAGAACGCGTGCCAGAAGGGGTAGTTCTCGTACATGTTGAGCGCGCGGGGGATGCCGACGGTGCCGCGCGGGGCCTCGTCGGGGCTCAGCACCTCACGGCCAAAGAGCAGCTCGTTTTTCTTTTTGAAAAGGTTGGGGGCCTCGGTCTTCTGCTTTTTGTGGCCGGCGCCCTTCTCGCAGCGGTTGCCGGTAATGAAGCGCCTGCCGCCGCCAAAGTCGTTGACGGTGAGCTGGCAGTTGTTGGAGCAGCGGCCGCAGCGGACATGCTTTTGCGTCACAGTGAGGTGCGCGATGTCTTCGGCCGAAAGGATGGTCGAGGTGCCATCGGCGCCGGCGCGATCGCGGGCGAGCAGGGCCGCACCATAGGCGCCCATGCATCCGGCGATGTCGGGGCGCACGGCGTGCACGCCGGTGAGCTGCTCAAATGCACGCAGCGTGGCGTCGGACATAAAGGTGCCGCCCTGGACGATCACCTGGCTGCCGATCTCCTTGGGGTCGCGCAGCTTAATGACCTTGAACAGGGCATTCTTGATGACGGAATAGGACAGACCGGCCGCGATGTCGCCCACCGTGGCGCCTTCCTTTTGCGCCTGCTTAACGCGCGAGTTCATAAAGACCGTGCAGCGGCTGCCCAAATCGACGGGGGCCTTAGCATGGATGGCGGCATCGGCGAACGCGCGCACGTCCATGTTCATAGACACGGCGAAGCTCTCGATAAAGCTGCCACAGCCCGACGAGCAGGCCTCGTTGAGCATGATGTGCTCGATGACGCCGTCCTTCACGCGCAGGCACTTCATGTCCTGGCCGCCAATGTCCAGGATAAACTCGACGCCGGGCAGGAATGCCTTGGCACCGCGCAGGTGCGCAACGGTCTCGATTTCGCCCGAGTCGGCCTTGAGGGCCTCGATAAGCAGCGCCTCGCCATAACCGGTGGTGGTCACATGGCCGATGGTGCAGCCGGCGGGGATGTGGTTGTAGAAATCGGCCATGATGACCTTGGCCGTGCCCAGGATGTCGCCGTTGTTGTTGCCGTACCAAGTGTGCAACAGCTGGCCGTCCTCGCCCACGAGCGCGGCCTTCATGGTGGTGGAGCCGGCGTCGATGCCGATGAACACGCGGCCGGTGTAGCCTTCGAGTTTGCCCTTGGGGACGACTTCCTGGTCGTGGCGGGTTTTGAACTCGGCAAAATCCTCGTCGGTGGCAAAGAGCGGGTCCAGGCGCTCGACCTCAGCACCCTGTGTGTCACCCAGGGCATCGATGGCCTCGATGAGCTGCGGGAACGTGCTGAGCTTATTGGACTCGTGCGCCATGGCGGCACCGCTCGCCACAAACAGGTGAGCGTTTTGGGGCACGATACGGTGCTCCTCGTCCAGGTTGAGCGTGAGGTAGAAGCGGTGGCGCAGCTCGGAGAGATACTGTAGCGGGCCGCCCAAGAAGGCGACGTTGCCGCGGATGGGACGGCCGCACGCCAGGCCCGAGATGGTCTGGGTCACGACGGCCTGGAAGATGGAAGCGGCGACGTCCTCGGGGCGGGCACCCTCGTTGAGCAGCGGCTGCACGTCGGTCTTGGCAAAGACACCGCAGCGGCTGGCGATGGGATAGATGGTGGTGGCGTTGGCCGCGAGCTCGTTGAGGCCGCTCGCGTCGGTGTGCAGCAGGGTTGCCATCTGGTCGATGAAGGCGCCCGTACCGCCGGCGCAGGTGCCGTTCATGCGCTGCTCGATGCCGTTGTCAAAGTAGATGATCTTGGCGTCCTCGCCGCCCAGCTCGATGGCGACATCGGTGGCCGGAATGAGGGTCTCGACGGCGCGCTTGCTGGCGATGACCTCCTGGACAAACTCCAGGTCGAGCCACTGGGACAGCAGCAAGCCGCCCGATCCGGTAATGGCGCAGGTCATCTGGGCCGTCGGCAGCACGGTCGCAGCACCCTCGAACAAGTCGCGGGCGCAGGCGCGGACGTCGGTGTGATGGCGCTGGTACTTGGCGTAGACGATCTGGTTGTCGTCGTTGAGCACGGCGAGCTTAACGGTGGTGGAGCCCACGTCGATGCCCAGGTGCAGGTTGCCGCGGGCGGCCTCGGGGTTGAAGATCGCGCCTTCGGGGGCCTGGGCGGCGGCTACGGGCTCAGCGGCGGTGGCGGGCTCGCTGACGACGGACGTCTCCCCTGCCACGTTCTTGGCATCGGCAACTGCCTCGGCAACTTTCTCGGCAGCCGCGGTCGCAGCCTTCTGCGCAGCGTCCACCACGGCGGGCGCGGCCTCGCGTGCGGCAGCGACCACACGGTCCTTGATGCCCTCGACGAGTTTGCTCATTGTCTCTCCTCTTAGTTGTTGGACTCGACGGTTGCGGCGGTGTCGACCGCATCCTCGAGCTGCAAGTTCAATAGCTTCATGCCGTATTCCGGCACGTTGATATCGATGGGTTGGCCATACAGGTCACCGGGGCGCACAAAAGCGAGCACCGTCATAATGCGCGCCATGGCCTCAGGCGATTCGGTGAGCCCACGCTCAAACCAGCGCTGAATCATGCCGACCTCGGCACTCACGACGTAGGTAACGTAGTAGTCAAAGAACGTGCCCAGCGCCAGGCCCAAAATGCCCGTCTGCGCACGCGGCACTACGGCCTCACGCGCGGTGTCGATAATCCTTTTAATGAAGGCCTGGTCGCCGCCCGGACCCAGCAGCGCGCCGATTAAGTCGCGGTTGGCTGCAAGATAACGCAGCAGCTCAACCGAACCGGGCGCCGGCTCGAGCTCATCGATGTTGTGATAGAGATCGGGCAACTGAGCTGCGGTGATGAGCTCAATGCGCTCACGGATCTCAGCCAGCAAGCCGTCCTCGATTTGATTGATAAAGTCAGGGATATCGCGGTAGTGCGAATAGAACGTGCGGCGCGTAAGGCCAGCGCGCTCGGTGAGCGACGCGACATTAATGCGCGAAAGGTCGCCGCTTTCGGCAAGCTCGCTGGCGAGTGCCTGGCGAAGGGCACGCTGCGAGCGAAGGGACCGGCGATCGCATTTCTCGAGCTGGGACAAGCGTCCTCCTTGTTACTCAGCCTGTGCGCTATTGCACAGTGCGAGTATTATTGCACACCGTGTGTATCAACACGTAAAGGCAATATTTGGGATGTGACGAGGGGGCAGTCCCTTTGTCACAACCCGCCTGGCTTTTGGAGCGGCATTACCGATTGTCCAAAATGTCATTCGTGGGTAGAATAGTGTCGACGGCAGCCCAAGTTGTAGCTGGCTGGGCAGCGCCGTTGTTTGCATTAGGGGGTCAACGCCTTAGCGGCGGCGACCCCTTCTGTTGCGCTTCGAACGCTGCTTGAGTGCCTCGGAAAGGCCGACAAGCGCCGTGAAGAACGAGACCACGGCGATCAGAAGTCTCACGAAATCAATCAAATCGGTCATGGGCATCACCTCCCATCAAATGGAGGGCGCTGCCCGGCACATGGAACTGCCGTCAACGATACCGATTCTACCAGAGCCTAGTTATATATACGAATATATGTTCGTATTCCAAGCACACAGGCCCCTGTGACAAAGGGGCTGTCCCTTTGTCACATTATTCGATGACGGTGCGGGAGTTTTGCTTGCGCATGGTGGCGAGCATGTGTTTGGGGACGGCGTGGACCATGCAACTGCCGATAGTTGCGCTCGCGGCGGCCTTAGCTGCATTGCTGCCGTTTTTGGTCGCGTAGCTGTGGCGGAAACGCCTCAGCATAGCAATGTCGTTGCCGCCGTCGCCGTAGACAGCGACCTCGTCCTCGGCAATACCGTAGTAGCCCGCCAGCCAGGCCACACCCTCGCCCTTGTTGCACGCCACGTCCGTGATCTCGAACATCACCGGATCGAACGGCGCGTTGACCACGCGGTCCGATCGCTCGGCAAGATACGACTTAAGGTCACGCTCCAGCTCGGGCGAGGTCACGCGACAATTGATCTTGCATACATCGTGACGCAAGATATCGCCGATCGACTGGTCGAAATACTGTTCCTCGTGATAGCCGCCACGCGCACGCATGCCGCGCATCACAATACGCTTGATGGGGCTGTCCTTTTTAAAGCCCGCCTGATGCATCTCGAACGATCCACTCGAAAACATGCCATCGGGCGTGGAGCAGTCAAAGCAAATGTCCGGGAACGCCTTGAGCAGCTCCTCGGTAACCTGCGGGTCGATGGTCCAGGTCTTGAGCACCTCGCCATGCCTGTCGCGCACGATGGACCCATTGGAGCAGCAGGCGTCAAGCGCCAGGCCCGTAAAGCCATGCTCGCCGATCGGCAACGTCGAGCGTCCAGTCGCGGGAACCACATGCAGGCCAGCCTCAGTCAGCTCGCGAATGGCGCGGCGGATAGTCCTATCTGCCTCGTGCAGGGCGTTAAGCAGCGTTCCGTCTAAGTCACTCGCGAACATCTTGATCATGGGCATGCCTCTCCTTCGCCTGCACGTTATTTTAGACGAAAGAGAGGCATGCCCATGCAAGAGTGTTCCAACGCGCCAGGACATTCGCTTCCGCAAAGCAACGGTGCCCCAGCGCGTTAAGACAATCGCCACATGCGACTTTTCAGCCGATAAAACAGCGCCGTCGTCAACGTCAGCACCGCCAACATGCCTGCGAATACAATCGCCGGTGTCCATCGATCATATGCGAGCCCGTAAACCAATTGGCCAATAGGCGTTGCACAGGAAAGGACCATGTAAACGACCGAAAGCACTTTTCCGCAGAGCTCAGTCGGCGCTGCCCGCTGAACAAACGCGGTAATTTCAACCGACGCAATGCTTGCCCACACCATGACCCATGCCGAACCAACCGCAAACACGGTGAACACGCATACATCTACGCCGAACAGCAGCGTAACAATAATCGGCGCGACTCCAAAACAGATCATCGCAACATATCGACATATGCCATTGAAAGAAAAACGATGCGGCCAAATGCCGACCAAGCCACTGCCGGCAAGACCACCCAAGCCCATAGCCACCTCAACTATCCCAACGCAGGACGATTGCATGCCGAGATGCTTTGTAACAATAATGGGAGCGCCAATCGTTAGCCCAACCAACGCAAAGTTCAAAACAGCCGCAAGCAAAATCACAGCGACCAATGATGCATTTTGCAACAGATACCGAATCGACTCCCAAAAATCGTTTCGGCATGTCGTACGAGTCGCGCCGTCTCCCATCGTTTCAGATGAGGCATTTTGTTTGAGTGCGACCCCAAACAAGAGAGCTGAAATCGCAAACGACACCGACGCGGTTGCGCAAAGAGCATCGATGCCAAAGCACCCATAGACTGCCGTCCCGACCACAGGGCCCAAGATATTGCTCACCATGGTCATCTGCGAAACCAATGCAGTGGCCCGCTCAACCTTCTCTTCACCCGCCATGCGCACTGTCTCAATTTGGAGCATTGGCTTTAGCAGCGATTGAACGCCATATTGAACACAAAGTATCGCTACTACGACGACCGCAAGAGGCAATGAGTGCTTCATGGGGATAGACAGCAGTGATGCAGTCATCAGAGCAATGCCGAGGGCCATGAGGACCTCGCGATGTCTTCCCCTATCCGCCAAGATTCCGCCAGCCGGAGTCGCGAGCACACCTGGTATGAACGCCGTCGCCACGACAGTGCCATATAACGTTGACGATCCGCTGCAATCGAACAAATATAGCGGATACGCAAAGCACAGCGCCGACAGCATCGAATACGTGCACAGCTGCGCAACAAGAAAGCCAAAAATCCTGATAGATCGCACTGTTTTTTGCGTCAACGAGACGCTACTCCTCCGCATTCCAGCCATAAGCCCACCCCCTATACATACCACTAGTATGTATTTAATGACTTGAAAAGGGCAGCCGTGGCTACCCTCACAAATCAATTACATACCGTTGGTATCTATATTACCACCCGGCGCGGTCCCATACGTCCCAAATCTGCGCCGTTGTCTGAAGCACTTCTTCCCCCAAATCGAGTCCCACCGCGGCAGCCATCTGCGCCAAACATTGAGCGCGAGCGAGCATTCGATCCTTGGGCTCAAGCGGACGGAACAGCGGCAGCAGCCAAAGATTCGCCAACAACGATACGGCCTCCGCCGCTTCACGCGGACATTCGCACGCAATGGATCCGTCGGCGATGCCCTCCTCGATCACCGGCAAGAGATAGCCATCGGCAGACTCGTTAAACGAGCCCTGGTACTGCATCGCCAGAAGACGCGAGCTTTTTACCGGATCTGCTGCAGGACGCATACGTGCCCATAGCTCAATTTGCGGAACAACGGACTCGGGAGCGTAAAGCCTTTTTAGCTTTTGGGCGCCGGTCATATTACCGACGCCAAGCATCGAGCGGCGGTGCTCAACAATCGGAGTCATCGCCCGATCAAACGCGGCGTTGAAAATCTCTTCTTTACTCTTGAAGTGATGATAAACAGCACCCTTGGTCATGCCATCGAGACGGTCAACGATATCTTGAATGCTCGTCCCCTCATAACCCTGTGCACAGAATAGCTCCTGTGCCGCGTCGAGAATCTTCGCGACCGTCTCCTCGGGATATTTATTGCGACCCATAATCCGCCCATCCGCAACGCAAGCCTTGTGCCTCATTGCAGCATTTTAACGTTGCGGATGGCAGACGGTCGATTCTACACCGCGGCGGGGCCATGTTCGCCGGTGCGAATGCGGATGACTTCCTCGACCGGCTCGACCCAGATCTTGCCGTCGCCGACGGCGCCGGTGCGGGCGGCATTGCAGATGATGTCGACAATTCCGTCGACATGTTCATCGGCGCAGATGAGGGTGAACTGCACCTTAGGGATCGTGTTGACAAGCAACTCGTTGCCGCGCACGTATTCCTTCCAGCCATGCTGCGCGCCGCAGCCCTGCACCTGGTTGATGGTCATGCCGCGAACATCGGCAGCAAACAGCGCGTCTTTGAGAACCTCAAGTTTTTCCTGACGGACGATCGCCGTGATCTTCTTCATAGTGAATTCCTCTCTTTAGTAAAGAAATGAATTGCCATTCAATAACGCGGGTTTTCCAAGTGCCCGAGATTGCCCCGAAAGAGGAGCGCCGCGTACTTCGGTACGCAAGCGACGGTTTGAGGGGCAAGGTCGGGTGCTTGGGAAAGCCGCGCTGCTAATCGAGTCCGGAGAACGAGGGGTACGCGCTCTCGCCGTGCTGACTGGCATCCAAGCCCAGCGCCTCGTCGGCCTCGTCCACGCGCAGGCTGCCGTGGAACAGCGCCTTGACCACCGCGGCGACCACCAAATCGAGCACCATCACGATGACGACCGTCACCACAATACCCAAAATCTGCGAGATGAGCAGCGACACGTCGCCCGTGTAGAACAGGCCGCCCTTGCCGGTCCACGAAAGCTCCGGCACGCAGAACAGGCCCGTGAGCACGCCGCCCAAGATGCCGCCGATACCGTGGCAGCCAAACGCGTCGAGCGCATCGTCGTAGCCAAACTTGGTCTTAAGATGGCTGATGGCCAAGTAGCAGACGGGAGACACGATCAGGCCCATGACCAGCGCCGCCCACGGCTCGACAAAGCCCGCACCCGGCGTAACCACCACAAGGCCCGCAACCAAACCGGTGCTGGCACCCACCAGCGTGGGACGACCGGTGTGCACGCGCTCGACGACAAGCCACGAGACCATGCCCGCCGCGCTGGCCGTCACGGTGTTGAGGATGGCGAGTGCCGCCACGGCGTCGGCCTTAAACTCGCTGCCGCCGTTAAAGCCAAACCAACCAAACCAAAGTAGACCGGCGCCCAGCGCCACAAACGGCACGTTATGCGGACGGTAGCTCACCATGCCAAAGCCGCGACGACGGCCGAGCATTAAGCAGAGAATCAGGCCCGTGAGACCGGACGAAATGTGTACCACGTCGCCGCCGGCAAAGTCGAGCGCGCCGATGATGTCGCCGATAAAGGAACCATCGCCGCCCCAAACCATGTGGGCGAGCGGCGCATAGACCACGAGCAGCCAAATGCCCAGGAAGGCCGTCATGGCACCAAACTTAACGCGGCCTGCCAGACTGCCCGTAATGATAGCGGCGGTGATCATGGCAAACGCCATCTGGAAGGCGATGTTGATGATCTGAGGGTAGACGGCACCATCCGCAGCATTGCCCTCGGCCGCCTGCAGCACCTGGTTGAGCACCGGCAGGCACAGCAGCTGGTCAAAGCCGCCAATAAACGGGCTGGAACCGTCACCACCGTAGGCCAGCGACCAGCCGGCAACAATCCACAGCACACCAACCAGGCCAATGGCGCCAAAGCACATAAGCATGGTGTTGATGACATTTTTGCGCCTGGACAGGCCGCCATAGAAAAACGCCAGACCCGGTGTCATTAAAAACACGAGCATGGTGCAGATGAGCATAAACGTTGTCGATCCCGTATCGTACATTCGCTCCCCCTTGGTCGCATGAACGTTATCGGCGCCCATCATGCGGCCGAGGGGCAACTGGTGTAGACCAGATACGGCGTTGTTAAACGCTGCGTTGTCGAATGGAAACGGCACCGCAATCTTGGAAACGGCGCGGCAACGGACGCGAAACGAACGGGAAATACGCAAGCAAGGGAGCCGTGAGCGCGCCCGTCCCAGCTAGCGCCGGAACAGCTCGCGGGCTCGGTCGCGGAGGTCGGTAGCTCGGATGACGCCCTCGTAGCGGTTGATGCGCAAGCGCGGGAAGGCATTAAAGAAGCGCAGGTCGCGACGGCTGAGCGACACGCTCGGCACTGGACGGCTCATGCGCTTGCCGGCAAGGCGACGACTGAGCGACGGACGCGGCATACTCGGCGCGGCATCGGCCACGCGGCGGGCAGCGAGTGCCAGGCCGCGAGCACCATCCGCGATAAACGTCGGCATCGAAGCCTTCTCGCGCAGGGCATCGAGCGCGGCGTCACCCAGCTCGGCCAGCCACGCGTTAACGGCACGGCTGCGGATGTGCGTCTGTGTCACCGAGTCAATCGTCGATTCGGGAATGCGCTCGAGCATTGAGTCCGAGGCATCGGCAAGCGACTCGTTGATGCGGTCGGCAAGGTCGGCGCGCACGCGCTCCAGCTGATCGGACAGACGCCGCCAGCTCGCCAACGAGCACACCGCGTCAACCATCATCGCGACCGCGACGATAAAGGCGGACAACCGCACAATCAGCACCGGCAGATGGCCAAGCAGCCCCAGCAATGCCGGCTCCACTAAACGGCAAATGCACAGCGCGCCCAAGCCAAACGCACAGGCCCAGTACAGGCAGATGCGTCCGTGCAGGTTAAACGGCAGGTGTGAGTAATCCCAAAAGCGCGCGCCTGTTGTTTTTTCCAACAAAACGCCTACGCCGTACTCAATCACGCTGCATACGAGCGCCGCGGCAACAAACTGGCTCGAGGCATCCGGAATCCCGCGCAGCAAAAGCCAGCAGGCTATGCCGCCCACACCATAGATAGGACAACACGGCCCCAGCAAAAAACCGCTGTTGGCAAAGCGTCCGTGGTTGAGCATGGCGCAGACTGTCGACTCCCACACCCAGCCGCAAAAACCGTAGAAGGCAAACGAGAGCATCAGCGCCGAGAGCGGACAGGCGGCAAGCGTCGCGCCGTCAAATGCCATGTCGATCGCGGTTTCCACCGTCTACCCTCTCCTCTTCTCGCTCGATTCTTTGCTCGAACCGTCACTCGTGCCCTCGTTCAAATCGTTCGCGCCGCCTTTGCGCGGCAGACGGCCGGCGACCGTCTCGCACAGAGCGCACCATTTATCGGCCAGGCACACAATCCATGCCTCGCGACACGTCGGTGGAACCGGTACCAGCGGAAACATATGGCGCACGATGATATTCCGCTCGCGCGGCGTCAGCTCAAAATCTTCCTCGGCACGCGCCAGGGCAAAAAATGGATGCCGAAATCCGTGCAGTCGATGGCTCGGATCGGGGTCGTGCCAATCATAGAGAAAGTAATCGTGCAGCAGGGCCCCGCGCAACAGCGAGGCACGGTCGACCGAAATGCCAGCACGGCCCAAGCACTCGGCAAAGGACAGGCTCGCCCGCGCTACCGAAATCACATGCGCATACACCGTCACGTCGCCATGCTGGATAAACTCGTGCGTCAGGTCCAAGCGGCCCGCCTGGGCCAGCTGACGGGCGGCATCGTCGACCTCGTGCGCGATTTTCTCGGCACGAACGGCATCAGACATGCTGCCTCCTTCCAGCGGCTCACGGCGGCAAGCCACGGCCTGCACGCATTGAATAAAATCATCATCGAATCTACCAGTATGGCATCTGACAAAACGTTTTGCCCCACCAGTTGGCGAATTACCGCGCCGCCGTCACATATCAAACGCCAAAATGTGCGAGACTGTTTTGTGCAATTGTGCTGGCCGAGGGAGCGCCGGCGCTCGATTCGCATGGAGTAACCCACAACGATGCTGCTTACGCAAACGACAACGCCCGAGGACGTCAAGGCTCTCGACCGCGCCGAGCTTCCACTGCTCTGCGGCGAGATCCGCCACGCAATCCTCGAAAGCTCCGCCGCCGTCGGCGGGCACGTTGCCCCCAACCTGGGCGTCGTTGAGCTTACGGTTGCGCTTCATCGCGTGTTTAACTCCCCCATCGACAAGATTGTCTTTGACGTTTCGCACCAGACCTACGCCCACAAGGCGCTGACTGGGCGTGCGTACACTTATATCAATCCGGAGCGTTATGGTGAGGCTTCTGGCTTTGCCAATCCCGACGAGTCCGAGCACGACCTGTTCGCCATGGGCCACACCTCCACATCGGTGAGCCTGGGCTGCGGCTTGGCACACGCCCGCGATCTGGCGGGCGACAGCTACAACGTCATTACCATCATTGGCGACGGTTCGCTTTCGGGCGGCCTGGCGTTTGAGGGCTTTAACAATGCCGCCGAGCTCGACAGCAACCTGATCATCATCGTCAACGATAACGACCAGTCCATTGCCGAGAACCACGGTGGCCTCTATCGCAATTTGGCCGAGCTGCGCGCCAGCAACGGCGCTGCCGAGCGTAACGTTTTCCGCGCGATGGGACTCGACTACCGCTATCTGGACGCCGGCAACGATGTGTTGGCCCTGGTCGACACGCTGCAGGAGCTGCGCGACATCGACCATCCCATCGTGCTGCACGTCTCCACCGCAAAGGGCAAGGGCTTTGAGCCAGCCCAGAGCGACCCCGAGCGCTGGCATCATGTGGGTCCGTTTGACATGGCGACTGGGCGCAAGCTCTGCCCGGGCCATCCGAGCGAGCCTGCGCCGCGCACCTATGCCGATATTACGGGCGAGGCCCTGAGCGCTGCCATCGAGCGCGATCCGCAGGTTGTGGGCATCACGGCTGCCACGCCCTACATCATGGGCTTTACACCCGAGCTTCGCGCCGCGGCAGGCAAGCAGTTTGTCGACGTGGGCATTGCCGAGGAACACGCCGTGACCTTTGCCACCGCGCTTGCGCGCTCGGGCGCCAAGCCAGTCTTTGGTGTGTACGGCACGTTTTTGCAGCGCGCCTACGACGAACTGTGGCACGACCTGTGCCTCAACGACGCCCCCGCAACCATCCTGGTATTTGGCGCGTCGATCTTTGGCACCACATCCGAGACGCACCTCTCGTTCTTTGATATTTCCATGCTGGGCGGTCTTCCCAACATGCACTACTTGGCGCCGGCCTGCATGGAGGAATATCTGTCCATGCTGAGCTGGTCGCTCGATCACCGCGAGCATCCCGTGGCGATTCGCGTGCCGGGCATTGGCTTGGTAAGCCGCCCCGACTTGGCGCCTGCCGAGGACGCCGATTACGGCGCCGTTCATTACAACGTGGTGCGCCAGGGTCGCGACGTGGCCGTGCTCGCGCTTGGCGATTTCTTTGAGTTGGGCGAGCGCGTGGCAAACCGCTTGGCTGCCGAGCACGGCATCGAGGCCACGCTCGTCAACCCGCGCTATGCAACAGAGCTCGACCGTGAGTTCCTCGACAGCCTTGCCGCCGAGCATCGCGTTGTCGTCACTCTCGAGGACGGCATCTTGGACGGTGGCTGGGGCGAGCGTGTCGCGTGCTACTTGGCCTGCACGCCCGTGCGCACGCGCACCTTCGGCATCGCCAAGGGCTTCCCCGACCGCTACGACCCCAAAGAGCTGCTCGCTCAGAACGGCATGACGGTCGAGAACATGGCCGCCGAAGCCGTAAGGCTACTCAACGAGTAAGAAAACCTCCGCAAGGGAAGCATCCCTGCGGAGGTTTTTTATTTCCCCAACTCAATTATCTCGATCTGTAACATCTAGGACCCGAATTCCCGTCTAACTGTTACAGGTCGAGACAAAACAGCGGGGCAGGCCGCCACATCTGCAAGAACCACCACAAATGAACTGCATCCCCTTTGTGGTGGTTTTCGATCTCCTTACTTATATAACGACCACCATGAGCGACCGCGCCACCCACAAGGCGGCGTCTCAGCTGCAACAACCGACGTTTGCCCAGATAAAACCTGCCAAAATAAACCTGTCCCTTTTTGGTAGGTAGAATTACCCATAAGGCAAGTATGTTTCTGAGTTATTTCATGTTGACCCGTCTGAGCGGGATGGGGTATAACTCTACTCAACCGCTAGGGATTTTATTGAGAAAGGTGTTCTACCATGAGCAAAAACCTCTCCCAGCAGGTCGTTCTCGACCGCCGCGGCTTCGTTGCCGCCACCTTCGCAACCGTTGCCGGCCTTGGTCTTGCCGGCTGCTCCGACACCAGCGCCGAGGCCGACAAGGGTTCCGCCGTCGGCTCCTCCAAGAGCTCCGAAGATACCGAGGCTTCCACCATACTCGATGCCAAGGCATTCGACAAACTCGTCGACAACGGCCCCAAGGCCGATGACGACGCCATCGCCGCCAGCACCTGGGCCACGGCCGTCAAGGACGCCGGTGTCTTTAAGATCGGTGGCGTTCAGACCTCCACACTTTTCTCCCTCCTCAACGAGAAAGACGGTCAGACCCGCGGCTTCGACGCCGGTATCGCACAGCTCCTGTCCAACTACATTCTGGGCGAGAACAAGGTCGAGATCACCCAGGTGACCTCGGACACGCGCGAGTCCGTCCTGCAGAACGGCCAGGTCGACGCTGTCTTTGCCACCTACACCATCACTGACGAGCGCAAGAAGCTCGTCTCCTTCGCCGGTCCCTACTACTACACCCAGCAGGCTATCCTGGTGCTCGCCGACAACGACGACATCAAGAGCGTCGACGACCTGGCCGACAAGAACGTCGCCGTCCAGTCCGGCTCCAACGGCCCCGCCATCCTGGAGGAGTTCTCCCCCAAGGCCAGCCAACAGGAGTTCAAGACCGACGAGGAGGCCCGCCAGGCACTTCAGCAGGGCCGCGTTGACGCCTACGTCATCGACAACAACATGCAGCAGAGCGCCCTGGTCCGCGAGCCCGGCAAGTACAAGATTGCCGGCAAGCCCTTCGGCAGCAAGGAGCCCTACGGCATCGGCCTGCCGCTCGATTCCGACGGTGTCGCCTTTGTCAACGACTTCCTTAAGAAGATCGAGGATGACGGCACCTGGACCGAGCTGTGGCAGATCTGCATTGGCGACCGTACGGGCGACACCAATGTTCCCGAGCTGCCCGAGATCGGCGCCTAGGCAGCGAGCCTAGTAACGGCCGCTACGAAACCATACGGAAACGCACGATGCGCTTTATTGCGCTAAACTGTTTCCTCACTGAGTTGTCGGGGCTTCCGTACACACGGGAGCCCCTTTCCTTACCGGCGGGAGGTCCGCATGAGTCTCTCCGAGCTCTGGTCGCTCTATGGCCAGAACTATATCGACGCCCTGCTAGCAACCTGGGGCATGACGCTTGAGTCGTTTGTCATCGCCATGGTACTGGCTGTCGCTGTCACCGTGATGCGCGTGTCGCCGCTCAAGCCGCTGCGCGTCTTTGGCGACCTGTATGTCCAGGTCTTCCGTAACATCCCCGGCATCGCGCTACTCATCATCGTCGTCTATGCGCTGCCGCCGCTCAAGGTCGTCCTGCCCTACCGCACCTGCGTCATCGTCGCCACAGTGCTCTTGGGTTCTGCCTTTGGCTCCGAGAACTTTATGAGCGGCATCAACACCGTCGGTGTCGGCCAGGTGGAAGCCGCCCGCTCGCTGGGCATGAGCTTCAGCCGTATCCTCGCCAAGATCGTGATTCCGCAGGCGCTGCGCTCGAGCGTGCTGCCCATGACCAACCTCTTTATCGCCGTCATGCTCACCACCGCGCTCGGCAGTCAGGTACCGCTTAAACCGCAGGAGCTCACCGGCGTGGTGAGCTACATCAACACTCGCTCGCTCGGCGGCGTCGCCGCGTTCTTTATCTCGGCGCTCGGCTACCTGGGCACGGCCTTTGTGGTGAGCCACATTGGCAACTACATCGATAAGAGGGTGAGGATCCTCCGATGAGCAAACATTCCTCCCCTGCACTTACCATGCGCGATGCGCTCTACGAGGCTCCCGGCCCCAAGATGCGCGCCAAGATTCGCGTCGGCACCGCCATCTCACTTGTTGCCGTGGCCGCGCTCATCGCTCTGTTACTGCAGCGCTTTTACGTGACCGGCCAGCTTTCGGTCCATTACTGGTACTTCTTTACGCACCTCAGCACCTGGAAATTCCTGCTTGCCGGTTTTGAGGGCACCGTTAAAGTCGCACTCACCGCCGGCGCCATCGCGCTGGTACTGGGCTTAGCCCTCATGCTCGGCCGTACCAGCGACATCAAGCCGCTGCAGCTGGTCTGCCGCGTGCTCACCGATTTCTTCCGTGGCGTGCCGAGCCTGCTGTTCATCTACTTCTTCTTTTTGGTGCTGCCCCAGTACAAGATCGCGCTGCCGTCGTTTTGGATGCTCACGCTTCCCGTCGCGCTCGCCGCGGCCGGCGTACTCGCCGAGATCTTCCGCGCCGGCGTCAATGCCGTGCCGCGCGGCCAGGTCGAGGCCGCCCAGGCGCTCGGTCTCTCCAAGGCTAAAATCACCTTTAAAATCGTGCTGCCGCAGGCCATTCGGTTTATCATTCCGTCGTTGATTTCGCAGCTTGTAGTCGTAGTCAAAGACACCACCGTCGCCTACGTGGTGAGCTACCCCGACCTTATGCAAAACGCCCGCGTGCTCATTACCAACTACGACGCCCTCGTGTCGGTCTACCTGGTGATCGCGGTCATCTATATCCTCATCAACGTCGCAATCAACAAGGCCGCTGTCTACGTTTCGCACAAGACCGGCGCGACCATCATTCGCTAACGATTTACTATTTCGAGTCATAAGGAGCCGAGCACCATGGCACAGAGCACTTCTTCTACCGGTAATCAGCCGCTGATCGAGCTCAAGCACGTCGATAAGCACTATGGCGATCTGCACGTCCTCAACGACATCAATCTCTCGGTCGACCGCGGCGAAGTCGTCGTCGTGATCGGCCCCTCGGGCTCGGGCAAGTCGACCATGTGCCGAACCATCAACCGCCTGGAAACCATCGACTCGGGCGAGATCCTCATCGAGGGCGAGCCTCTGCCGCAGGAAGGCAAGGATCTTGCCCGCATGCGCGCCGAGCTGGGCATGGTGTTTCAGCAGTTCAACCTGTTCGCGCATATGACGGTGCTGCAGAACGTCATGCTGGGGCCGGTCGACGTGCTGGGCGTGTCCAAGGAGGAAGCTCGTGAGCGCGCCATGGACCTGCTGAGCCGCGTGGGCGTTGCCGAACAGGCCGACAAGGTGCCCGCTCAGCTCTCGGGCGGCCAGCAGCAGCGCGTGGCCATTGCCCGCTCGCTCGCCATGCAGCCCAAGGCCATGCTCTTCGACGAGCCCACGAGTGCCCTTGACCCCGAGATGATCAACGAGGTGCTCGAGGTCATGGTGCACTTGGCGCAGCAGGGCATGACGATGATCGTCATTACGCACGAGATGAACTTCGCCCGCCGCGTTGCCGACCGCGTCGTGTTTATGGCCGACGGCCAGATCGTGGAAACCAGCACGCCCGACGAGTTCTTCGACCATCCCCAGACCAAGCGCGCCCAAGACTTCCTCAACTCCATCAAGGGCCACTAGCCCAATTGCCATATCCGCTCGCCATGACCATCCAAACTCGAAAGCAGCACCTATGATCGGAACTCGCACTTCATCGTCCTACATCCCGCACGTCGACGTCGATCCCGCCGACCGCCCGCTCATCCTCGTCGCGCCGCGCTGGGAAGAGGCGAAGCCGTTTTTAAGCGAGACGCTCTCCCCCAACGAGGAAATCGCAAGTGTCTTTGTCGATGCCATCCTTGCCGCCGGCGGCCTGCCGCTGCAGATGTCCATCACCGAGGATATTGAGGTCATCCGCCATTACGTCGCTATCGCCGACGGTATCGCTATTCCCGGCGGCCCGGATGTCAACCCCAAACGCTGGGGCGATGATCGACCCTACGACCCCACCCTCTGCTGCGAGATCCGCGATAGTTTTGAGTTTAAGCTGGTCGACGAGGTACTCCGCGCCAAAAAGCCGCTCTTTACCACCTGCCGCGGCACGCAGCTGCTCAACGTCGCCACCGGCGGCACCCTGTGCATGGACGTGCCGAGCCTGGGCGCGCGCGAGGGCCGCACGCAGTGGCGCCATACCCACGTGCTCAACGACCCTGTGCATCCTGTCGAGGTCGTGCCGGGCTCGCTGCTGGAGCGCGCGGTTGGCGGGCACAGGCTGATCCAAACCAACTCCGCACACCACTGCTGCGTCGATCGTCTGGGTAAGAGCACGCGTTTGGTCGCCAAGGCAACCGACGGCGTTCCCGAGTGCATCGAGGTCGAAGGCCAGCCATTCTGCTTGGGCGTGCAATGGCATCCCGAGTACACGTGGAAGACGCTCGAAACCGACTTTAACCTGTGGAAGTCGTTTGTCGAAGCAGCGGCCAAGGTAAAGCAGGCCCGCTAGCTCGCGAACCACTCAGGTTAAAGCCTCCTAAGCCGGGGGGGCGGACACCAGCCACGGTGCCCGCCCCCCCTGTATTTGATATGCTCGGTATGATTATCCCTCACAAACAATCAGAGAAATCTCGACCGCAATCGGTCGACAGTAAAGCAAATGGTAAAAACGCTTGCTACGTTTATGAGGCAGTCAATTAAAATCGAAATGCATTGACCATTCCCCAACGGGGTCACGCCGCAAATCCACATGAGCATCGAGGCTGGAAGCGGAAGCATGGAATTGGCCCCGATCTGTATGTAGATCGCTACGACGTTGACAAGCAACAGCATGCCAATCGGACCGAAGCCGGACCCAAAATAGGAAACAACGATTACGCAAGAAACCACGTATGCAAGGCAGGCAGCGGCAGCAAGAACAAGTCGATAGCAAAATACATGCAGGTTGAAATACTGCTGAGCATCCGAAACGATTGCGCAGTTAAGACAGTACAAAACGACACTCGACAGGACAAACGCGCCCAAAAGGGCAAAAGAAGATAGCACCACTCGCGCAACGATAGCGCACACACGCTTCCCTCCCCGAGCCTCCGACAACCCCCACGGTTCCTCGACAAAGCCCGAACTGACAAAGCGCGGCACAATGCAAGCCGCGATGAACGGAAAGAACAATGCATGGGCCAACGGGGCTACGTTGAACAGCAGACCGCGAAAAACCTCTGCATTGCCAAATAGAAGGACATCCTCCGCCGATAGCCGAAGCGTCGGGTCTGGGAAAAAACCCAAGAAACTGTTCTCACGGAGGCTACAGAACCACATCGGGAAAGAATTAAGCTGCAATACCACCATGCACGCATAAATTACCAGGATTAAGGCGTACGTCCATTTGCTCACATGCTTCAATTCTGAATGAAGGAATCTTCTAGTCTGACGAGCCATTGAGCACACCCCCAGCACGAAAGCTCACGAGAGCGTAAATCAATACCGATAGACAGCTGGCTGCCACGCCATATCCCAGAAGCGTCAGCTGCCCCATATCGCTATACCCAAGGGCACATCCGACTCCAAGGTACGGCCCCGGAAGAAAGAAGATCCATCGCAAGGACGGTATGGGCGTCTGAAGGTAAGTTCCGTAGAGCGTCAAGCTCATGACAAATCCAACTATCACCACGGCCCCGCTCAATACAGCGCTGCCCGTAATCCGATAGATGGTCACCGTCTCCAGCGCAACCGATATCACCAATACGGCGTTGACTATCATTGCAGGCAAAAATGCAGCCAGCATGCCATGCACGTAGTTTTGCCCTCCACGTGTTACGGCTATTGCAAAAAGAAGAAGGCAAAGCGCACTATATGCTGCGCCAATTATGAAAGCAGACGAAAATGCATGTGCTAGAGCGCCATTAAAGCGGGCGAGACCTCTTGCCATAGAAATTCGGTATCCCTCTTCATAGCCGCGCTCCTGTAAAATCACCAGGCAAACGATGAGCGGTACGAACAGAGACGTACCGGCAAAAGCGCTGCGCACAAGGGACTCATCGGGTGCAGAAGGATCGATTACATTCCAGATGAAACCAATATCCTCCCCAAAAACGCCATTGCCGAAGGCGAGCAACGTTGTTCCGTTTTTTAGAAAGATGCCAAAGAGAAGGCCGAACGCCAGCATAAGCGCAAGACCAAACTTCGCCGGAAATATCCTGTGCAAACGCATCATATCCGCCTTTATGGGATGGATCGCCCGCTTCATAGCGAGACCGCCTTCATCAAGCGCCTGTAATACTCTTTTAGGGACGACGCCTCATCCCTTATGACGTCCATCGATTCCTTTTTTAGCAGTTCGCCGTCATGAATAAACAGGCAGCTTGTTGCAACCGATGCCAACTCATCCAAATCATGACTAGAGATGAGCATGGTCTTACCCTGCTCTCGATTCAATCGACCGATAAGGGCCCATATACTCTCGATGCCCAACGGATCCAATCCATTTGCCGGCTCATCGAAAATGAGTACGTCGGTGTCGCCCAACAAAGCCGTAGCTATATCCAGCCGCCGTTTCATTCCCAGAGAAAAACTGCCCACGCTCTTTTTCTCATCGACGTCCAGCCCGACAAGGCTCAAAACGCGAGGAACCTCACGTTTCTCATCGAGCCCCCATTCCGCACATCGGATCCGAAGATTCTCAGCCGCACTGAGGGATCGGTATGCTCCGCTGGAATCTGGCACATAGCCGACACGCGTCCGCATCAGACTCAGCTCTTTTTTCGACTTGCCTCCAAAGAGCTCCACACTCCCCGACGATGGCCCACAGAGGCCCAGCACTATTTTAATAAGCGTGCTTTTACCCGCCCCGTTTGCACCAACAAGGGCGCAAAGCTCAGACTGACCCACCTCGAAGGAAACGTCATGCAAAACGTGCCGTTTCCCGTAGCGTTTTGAAACTATTGATAGCTTTATCGCTGATGCGTTCATTGTCCTCCTGTTCCGCTTGATAGCAAAACAGCTCATATCGTTCCTTCCATCCTTTATCGTTTTCCATAGTTGTTATTGTTTTTCGATAACACATATTTGTCAAGATAATCTAAAAGAAAGAACCCGTGTTAGACACGGGTCCCTTCACACTGATATTTCGTTTTAGTTGTTCGCCTTAAGCTACTCGTCACTCAAATCGACAGCAAAGACTGATGTCGGAAGCGACGCCTCGTTGCCTCCGCCATCCTGCATCTGTCTCACGACATTTTTCGCGCGCTCGACAATAAGCTCCTCGAGCTCTTTCTCGCTCACGCGCTGAATAATATCTCCCGGTTGACAATCAAGCTCATCACAGATTTCGAGAAGCGTCTTTAGGCGAATAGCTTTTATCTTTCCGTTTCTAAGCTTTGAAATATTAGCCGGAGTATGCCCCGTCGCCCGAATCAGATCAGCGCTGGTCTTTCCGGTCTTAAGCAGCTGCGTCTCAAGCTCAATGATGAGATAGCTCATGTTTCCTCCTACACAAGCTCGTCAGACTGCTCTTGGAGCAGCGAGGCATAACTCCAGATCGCCGAGATAAACAAACAGACAACTGCGCCGATAAACGACCCCGCATCAAAGGTAGCGCCTTGGCAAATCTCAATAACGAAGGAATGAGGCACGATGTAAAGCTCCAGGCCGCCAATGGTGAGATTGACCGATCCATAGGCACCAACAAGCGAAACCGCGGCGTTAACAGCAAAGGCAAGCGCGAGAACACGGATAAGCCACACATGCGTCTTGGTAAAGGGCGAGACGCCCCGAGAGATATTACGGCTGATCCCGCACAAAACGACAAGCGAAATACCCACGACGAGTGCCAGGCACAGTCCGCTTGGGATAACGATGCTCCCGCCATCGAGAAGCGTCACGACACCGAAAGAATCGACAGAAACAACGTTTGCAACCGCATACCAGATCACGTAAACAACCAACGCGGCAAAAGCGACGAGCATTCCCGCAAAAACGACCGCCATGCAAAAGCCAAGCTTCCTTACAGTCTCGCCCGCCTTGGCCATACGCTGAACGCTGTTGGACATACACTCACCCTCATCGAATCTATCGTTATCCGAATAGTTTATCGAACAACGATATGGATTGCATGCGGAAAGCCCCACCAGTGCGCATAGCCCATTCACTAATCAGAAGGGGTGAGAGTGGATTTTGGACACGTATCGAACGAGAGTGGATAATCTCCCACTTTGAGGCCGCCACCGGGCCTAAAACGGGAGATTATCCACTCTCATAGCCATCAAAGCTCGCGAGCTCTTACTCGGCCACCTCGCGCAGGGCCGACATCGTGGCCGCATATTGCTGCTGCAGCGCATGCATACCCTCGCGAGCGCCGTCAACGGCATCGGCACCGCGCAGCGCTTCGGTCACCACGACCGCCGGCTCGTACAGATTATCGAATCCCAGGTCTGGCTTACGCCCTTGAGCGTGTGCGCCGCCATAAACGCTTCCTTGGCGTCTCCTGCCGCCATGGCAGCCTCCAGCTTGTCCATGCTCTCGTCATCCAAAAACTTGAGGGCAAAGCGGGCAAGCATCTCCTCGCCCATCAGCCGAGCGCAAGCGTCATCATAATTGGCGCCGATCTTCTCATACGTCTCGCGCATGGAAATCATGGATTAAAACTCCTTTGGTCAAACTAAATCGTAGGAAGCGCAACGACCTCGGCAGGGCGCGCCAATGTTTCGGCAATACGGTCTTGCACCTCGAGCAGACAGTCGAGCAGCAGCGGGTTAAAGGTGCCGCACTTACCGTCCAGGATCATCTGGATCGCCTCCTCGTGCGGGATGGCATCCTTGTACACGCGCACGCTCGTCAGCGCATCGTATACGTCGGCCACCGAAACCACCTGTGCGGCGATGGGGATATCGTCGCCCTTAAGGCCATCGGGATAACCCTTGCCGTCCCAACGCTCGTGATGCCAACGCGCAATCTGGTACGCATATTCCATAAGCGCATTGCCGGCGTGATGGCTACCCAGCTCAAGCAGCATGTTGGCGCCAATCGTGGTATGCGTCTTCATAATCTCGAACTCCTCGGACGTGAGGCGCCCGGGCTTGTTGAGAATCGCATCGTCAATCGACATCTTGCCGATATCGTGCAGTGCCGAAGCGAGGGCAATCGTAGAGCGCTCCTCGTTGTCGAGGGAGATGCTGTCACTACGGTGGACCAGGCAGCCAAGCAGCAGCTCGGTCAGTTTCTCGATGTTCGTAACGTGCCTGCCGCTCTCGCCATTGCGGAGCTCCATGACGCCGGCCATGATGTCGATGAGCATGCGGCTGTTCTTGACGCGCTCGTTGTACTGCTGAGACAGCAGGCTCGTCAGACGACGCTGCTTGGCGTACAGGCGGATGGTGTTGCTTACGCGGCGGCGCACGACACGGGAGTCAAACGGGCGGTTGACATAGTCCGAGGCACCAAGCTCATACGCACGCAGCACCACTTCGTCGGAATCTTCGCTCGAGATCATGATGACGGGCAAATTGTCAATATTCGATCGACGCGACAGATCGCCCAGCACCTCAAAGCCGTTCATGCCCGGCATGACAATGTCCAGCAGCACGAGCGACAACTCATCGCCATAGCGGTCGACCATGTCGAGCGCCGCGCGACCGTTATCGGCCTCGAGGATGCAATACTCGTCCTTGAGCATCTCGTTGAGAATGGCTCGGTTCATCTCGGAGTCATCGACAATAAGCACCGTAGGCTTTTCGCTTTGGAAGGCCTCGATGGATTCGGCATCGGTCACGACTGTACCGGCTTTTGCCTTAGCGCGGCTCAATAATTGGACAGCCTGGCTAACACCCTCATCGACCGTTTCGCCATTAATGCGAACGCCACCAACGCATGCCGTCAAGCTAACGCGCTCATGCCCCGGAATAATCGTGGAATGAACGGCATCGGATACTTGACGCAGGCGACGGGCAAAGTCATCAGAGGGAATATTGGGCATGACGGCCACAAACTTATCGCAGCCAAAACGCACAAGCTCGTCAGTCGAACGAACACCGCTGCGTATGGCCGTCGCCACGGCACCAAGCGCAAGGTCGCCGGCATGGCGGCCATACGTATCGTTGAAGGCCCTAAAATCATCAAGGTCGATCATGGCCACGCCGGCCTGCATACGGGCGCCACGAAGCTTTTCCTCGTAATATCGGCGATTGCGCACGCTCGTCAGCACGTCGGTGTAGACAAGGTCCTCTTCTGCGGCCTCTTGTTCATCAATCGGACGCACCATCAGCAGGACGTGAGGCTCGCCCTCGACCTTCAGAGGACGCAGGCGAGCGCGGTACTCAACGCCATCGTTGAGCAGCTGTTCCGACACCTCATCGGAACCTGCCGCCAAGGCCTCAAGACTTGACTGGCGCAGACAGGGACACCGATCGCCGGCGAGCAGGCAGTTGGGATCGCCCTTAATCTGGTCGACCGACAGCAAACGTACCACGGGGTAGGTCTTCGCGACACGGGCGACCTCGGCGGCAGCCTCCTCGTCGGTTAGATTGGCCTCGTGATTATTGAGCATAGGGGGCCCTTTCAGTAGTTTTGCTTGGTAGCAGTGGGTGCCAAATGTTACAAGGGTAGCACCTTGTCGATGCAGGTACACACGTGAATACCGTTTCTTTTTCATGAGCTGGCAGACGGTAGGGCTGAAGCCGCAGCCGTAAGGTTCTGGGCGCATCTGTTAACACGGTCGAAATGTTTACGGGAAAAGCCCGTTTTGATTATTGCGGCTGCTAGAACCCTAGGACGCCACGGACGGCCTGGGCAGCCGCTACCGGTCGATCGCGCAGCCCGTTGTGCGCGCCGGGGACCGTTACGAGCGGACAGCCCAAAAGCTCAGCCGACGCTCTCGTGCCCGCTTCGCGGGGCGTGCCAATCGAGAGCTCGCCCAAAAACACGGCGGCCACCGTTTTCGATGCGCGGACGCGATCCCAATCGGGAACGCAGGTCATAATGATCCCGTATTCGTTTGCCATAAAGCTGCGGCCGTTGCGCAGGGCATGCTTGGCTTCCGCCTCGGTTGTCTTGGGAGCTTGAGGATCCGAATCACCGATGGCACTCAGGAAGGCTCTTAATGCCCTCGAGACCTTTCCCGCAGCAATCATCTCGAGCAAAACCGGGGCCGTGCCCAGGCCAGCGCCCTCGTTTGTCACGGCGGGTTCGTGCAGCATCGCGCGCGAGACAATGGCCGGGTTTGTACGGAGAAGCTCCAGGGTCACCAGCGTACCGGCGCTGTGCGCGAGGACATTTGCCGGGGCGCCGACATGCTCGATAACGGCCTGCAGGTCGGCGGCCTGGGCGGCGAGGTCGTAGCGCCCGTCCGCGGCATCGCCGCTCTCGCCGCAACCGCGGCGGTCGTAGGCAATTACGCGATAGCCGCAGGCGAGCTCGCGGGCGATCCCGTCAAAAAATGTGCCGTCGACGCAAGCGCCGTGCACGCACACCAAGGCAGGCGCATCCGACGGCACGCCCGGCTCGGCAAACTCGCGACAGGCAATCGTGGTGCCCGCATTCTCGACCGTAAAATCCATGTTGTGCCCCATCGTCTTGCACCTTGTTAACGCATTAACTGTACCCAACCGGAAACCTCTCATAGCGCGGACATCGAGGGCAGCGTGAAAATACGAAATCTGAAAAGCACAAGCCCGAATCAGACTTTGGCACCGATGCTATGCTTAGGCACAACTGTCCCAAGGAGCATATGCCTATGTCTACGTTTTTAAATGTCAGCCCCATCTTTGGACCGGTGCGCAGTCGCCGCCTGGGCCTTTCGCTCGGTGTCAACATGATGCCGGCGTCGGGCAAGATCTGCACGTTCGACTGCATTTACTGCGAAAACGGCCTTAACGCCGAGCGCCCCTGCCATGAGCCGTATAACACGGCCGCCGTGGTGCTCGACGCACTCGAGGCCAAGCTGCGCGAGATGGCAGCCGAGGGTGAGCTACCCGATGTAATCACCTTCGCCGGCAATGGCGAGCCCACCGCCGCACCGGAGTTTCCGCAGGCTATCGCCGACGCCATCGCACTTCGCGACCAGCTGGCCCCGAACACCAAGATCGCCGTGCTCTCCAATGGCACGCGCGCTGACCAGCCCGCTGTGCACGATGCGCTCATGATGGTCGACGACAACATCCTCAAGCTCGATACGGTCGACCCGGCTTTTATCCAGCTGCTCGACCAGCCCGTTGGCCCCTACGACGTCGAGCACCAGATCGAGACGTTCGCGAGCTTTAACGGCCACGTTATTATCCAGACGATCTTTTTGAACGGCGAGTACCAGGGCAAGTCCCTCGATAACACTGGTGAAGCGTACGTCGGCCCTTGGCTCGCGGCACTCGAGCGCATTCGCCCGCAGGAGGCGACCATCTACACGGTGGCGCGCGAGACACCGGTCGCCGGCCTTGCCAAAGCAGCGCCCGTGGTGCTCGACACAATCGCCGCACGCGTGCGCGCGCTCGGCATCCCCTGCCAGGTGAGCTACTAGCAGAACCGCACAGACTACCCGGTACTTGGCTGATGGGGTGGGCTATACTAGCTGCGAATGAAAGGAAGTTAGCCATGTTTGACAATGAACCCGTGCCCGGCCGCAACGACGCTTGCTGGTGCGGCAGCGGCAAAAAATATAAGAAATGCCACAGCGCCTTCGACGAGCGCCTCGAGCGCCTGTGGGAAGAGGGCTGGGAGGTTCTGCCCCGCACGCTCTACAAGATGCCCGCCGATATCGAGGGCATCAAGCGTTCGGCCGCCATCAACGTAGGCGTGCTCGACTACGTGGGCGAGCACATCGCCGCGGGCATGACCACCAACCAGATCGACCAGATGATCTACGACTACACCGTCGAGCACGGTGGCACGCCGGCCGACCTCAACTACGAGGGCTATCCCAAGAGCGTGTGCACCTCGATCAACGACGTGGTCTGCCACGGTATCCCCTGCGATACGGACGTGCTGCACGAGGGCGACATCATCAACGTGGACTGCTCCACGATTCTGGACGGCTACTTTAGCGATTCGAGCCGCATGTTCTGCATCGGCGAGGTCTCGGCCGAGCGCCAGCGCCTAGTCGACGTGACCCGCGCCAGCGTGGAAGCGGGCCTGGCCGCCGTCAAGCCGTGGCTGCCGCTCTCTGTTATGGCCGAGGCCGTGCAAAAGACGGTCGAGGACGCCGGTTTTAGCGTGGTGTGCGAGTACGGCGGACACGGCATTGGCAAGGAGTTCCACGAGGACCCGTTTGTAGGCTTTACCACCGAGGCGCCCGATGTGGACACCATCATGGCTCCGGGCATGGTCTTTACCATCGAGCCCATGGTCAATGCCGGAGCGCCCGACATCAAGATCAGCAAGGGCGACGGTTGGTGCGTGCGCACCAAGGACGGCAGCGATTCGGCCCAGTGCGAGGTACAGCTCGTAGTGACCGAGGACGGCTACGAGCTGCTGAGCTGGTAGCCACGGATGCGCCGGATGCTGACGGGCACGCCCGTCTTGCATCCGGCGTTTTTGTTTGAACGTTTGCCTGATAAAACCTGCCAAAATAAACCTGTCCCTTTTTTGGCAGGTTGAGCGGAGAGGACTGCCTGTGAACATCCTGGTTTTGCTGCCCGTCAACGACCGTCATCGCGCAATTCTTGAGTCGAGCGCTCCGGGCGAGGACTTTATCTACACGAGCGCCGACGCCGCCACGCGCAAGCAGGTCGCCGATGCCGACGTGATCCTGGGCAACATCGACCCTGACATGCTCACGGCATGCGAGCATCTCCAGCTGTTGCAATTGCAGACCGCCGGCTATGACGACTACCTTGCTGCTGGCACCGTGCCGGCTGATGCCAAGCTGTCTTGCTCGATCGGCGCCTACGGTCAGGCCGTAAGCGAGCACATGTTTGCCATGGTGCTATCAATGATGAAGCGCCTGCCCGGCTACCAGGACCTGCAGCGCGAGCATCGCTGGGAGGACTTGGGCCCGGTCACCTCGCTCAAAAATGCCAACGTGCTGGTGCTGGGCGCGGGCGATATCGGCGGCCACTTTGCCACGCTCTGCCGCAGCATGGGCGCACACGTCCGCGGCATCAAGCGCCATCCACTCGTCTACCCTATTGTGTTTGAGGACATGGACGGCATGGATGCCCTGCCCGAGCGCCTGGCCGAGGCTGACATCGTTGCATCCTTTATGCCGAGCACACCCGAGACCCGCGGCCTGGCGAACACCGAGTTCTTCGCCGCGATGAAACCGGGTGCCTTCTTTGCCAACGGCGGCCGCGGCGATCTTGTGGTCGCCGACGACTTGGTTGCCGCTCTGGAATCGGGACATCTCGCCGGCGCCGCGGTCGACGTCACCGACCCCGAGCCGCTGCCTGAGACAAGCCCCCTGTGGGATGCGCCCAACATGCTCATCACACCGCACGTCTCGGGCTGGTTCCACCTAGCCGCCACGCTCAACAACGTCGTCGACATCGCCGCGGAGAACCTGCGTCATCTTCTGGCTGGCGAGACGCTACGCTGCTGGATTGAGCACTAGGTATTACGCCGTTCTAACGAACGGCGTAATGAGCCGACGCTACGAGCCCGTCTGGACGGCAATCTGCCTTTCAATCGTCGGGCATGGCCAGAAGGCCAATGCCCTCCTCTTTCAAGGCACCTTGCTCGCCCAGACGGGCTCTCGCTGACTTTTTCTCTACCCGCAAAGCTTTAGGGACTCAGCGGCTTGTAATGCCGCTGGCATATGCCCAGATAAAACCTGCCAAAATTAACATCCCTTTTTGGTAGGTTTTAGAGCTCTACACTTTCAGCGCCGTTGATGTTCAGGTCGCGCTCGTAGAAAGCGGTGAGGGCGCGGATGGCGCACATCACGTCGCGCACGCCGCCGGTCTCGTAGCTCGAGTGCATGGCCAGCTGCGGCAGGCCCACGTCCACGGCGTGCATACTCGCCTGCATGTTCGACAGGTTGCCCAGGGTGGAGCCGCCGGCCATATCGCTCTTGTTGGCGAAGGCCTGCGTGGGTACGTCGGCGTCATCG
>CAJJTG010000025.1 GCA_905194675.1 uncultured Collinsella sp. | reverse complement strand
GGCGAGCGCGAGCGATGGCGGCCTGACCGTAGGCGATGCAGCCGTCGTTGACGGGCACGGTTTGGGGAACCAAGACCGTAAGGCCTGCGTCTTTAAGCTTGCGGGTGAGGAGCTGAAACAAAAGCCGGTTCATGAACACACCGCCCGAGAGCGCGACGGTATCGAGGCCTTCGCGCGCGCAGATTTCGCGTGCGATTCGTGCTGAAGAGCGCGCGATGGCGATGTGGAACCCGAGCGCGAGCCGGTCGGTCGGCGCGCCTGCCTCGATTCCATTCAGAAGAGCTTCGATGAGCGGTTGGGGGTCCAAGATGGGGGAGTCGTCGGCAGACGTGAATACGCCTGTGTGATTGTCGTCGAGACGAACGGTCTTACCGCCGAGCGCGCGCCAGGCGGCGGCTTCGAGTTCTATGGCGGGTTCGCCCTCGTAGGTTGCCTTGCCGCAGATGCCCAGAATCGCTGCCGCGGCATCAAAGAGACGCCCCATGCTGCTGGTACGCGGGCTGTTGATGCCGCGCTCGATCATGGTGGCTGTCACGCTGCGCGTTTGCTCGTCGAGGGTGCCCAAAAGCCCCGCGGCACCCGGATGCTCGAGCAGGCCGAGCTCGCTCAGCAGGGCAAAGGCGTTGCGCCGGGCATCGCGCACGGATGCGGCACCGCCTGGCAGCGCCCAGGTGCGCAGGTGCGCGGCGCGGTCAAAATCGGCAAGGCCGGCGATAAGAAGCTCACCGCCCCATATGGTGCCGTCGGTGCCGGCACCCGTACCATCGAAGGCAATACCGAGGACGCGTGCGTCGGGCGCAAGCCGGCCAGCGACAATCGCCTCTGCCATTACGCTCGCGATGTGCGCATGATGATGCTGGATTTCGATAAGCGGCAGACTATGCTCCCGTGCCCGCTCACGCGCCCACTGGCTCGACAGATAGCTGGGGTGCATGTCGCATGCCAGGGCGACAGGCGTCAGGTCAAAGAGGTTTTCTAGACGTGCGCGGGCGGCGCTCCAAGCATCGAAGGTCGCGCCGTTTTCGACATCGCCGATATGCTGCGACACAAAACAGGCCACATGGCCGTCGGCGTCCTCGCGCGTGAGCGCGATCGTGGCTTTTTGCTGCGGCCCGCAGGCGAGCACGCAGGGTGCAGTGCCGTCGAGCGCCGGCAGCGACAACGGTTGCGGCGCATATCCGCGTGCACGACGCACAGGCATGACGGTGCCGTCGACCACACGTACCACGGAGTCGTCGTAGCGTGAGAGAATCGCACGGTCGTTGCCAAGTAGCGCGTCGGCGATGCCGGCGGCAACAAGATGTTCCCATGCAAGGGCATCGTCGGTCTCGATAGGTTCCTCGCTCAGGTTTCCGCTGGTCATGACCAGCGCGTGCATGCCATGCGACGAGGCAGCTGCAAGCAGCAGATGCTGAAGCGGTGTATAGGGGAGCATGACGCCGAGCTCGGGTAGATCGTGCGCGACGGATGGCGCGAGTGTAAGGCCGTCGGGGGAATCTCCCTCGCCAACAACACGGCGGCGCAGCAGCACAATGGGGCGGATGCTGCCGGCCAGCAAGTCGCGCTCGGCATCATCGACATGGCACAGGCGTTCAGTATCGGCAAGGCTGCGCACCATAACGGCAAGCGGCTTGTTGCTGCGGCGCTTGCGACGGCGCAGCTCGACCACCGCCTGCTCATTGGCAGCGTTGCAGGCCAGATGGAATCCCCCCAGGCCCTTGATGGCGACAATACCGCCGCCTGCCAGCAGCTCGATGCAGCGTTCGATGATGGCATCGCTGGCCTCGCGCGTGGAGCCGACGGCTGGTGTTGCGTCGACCGCCGTTGGAACAACACCGTGGTCCGCCTCGCGCCAGGTAATATGTGGCCCGCAGTCAAAGCAGGCATCGGGCTGCGCATGAAAGCGCCGGTCAAGCGGGTCGCCATACTCTGCAGCGCACTCGGGGCACATAGGAAAGCAATCCATCGACGTGGCCGCTCGGTCATAAGGCAGCGACCGGATGATGGTAAAGCGCGGCCCGCAGTTGGTGCAGTTGATAAAGGGGTAGTGATAGCGACGGTCGGCGGGGTCGAACAGTTCGCGCAGGCAGTCGTCACAGGTGGCGATATCGGGGGAGATGAGCGTCGTGTGCACGGTCTGATCTTGCGACGCTACAATACGAAAGACCTGCTCATCGTCGGCATCCCAAGCGTCGGGCTCCAGGTCTGCAACAGCGACATGCTCAACGCGGGCTGCGGCCGGCGCGTGCTCCGACAGCGCGGTGACAAATTCGTCGAGCGCCTCGCCCAAAGCATGCGCCTCGATGTGCACGCCATCGCCCGCGTTGAGCACCCAGCCGCAAATGCCATGCGCCATAGCCTCGCGATACACAAATGGCCGCATGCCAACGCCCTGCACAATGCCCGTCACATGAATATGCACATGCCGCATGTGGCTCCCCCTCGTCAAAACCGACCAAAAAGGGACAGGTTTATTTTGGTCGGTAAAACTTCTAAACCTACCAAAATAAACCTGTCCCTTTTTGGCAGGTGCGCTGTGGGAAATCCCGTTACAGCCCCAGGCTTTGCTTGGTGGCGGCGCAGGTGAGCTCGCCGTGCTTAACGCCGCGCAGGCCCAGCAGGCGGTCGGCTAGTTCGTAGACGCGCTCGCCGCGACCCTTGAGCGCCAGAATCTCCAAGCAGTTGTGGTGATCCAGATGCACGTGCATGGTCGATACGATCTCGTCGGTGTAGTCGTGCTGCACTTCGTCCAGACGGCGCGTCAGATCGCCGGTATGGTGGTCGTAGATCATGGTGAGCGACCCGATAACATGCTCATTGGGCGTGCGCATCTGCTCCTTGGCGATCGAGGCGCGAATCAGGTCGCGCACGGCCTCGGAGCGGTTGGCCACGTCGCCGCGGCGCGCGATCTGTTCGTCGAAACGGCGCAGCAGGTCGTCCGGTGCGGTAACCGAAAAACGGACCAGCTCGGAGCCGGAGCCACTACAGTGGCAGCCCGCGTCGCCGTCCGCCCCGTGCGGATGCTCGTGCTCGTACCCGCAGCCGTGCTCGTGTTCGGCCACCTTACACCAGCTTCACGGAGCCGACGGAGTTGTGGTCGGCCTCGATGGCTTCCTCGTAGCCCTCGAGCGCGTCATGCGCCTCGTGCAACGCGGCCATGGCTGCCTCGAGCTTGGCGCCGATGCGCTCCATGTCAAAATTTTCGGTCGCATGCAGCAACTGATGGCTCCATTCGTGAGCGAGCTCGATGGTGTCGTCGACCTGCTTGACGCTCATGGCAAGCTGGCTCATGTTCATTCCAACATCATGCATGGGAAATCTCCTTTTGTATGGGGCAGTTCAGTGGTTCAGATTTTACTACGCCCACTCTGTGCGCAGCTGCATAAGAAAACGGGTGCGAGTCTGTGCGACTCGCACCCGTTCACTGGGGGCTGTTTGTAACTACCATACTATCCGTGGTCGCACGCGCCGCACCCGGCAGTCCGGCGAGCGGTGCAAAACCGCTCATGGACGGCGGGTAAGTAACAAGCGTATTACAGATGCTTCTCCAGCAGCGCCTGCAGCCTCGCCTTGGGCAGAGCGCCAACCGAGCGGTCAATCTCTTCGCCGTTCTTAAACACAATCAGCGTGGGGATGCTCATGACGCCATACTTCATGGCCAGGTCCTGGTTGTCGTCGACGTTGCATTTGGCAACGGCAAGCTTGCCCGCCAGCTCATCGGCAACCTCGTCAACGATGGGCGAGAGGGATCGACAGGGCCCGCACCACGGTGCCCAAAAATCGACCAGCACGGGCAGGCTGTCGTTAACGACGGAATCGAAATTCTCGGGGGTAATCTGCTTAATGTCAGCCATGGTGACCTCCATAATGCGACGCGGCTTGGCCGCGTAAAACTCAGTACGACCGTGCTTATACCCAGCCGCCCGCAAAGCAACCACTCGCGGGCAGCTCTTTTATATAATGGTGGGCACGCAAACGATTGGAGAGCGCATGTCCACGTCACAAAGCCAGAAAAAAGAAGCCATCGCCCAGGCGGCCGAGCAGGAGCTCACATCGCTTGCGGTCCGTGGCGTGCGTATCGCGGGCAACGCGTGCTCGCCGATCGTGCTGGTCAAAGGCGATTTGGACGAGGCCGAGCGTTCGGGTGGCGAGCTTGCCGCCGGCCCGGATGGCGCGGCGTTGCGCAAGGCGCTTGGGGCCATCGGCTACGCGCCCGAGGATTTTTGCGTGCTGGCAAGCGTCGCCGGCGCAGGCGACGGAGCGGTCGCGGTGGGCGAGACTCTGCCGTGCGAGCTGTTCCGTGAGGCGCTTGAGGCTTTGGACCCCGAGGCGGTGCTACTGCTCGACAACAACGCGGCTGACGCCATGCGCGAGACCTACGCCGATATGCTCGTGGCGATCGATGACTTCGACACCGCTATGCTCAAGCCCGGCTTGGTCGCCCATGTGCAGGGTCGCCGCGTGCTCGCGCTCGACGGTTTTGAGGCGGCACTCACCGACAAGGCCGCTAAGCAGCGCATGTGGGCCTACATCAAGCAGCTGACTCCGGCGGCCGCTCCGCTGTAGCGAGCCCGCGTCGACAAACGACCCCGAGCGGGCGAGCCGTACCCGCGGAACGCAAATCCGTCGCGCCCGCGCCCTTACATCACAGCGCGCAGCTCAAACCGATCGCCGTTAATGCGGAACTGGCAGTTGCCGTTCATGCGTTCGACGGCAAGCTTAATGCTCTTGGTGCCAAAGCCGTGACCGGCGTGCTGAGCCACGGGCATGCCGTCGACCATGTGCGGCGCCCGTCCAAATTTGTTGGAAACCAGCAATAGAAGCTGACCGTCTTCGTAGCGAAGGTCCAGGTCGACAAACCGCTTGCCTTCGGGGGCGGCGCTCGCCGCGGCGATGGCATTGTCCAGGGCGTTCGATACCACACTGAACAGATCGACATCGCCCACGTGGACGGTTTCGGGCACGGCGGCTCGCAGGTCGGCGGTGATGCCGTGCGCGTTGATGTCCGCGGAAAGCGACGAGAGCGCAATGTTGACCGTTTCGTTGGCGCAGTAGCGGCGCACGGCGGTGCGGTCGTTGGTCTCGCAGAGCGCGTCGATACGCTCGAGCGCTTCATCGGCGTGACCCTCTTCGATCAGGGCCGCTAGACCGCGCAGGTAGTGACGCATGTCGTGACGGAGAACCGAGAGCTCGCGTCCGGACTGGCGCCAGGCTTCGAGCTCTTTGATGGCCGCGCTGTCGCGGGTCGCGAGCATCCAGCGCTCGCGCTCGGCGATTTCCTTTGCCTCGTATTCGCGAAGGTAGACGGCAAGAAACATAAGGTAGAACGCGCAGAGGGCGAACGCCAAAAACTCAACGGTTACTACCGAGCCCGAGTGGAAGAGCGTGGTATAGACGTTGGTGGCGTAGTCGAAGATGTAGTAGACGAGCGGCAGGATGAGCAGAATCTCCAGCTCGGTGGGGCTTTTGATCGCCAGGCGGGGGCCAATGTCGCTTGCCCAATGCAATAAGACGGCAAAGACGCCGAGCGTGGTGATGATGCGCGCCACGTAGTATGCGACCTGCGAATCGGTGGCGGCGAATGCGGCGATGCCCATCCAGTTGCTAAACTGGCAGCTCAGGTAGGCACTGGTAACGCCCAGGATGGCGAGCAGCGGACTTAGGCGATAGCGTACGCACAGGTAGACGACAAGCGGCAGATGCACGACGAGTGGATAGGCCTGTCGGGCGAAAAGCTCGCCGCCGACGGCATTGGCGAGGCCGAATGCACATCCGGTTACGGCGCCGACCCCCACCAGTTCGAGCGAATGGCGGCCGTTGATCTCGACACCGCACAGAGCCGCCGAGGCAAAGACGCCAAAGAGCAACGTCGTCGCATGGTGGATTGCCCAAAGTACCAGTTCTGCCGAGGAAAGCATCAGCGTCTCCCGCCCTCGAACCGCACCGCAAAGTAGGCGTCTTGGAATCCCTGCTTGCAGCTGCGCGCGAGCGGTATGCACGCGCCCGAGCGCATGACGATTTCCGTGCGGTTAAAGTGGTCGATGTTGCGCAGATTGACCTGGTAACTGCGGTGGCACTTAAAGAAGGTCGCGTTTTGGGCCAGTCGGTCCTCGATGCTGCGGAACGGCTCGAGCGCCTCGATATCGCGGCCATCGCGCAGGTGGAAGATCACGTGCTTGTTGCGAGCCTCGGCATATTCGATATCGGATAGGCGCAGGGCATGGTAGCCAAAGGACGTCTTGATGACGAGCTCGTCGGTCGCTGCCGGACGCAGGCTCGACAGCTCGTCGAGCAATTGCGCCACGCGCTCGTAGGTCACGGGTTTGAGCAGGTAGTCGAAGGCGCGGACCTCGTAGGACTCAAGCGCGAACTCGGGCGATGAGGTCAGAAATACCAAGCGCACGGCGGTATCGGATTGGCGCAGCTCGCGGGCGGTGTCCATGCCGTTGACGAGCGGCATGATCATGTCGAGCATGATAATGTCGGCGCGCGATGCGGCATGGCGTGCCAGCAGGTCCTCGCCGCGCGTAACGAGCGCAACATCGACCGCCGTACCCGTCTCGGCCGACCAGCGGTTGATCATGCGGTGCAGGTTATCTAGAAAGGCGACGTCGTCGTCGCAGGCGATGATTTTGAGCATATTGGGCCCCCTTAGTACCTCGATTTTGCCACATCGTGCACGCGCCGCCCGCGGGGGTGCGTTCCATTTGCGCCTCACGGTACGCAACTCGCGCCGAGCAGCAGGGTGTCAAAACATGCGGTTGCACAATACCAGGTGGATATATATGTCAATTTGAGCTGACGGCTGGCGAGGGGGCATGCCGGCCGCCAGCGCCAAGCGATATCGGACATCGCGAAAGCATAGGGGTAAGGGGAGCTGTGATGAGGGAGAAGAAGATGGGGATGCGCGCCGTGTTGACGCGTCTGCTGGGCATCGCCACCGTAGCATGCGCGCTCGTGGCGACGCCGGCAGTGGCAAACGCCGAGACGCAGGTCATGCCCGACGGGGTGAAGGCGGAGGTGCTGCCGCTTACGCAGGCCAACAACGAACCCGTCCAAATCACCGAGCCGGGCAGTTACGTACTTAAGACGGCTGAGGGTGAGGTCACGCCATCTTCGGGTTACACCATCGACGCGCCGGATGCGTCTCGGATTAATCCTGTGAGGATCTACATCGATGGCACGGTCTACGTGAACGATAAGACTAACTGGCGGGTTGAGCAAACTCGATGGCTGTTCAACATCAAACAGGGTAGCAATATGCCCTCAATGTTGCACGAAGCGCCAGCTGCAACATAAACGGCGGCGATTCGCGAGCGGACGGATCGTCGCGCGTTTCGCGGCAGCGAGCAGTCGCTTGGTATCCAACTGGCAAATGACGAGCTCGCGAAACTGCTCGAGGTCCCTCTCGCCGAGCCCCTCTTCAATCTGAGGGGCAGGTATCGCGATCAATTCAACAAGCCGCTGTACGTGGGGCAGCAATATATCATCGGGTCGCGATACACCTTTTCGATGTAGCGTCGCGAAGGGCGCCCTTCGCCGTTGCGGCGCACGAGTGGATTCAGGAGAACCATCATCATGGTCCAAGGAGCCTTCCCTTCAAAGCCGTCATCTTCGATATGGACGGCGTCATCGTCGATACCGAGGCGTATTACCAGATCGAGCAGCGCGAGTTCTTCGAGGAATTCGGCATCGAGGTGAGCGACGAGGAGCTGTTGGCGACCGTGGGCGCCTCGTTCCAGTCGTTCCAGCGCTCCCTCGTCGACTGGTTGGGCCGCATCGGGCGCGTGGTGACGCCGGACGAGGCCCTGCGCATCTATCGGGATTGGAAGAATGGGCGCGAGGTCGATTACGCCGCACTGATGAATCCCGGCGTGCACGAGGTCTTGGCGGGTCTCAAAGAGCGCGGCGAGCGCCACACGCACGCCGCGCGCTCGTTTTCGGCAAACGCTTTCCTTCTCGGAAGGGAAAAGCCGGGTATGGAACCCGTCCCATCGCCGTTGGTATCATAGCTAGGCGAGAGGAGGTCAAAGCCGATGGACGTGCAGCTGGCGCGATTTGCGCTCCACATCATGGAGCACGAGGGCATCAAGCCCGCTGAGCTTGCCGAGGCGTTCGGCGTGAGCGTTCGTACCGTGCGCAACCATGTGCAGGCGGTCAATCGCAGCCTTGAGGGCGTCGCGTCTATCGACCTTGCGCGCGGGCGGGGCTATACCGTTTCCGTCGCCGACGAGCAGGCGCTTGATGCGATATTCGAGCAAGCGCGCAAGCAGCGGCGTGCGTCGTTGCCCCAGACGGCCGAGGCCCGCGTCTCCTATCTCCTCAACGATTTGCTCTCGCGCAGTGATTACATCGCCATCGACACACTGGCGAGCGTCCTTTATGTATCCCGGACGAGCATATCGAACGATTTGAAACAGGTCGAGGAGCGCTTGGCGCAGTTTGGCCTCGCCATCGACAGGCGCAGCCATCATGGCATCAAGGTCATCGGATCCGAGATGGCCAAGCGTCTGTGCCTCGCGAGCCTCGCCATGGAGGGCTCGGATGAGCTGAAGGGCGCGGCGCGCCTCTCGGTCGACGCCGAGGCGTATCGTGCGCTGTTCGACGTGGTTTCCGATTGCGTCGACGACGTGACGACCGAGGAACGCTTCGCCATCAACTCGGTCGCCTACCGCAACCTCATCACGCATATCGTCATCGCTTTGTTGCGGATACGCGAAGGTTGCTATGTGCCCATGGAGGGCGAGCAGCTCACCGAGATTCGGAAGTCCCCGAGTTTCCCGATTGCCCGGCGCATCTCCGATGCCATCGGCGCACGCACCGGCGTCGTTTTGCCCGACGAGGAGGTCGCCTATATCGCCATCCATCTGGCGGGCAAGCGCCTGCTCGGGGATTTCGATGCCGGGGATGATCAGGAGGCGGGGCTTGTCATCTCGGATGAGGTGTGGGATGCCGTGACGGGCATGCTCGACGCGGTGTGGCGCACGTTCCGATTCGACTTGAGGCACGATTTGGAGCTGCGCATGAATCTCGCGCGCCATCTCGTGCCGCTCGAGGTGCGCTTGCATCACCATCTGCATCTCGATAATCCCATCTTGGGGGACATCAAGTCGCGTTTTCCGCTTGCCTATTCCATGGCCGTCGAGGCGGGCTCCTCGTTGGCGGCGCATTATGAAGCTGAGCTTTCCGAGGAAGAGATTGGCTACATCGCTCTCTCCTTCGCCTTGGCGCTCGAGCGCCAAAAGACCGATGCCCCCAAGAAACGCATTCTGGTGGTCTGTGCCTCGGGCGCGGGCAGCGCCCGGCTGCTGGAGCACCGCTATCGTCAGGAGTTCGGTTCGTACGTCGAGCATATCGAGACATGCGATGCCGCCCACGTGCGCTTCGTCGACTTCTCGCGCATCGACTATGTGTTCACGACGGTTCCGCTTGCCGAGGAGGTGCCGGTCCCGGTACGCCAAGTGGGCTATTTTCTGGACGCGGCAGAGGTGAGCGACGTGCGTGAAATCCTGTTTTCCGATTCGCGGCGGTCGGATGCCCGCCCGCTGTTCTGCGAGGAGCTTTTTCTGCCGCATGCGTCGTGCTCGACGCCCGAGGAGGCAATCGAGCTGCTGGTCGGCAAGGCCTCGCGCGTCTACGACCTTTCGCCCGATTTCCTCGATTTGGTGTATCGCCGCGAGCAGGCGGCTCCGACGGCATTCGGCAACCGGGTCGCCATGCCGCACCCGCTCGAAGCGGCGAGCACGCAGAGCTTCGTGGCCCTCGCCCTCACCGACGAACCCATCATCTGGGGAGGTCGCGAGGTGCAGGCGGTGTTCCTCGTCTCAATCGCCCGCGATGCGACCGACGTCTCCGAGGGCTTCTTCTCGGCGATGTCTGAGCTGGTTTTGAGCGAGGCGTCCATCGACCGCCTGCTTTCCGAGCGCTCTTGGCAGACGCTCATCGAGTTGGTCGATCCCATCGAGTCGTGCTCCGCACGATAGCCCATACGTTTTCCATTGAGATATTTGCAAACCGAGAGGGAGGTGAAAACCATGGCAGAGGAGGAACAGAGCACCGAGATGATCTCCTTCGGCATCATCGCTTCGGCGGGTCAGGCGCGCAGCCTCGCCTTCGAGGCGCTGAAGAAGGCCAAGGAGTATGATTTCGAAGCGGCGAAGGCCCTGCTCGAGCAGAGCAAGGAGGCCGCGCTCGAGGCCCATCACGTGCAGACCCAGCTTCTTTCCAAGGAGGCTTCGGGCGACCATACCGTCGTCGACGTGATGCTCGTGCACGCCCAGGACCATCTCATGACCTCGATGCTCGCGCAGGAGCTGGTCGAGGAGATCGTGAATGTGTATCGCGAGCTCGACGCGACGCGCGCCGAGTAATGCGGGCGGGATGGCGCGCTCAAGGCCGCCGTCTTTGTTGATACGACCGTTATGCAAGGAGAATCAAAACAATGAAGGTATTGCTGGTTTGCGCCATGGGGATGTCCACGAGCATTCTCATGAAGAAGCTTGAGAAGTATGCCGCTGAGCAGGGGATCAATTTCAGCATCGCCGCCCAGAGCGTCAACACGTACAAGACGGTCTGCCATGAGTATGACTGCATCCTCATGGGTCCGCAGATTTCCTATCAGAAGGACAACATCGCCGCCGAGTCCGGCATGCCGGTCGCCGTCATTCCGCCGACCGATTACGGCACGGGCAACTGCGCCAATATCATGAAGCTCGTCGAGTCTCTCGTCCAGGGCTAGATACCCGTCTCGATCGAAGAGAAACGGAACACCAATGTCCAAACTTGACAACCTGTATCAATCCCCAGTGATGATGAAGCTGCAGGAATGGGGCGGCAAGCTCCAGGCCAACAAGGCCCTGTCCGCCATCAGCGGTGGCATGATGGCGGCCATGGCGGTCATCCTCGCCGGCGCCATCTTCACCGTCGTCGCCACGCTGCTGGATATCGTAGGCGTGCTCGAGACGACCGACGCCGCCTATATGTGGCTCACCACGCCCTATAACATGACCATGGGCATCCTGGGCGTCGTCGTGGCCTTCGCCGTGGGCTACATCTACTCCAAGAACTTGGAGATGGAGAGCGCGCTGGCGAACGGCATCGTCACCATGATTCTCTTCCTGCTCGTGTGTGCTCCCGTTCAGAGTGTCACCCTGCAGGACGGCTCGACCATGAGCGTGCTCGCCACCACCTACCTTGGCGGCACCGGTCTCTTCACCGCGCTCATCATCCCGCTGGTTTCGGTCAAGATCATCGATTTCTGCCAGAAGCATCACGTGAGCCTCAAGATGCCCGACGCGGTTCCGCAGTTCCTTTCGGACGCTTTCGCGACCCTCGTGCCGCTCGTCATCTGCATCCTGCTCTGGCATGGTCTCAACACACTTGCCCAGATGACCATCGGCGTCGTGCTCCCGGGCGCCATCGCCGGTATCCTGTCCATCCCGCTGACGCCCCTCATGTCGGTGCCCGGCATGTTCGTACTCGCGTTTGTGTGCCAGCTGCTCTGGAGTCTCGGCATCCACGGCGCGATGGTGCTCTCTCCGGTCATCATGGCCCCCATGATCCAGTTCTACACCCAGAACGCCGAGCTCGTCGCCTCCGGCCAGGCTGCCATGTTCGCTCCGATCGCCCTGTATGGCGTCATGTCTTGCTGCGGTGGTAGCGGCAACGTGCTGCCGCTCGCCGTGCTTTGCATGCGTTCCAAGTCCGAGCAGCTTCGCGCTGTGGGCAAGGCCGGTATCGTTCCTGCGGTGTTCAACATCTCCGAGCCCATGGCGTTCGGTACCCCCATCATCTATAACCCCATCATGGCCATCCCGTTTATCCTGAACCCCATGATCATCATGTTCTTTGCCTATATCGGCTACTCGCTCGATTTCTTCCAGCCCGGCCACCTGCTCATCATGACGCAGCTGCCGATCATCATGCAGAGCTTCATGCCCTCCCTTGCGTGGCAGAACCTCTTCATTGCCCCTATGGCCTTCGTCATCGCCTTCTTGGTCTACCTGCCGTTCGTGAAGGTGTATGACCATCAGCTGTGCGAGAAGGAGGCTGCCGAGAAGGCCGCTTCCGAAGCGTAGGGACCATCTTGGCGCATGTGCGCATGTGCCCCGCTCTCTGCGGGTGACTTGTGATTGGGGCGCGGCTCTTCGAGTCTCGCCCCTCGTTGTATTTGGAGGTGTTCCATGGGTGGATTTCCCGATGGATTCTTGTGGGGCGGCGCCATCTCGGCCAATCAGATCGAGGGCGCATGGGATGTGGACGGCAAGGGCGTCTCGGTGCCTGACGTGTGCACGGCCGGTTCGCATAAGGTCGACAAGCGCATCACGCCGACCCTTGAGCCGGACACGTTCTATCCGAGCCACGAGGCGTGCGATTTCTACCATCGCTATCGCGAGGACATCGCGATGCTCGCGGAGATGGGCTTCAAGGCGTTGCGGCTCTCGATTGCGTGGACGCGCGTCTTCCCTACGGGGGAGGAGGCGGAGCCCAACGAGCTCGGTCTGGCGTTCTATGACCGCGTGTTCGACTGCTGCCGCGAGCACGGCATCGAGCCCATCGTGACGCTCAGCCATTATGAGATGCCCTATGCGCTGGCGAGCAAGTACAACGGCTGGGCCGGCCATGAGCTCATCGCGTGCTTCGAGCGCTTTTGCGCCTGCGTGTTCGAGCGCTATCGGGGCAAGGTGCGCTACTGGCTCACGCTGAACGAGATGAATACGGGCATCGGTCGCGGCGGGGCCGCGCTCAACTTGAGCACCGTCCGCGGGTACGAGGGGCCCATCAACGGCCTGCCCGATAACCCCGCCGAGCGCTTCCAAGCGCTGCACCATATGCTCGTCGCTGCCGCGCGCGTGACGGCTCTGGCCCACGAGCGCTATCCCGAGTACCGCATCGGCTGCATGTCCTCGTTTGCGCTCATGTACCCCTATACCTGCGACCCCGATGACGCGGTGCTCGTGCAGCAGCGCATGCGCGTGGCCAATTGGTTCTGCTCCGATGTTCAGGTGCGAGGATACTATCCCAGCTACATGAGGCGCCACTTTGCCGAGAAGGGCATCGAGGTCGCGATGGAGCCGGACGACGCCGAGACGCTCGCGCGCGGCACGGTCGACTTCGTCACGTTCAGCTACTACATGTCGGTCTGCCTCTCCGCGCATCCCGAGAAGCTCGAGACGACGGGCGGCAACTTCGCCTTCGGCGCAAAGAATCCCTACCTCAAGACGAGCGACTGGGGTTGGCAGGTCGATCCGGTGGGCCTGCGCTGGTCACTGAATGCCATCTGGGATCGCTATCAGAAGCCCGTCATGCTCGTGGAGAACGGCTTGGGTGCCTACGATACGGTCGAGGAGGACGGTTCCATCCACGACCCGTACCGCATCGAGTATTTACGCCAGCACATCGAGCAGATGGCCGAGGCGGTGGCCGACGGCGTCGACCTCATGGGTTACACCTCGTGGGGCCCCATCGACTTGGTGAGCGCCTCGACCGGCGAGTTCGCGAAGCGCTACGGTTTCATCTACGTCGATCGCCACGATGACGGAACGGGCACCTTCGAGCGCAGCCGCAAGGACTCGTTCTATTGGTACCAGCGCGTGATCGAGACGAACGGCGAGGATCTCGGCGGGGAGGTCTCCCATGCGTGAGGTGCGGTTGGGCATTTCCCTCTACCCGGAATTCGCCTCTGCCGAGGCGTGCCGAGAATACCTGCGCCTCGCCGCCCGTCACGACTATCGCGTGCTGTTCGTGGCGCTGCTCGGCGTCCGCGATGAACGCGATGAAGTCACGGCACGTTACCGGGCTTTGACCGACGAGGCGCATGCGCTCGGCTTCGAGGTGTTCTGCGACGTGAACCCTTCGGTGCTTGCGCGATTCGGCGTGAATGCGAGCGTTTTGCGCGGCAAGCTCGATCTGGGATTTCTCCAGGAGATAGGCTGCGATGTCATGCGTCTCGATCTCGGTCTCTCCGAGATGGAGGAGGCGTTTCTCACGCGCAACGAGGCGGGCATCGGGGTGTGCCTCAACGCCTCGGCAAACGCGTGCGACCACATCGGGGCGCTGCTCGCGAGCGGTGGGGAGCCGGCGCGCATCGTAGGCTGCCATAACTACTATCCGCATCGCTACACGGGTCTGACGCTCGAGTATTTTCTGACCTGCTCGCGTCGGTGGAAGGAGCGCGGGCTTCCACTCCAGGCATTCGTGTCATCGCAGGAGCCGGAGGCCTTCGGCCCGTGGCCGGCATGCGACGGTTTGCCTACGCTTGAGATGCATCGCGATCTGCCCGCCGCCGTGCAGGCCCGTCACCTCGTGCAACTCGGCTGCGTGGATGACATCATCGTGGGCAACTGCTTTGCGAGCGAGCGCGAGCTTGCGGCAATCGCTGCGGGCGTCGCAGCCCCGATGGCGTTCACCTTGCATCGCGCTCCCGGTTTGCCGAAGGAGCTTGAGCGGCGCCTGCGCCTCGGCCTGTCGTGTCGTCCCGAGCAAAACGGCTATCTCGTGCGCACCGTCGAGAGCCGGATGGTGAAAGGGGAGGTCGCTCCCTTCAACACGGTCGATATCCGGCGGGGCGATGTGCTCGTGGACAACGACGGTTACGGCCAGTATGCCGGCGAGGTTCAGATTGCGCTCGCGGCCATGGAAAACAGCGGGCGGACGAATGTGGTGGGGTATATCGATGGCGCGGAGCTCATGCTGCTCGACGGCCTGCGTGCGGGCACGCGCTTCACGTTCAATGTGGTCTAACCGTCCGGACTGCGGCGGGGCGGTTAATCGAGTTGCGCGATGCGCCGCCCCGCGCATCTGCTGATTACAATCGCAAGAGACGCACGCTCGTCTCCGCAAGAGCGGGGGCGAGCGTTTGCGTAGAGGTGCCGCGGATCTCGGCGAGCAGGGAGAGCGTGTGGGCGAGCGAGGCTTCCAGCTCTGCGGCGGAGCAGGGGGCATCGAGCCATGCGGGCGCATCTGTCTCCAAGAGCAGTGCGTCTTCCGGCAGTTGGCGCGCGTAGGCGCGCCCGCGCCTGGTCGCGAGCATGCACTCGTTGACCGAGACGAGGCACCCGAGCGCGCGCAGGCGGTTCAAGTCCTCGCCGCTGCCCGAAAACCAGTGGAAGATGCAGGTCGCGTGCGCGGGGAGGCCGTGGCGCTCGAGGATGTCGAGCGCTTCTGTGGCGGCGTGCACGGCATGGATGGACACGACGCGGCCCGCGCGCGGCTGCGCGGCGCAGGCGGCCACGATGCGGTCGAAGGCGCAGAGCTGCGCCGCGCGCGTCGATGCATGGGCGCGCGAGAAGTCGAGCCCGACTTCGCCCACGAATTCGTGGGCGGCGGCTTGGGCGGCCGCCCACGCAGCCGTCTTCTCGCCGGCAGGGCCCGCCTCGATGCGCTGGATTGGCAACACCTATTTGGACGATTCCGGTAGGGACAGCCCCGCCTTTCTGAACTCGACCGGCGACATGTAGCCCAGCGTCGAGTGGATCCTGAAGTTGTTGTACCAGTGCACGTAGTCCGAGAGCTTGGCCCGGAGCTCGCGCGTCGTGCCGAACGTCTCGCGGTGGACGAGCTCGGCCTTCAGTATCCTGTTGGTCGACTCGTCGACGGCGTTGTCGTGGGGGCAGCCCTTGGCCGACGGCGACCTCTCTATGCCGAAGGCCTCGAGCATCAGGTCGATCTCGGCGTTGTCGAACTCGCTGCCGCGGTCCGTGTGGAATACCTCGATGCCCGCGCTGCGCCGACACGGGGCAGCGGCCCCCGTTGGCCGCCATGGCCCTCACTTCCGAGCGTATACCGGCGCCGCTCGTCTTAAGACGTCGACCTCCATCCGGAGCCTGCGGTTCTCGCGCTCGGGCTCCAGGATCCGGTTCTACTCGGGCGTGCGGTTGTCGGCGGCGCGCGGCGAGCCGGTCTCGTTTATCGACTTGACCCGCCTCTCCACGGTGCTCTTGTCGAGGTCGCACTCGTCCATGGCCTCGCGCCTGGGCTTTCCGGCGTTGTGGAGATCGACTATCTTCCTCTTGAACTCGTCGGTGAAATGCCTCGGTCTGGGGCCGGTCGAGGCCGAGCCCCCGGTCCGGCTGGGGTAGCATGTCGCTGCGGACCATTGTCTTTCCTCTCGTTGAATATCTAGGCGCTGACGATTCTAGGCGATGGCCCTCTCTTGCTTCTTACACCTCGATTGTGCTCGCTACCCCCAGCGGGCCCGGATCGAGCGATCCGGACCCGCTTTTGGGGTTTGCCGGAAACCCGGTGGTCAAAAAAGGCCAAATATGAGTACTGCTACCAGTTTAGTGGCAGCCAAATGGCCTCCAAAATCGGTGCCAGCGGCCAAAAGTGCATCGATTTTCGTTCTTCAGAGTCGCGATCGGGCTCCAAACAAGGCGATTTTGCTGCTCTGGACCGGAAAATCGATGCTACCAATTTGGTGACAGTACTCATATTTGGCCTTTTTTGACCACCGCCCCTTGGTCCAGGACAATGCGGGCCGCTCGAATCTTGGGGCGGGTCCATTTTCGACTATCCTCAGCTTGCCAGTTCGAAAATGGACCCGCCCCATGATTGAATCTTTATTCCAACTTTACACCTGGCTTTACAGCTGTCTTGTCAGCTGTAAAGCCAGGTGTCATACTAAAGCCCCAAGATTCGCCAAAAGAGAGGGGCCTTGATGGCACAGAGCGCGAACATGGATGCATCGGAGCTTGCACGCGATATCGCGGCCGGCCTAGCATCGGCAACGACGGCAACGGAGCGCGCGGCACTGGTGCCCGCAGAGCTCGTCGAGGCCATTCAGCAACTAAAAACCCAACGTGACGCGGTGATCCTGGCGCACTACTATGTGGCGCCCGAGGTTCAAGCCGTTGCCGATTACGTCGGCGACAGCTTTTACCTGGCAAAGCTCGCCAAGAGCCTGCCGCAGCAGACTATCGTGCTGTGCGGCGTGGAGTTTATGGGCGAGAGCGCCAAGCTGCTCAACCCCACCAAGACCGTGCTGCTGCCCGAGCCGGGCGCGGACTGTCCCATGGCGCACATGGTCAAGCGCGAGACGGTCGACGCGGCGCGCGCCGAGTATGGCGACGACCTTGCCGTGGTCTGCTACGTCAACTCGACGGTCGAGATCAAGAGTTGGAGCGACGTGTGCGTCACCAGCTCCAACGCCGTCAAGATCGTGTCCGAGCTGCCGCAGCAGCATATACTGTTCATTCCCGACCAAAACCTGGGCCGTTTCGTAGCCGAGCAGGTGCCGCAAAAGCACGTCATCCTCAACAACGGCTACTGCCCGCGCCATCACATCATCACCGTCGAGCAGATCGTCGACGCGACGGAGGCCCACCCCGACGCGCTCGTGCTGGCGCATCCCGAGTGCAAGGCCGACGTCTTGGCCGAGGCCGACTACATTGGCTCCACCGCCGGCATCATCAAGTACGCCGAGGAGTCCGACGCGAGCGAGTTCATTATCGTGACGGTCCGCGGTGTGCTCTACGAGCTCGAGCGCCGCTGCCAGGGCACCGGCAAGAAGTTCTACTTCCCCGCGGTGCAGCCCACCTGCGTCAACATGGATCTCATCACGCTCGAAAAGCTCGTGCGCTGCCTGGAGACGGGTGAGGGCGAGGTGCAGATCGGCGTGTCGGACGAGGCCGCCGATCAGGCCAAGCTCACGCTCGACCGCATGCTCGAGTACGCGGCGCGCTAAGCCAATGTGACATGAGGGACCATCCCTTATGTCACATTACAAGGGAGAGGATTCCTGTGGAAACCAAACAATACCCCGATATGGAGTGCGATGTCGTCATTGCCGGTTGCGGCGTGGCGGGCCTGTATGCGGCTCTCAATCTGCCGACGAGCACGCGCGTAATCATGCTCTCCAAGGGCGCCGTCGACGAGTGCGATTCGATGCTCGCGCAGGGCGGTATCTGCGTGCTGCCCGAAGGCTCTGACTACGATGCCTTCTTTGAGGACACCATGCACGCCGGCCATTACGAGAACCGCCGCGAGAGTGTTGACATCATGATTCGCTCGAGCCGTTCGGTCATCAATGACCTGCTGGCCATGGGCGTGGACTTTGAGCGCAAGGCCGACGGCAGCCTCGACTTTACCCGCGAGGGCGCGCACAGCCGCCCGCGCATCGCCTTCCATGCCGATATTACGGGCAAGGAGATTACGACCAAACTGCTCCAGGCTGTCCGCAAGCTGGATAACGTGCAGATTCTCGAGCACGTGGCCATGACCGACATCCTGACGGGCGAGCGTGACGGCGCCACGGTGTGTGCCGGTGTCGTCGCCGTTGCCGTGGATGAGGGCGATTCGGCTCGCCCCGCCGACGAGCTGGCAAATGCCGATGAGGGCGTGCATGCCGGTAAGCCGTTTAAGATTCATGCTCGCCATACGCTGTGGGCGACGGGTGGCATCGGCGGCGTGTACGATCACTCCACCAACTACCCGCAGCTCACCGGTGACGCTTGCTACATCGCGCAGGAGCACGGCATCACGATGGAGCACCTGGACTACGTGCAGATCCATCCCACGGGACTGTTCTCTCCGCAGCCGGGCCGCACCTTCCTGATTAGCGAGAGCTGCCGCGGCGAAGGCGCGATTCTGCTCAATGCTGCCGGCGAGCGCTTTACCGACGAGCTGCAGCCGCGCGATGTTGTCGCCGCCGCCATCCGCGAGCAGATGAAGCAAGACGGCACCGAGCACGAGTGGCTGAGCTTTGCCCCCGTCGAGCGCGATGTGGTGACCGGGCACTTCGCCAACATCCGCGCACGCTGCTTGGAGGACGGCCGCGACATCTTGGACGAGCCCATCCCCGTTACGCCTACGCAGCACTACTTTATGGGCGGCGTGTGGGTCGACAAGGACGGCCGCACCTCGATGCCCGAGCTCTACGCAGCCGGTGAGACGGCCTGCAACGGCGTTCACGGCAAGAATCGCCTTGCATCAAACAGCCTGCTCGAGGCGCTGGTCTGGGGTCGTCGCGCCGCGTGGTACATGCGCACCGGCGAGTCGCTCGCCGTGGAGCAGGCGGGCGAGCCCGCGCTCGACGGGCGTCATCGCGCCCTGAGCGCCGACTCCCTGGCGATCGATGATTTGGCCCGTGCCGCCGGCACGCAGGCCGTGGAGGAGTAGACCATGAATCCCATTACCATGAAGCTCGTCGTCGATGATCTGATTCTGCAGGCTCTACGCGAGGACATTACGTTTGAGGACGTGAGCACGGCGAGCGTGTGCCCCACGGCGCGCCCCGCCACGGTGGAGCTCATCGCCAAGGCCGATGGCATCATCGCGGGCTTGGATGTGTTCGCCCGCACCTTTGAGCTGCTGGATTCGCAGAGCTCGGTGCTGTTTGATGTTGCCGACGGTGACGAGGTGCACGCCGGCGACCACGTGGGCCAGGTGCGCGGCGATGCGCGCGTGCTGCTTTCGGGCGAGCGCGTGGCGCTCAACTACCTGCAGCGCATGAGCGGTATCGCTACCTATACGCACAGAATGGCAGCGGCGCTCGAGGGTACCAAGACCGTGCTTGTCGACACACGCAAGACCACGCCGGGCATGCGCGTTTTCGAGAAGGCGGCGGTTGAGATCGGCGGCGGCAGCAACCATCGCTACAACCTGTCGACAGCCGTCATGCTCAAGGACAACCACATCGATGCCGCCGGTGGCGTGACGCGCGCGATCGAGATGGCGCGCGCCCACGCGTCGTTTACCACGACGGTCGAGATTGAGTGCGAGAACCTGGACATGGTACGCGAAGCCGTGGAGGCCGGCGCCGATATCATCATGTTCGACAACATGACCCATGACGACATGGCCGCCGCCATCGAGCTTATCGCCGGTCGCGCCAAGACCGAGTGCTCGGGCAACGTGGACGCTAACAATATCCGCGCGCTTGCCGACCTGGGCGTCGACTACATTAGCTCGGGCGCCCTGACGCACTCCGCGCCGATCCTCGACCTCTCGCTTAAGCACCTGCGTCTGCTGGACGGTAAATAATGAACGCCCGCGAGCGTCGCCGTGCCATCATGGGCGTGCTCGAAGGAGCCAAGGAGCCCGTTTCGGGCAGCGCACTTGCCCGCGAGGTTGGCGTGAGCCGTCAGGTCGTGGTTCAGGATATTGCCCTGTTGCGTGCCGATGGGCACGATATCGTGGCGACCAACCGCGGCTACGTGCTGCAGGAAGCCGCGAGTAGCCCCGCCGTGCCCACGCGTCTTGTTAAGGTGCGCCACAGCGTGGAGCAGGCGGGCGACGAGCTTACGAGTATCGTCGACGCGGGTGGCGCCGTGCTCAACGTGATCGTCAATCACCGCGTGTACGGTAAGATCACGGCCGACCTGGACATTCGCAATCGTCGCGATGTTGAGCGCTACCTAGAGGGCATCGCCAGCGGCAAGAGCTTTCCACTACTAACGGTGACGAGCGGCTACCACTTCCATCGCATCGCGGCGGAGGACGAGCAGACCCTCGACGAGATCGAGGCGATGCTCAAAGAGAAAGGCTACTTGGCAGACCTGATGCCCTACGAGGATGATCTCTCTTAGCCGACGCTGCAAACGCCCCTAAGCGGCAATTTGGCCTCAAATTAGCTGCCTATACAAACAAAAGGAGGCCTCCGCGGCGATGCGGAGGCCTCCTTTTTGTGCACGGTGTACTTTTGAGTGTGCAGGTGGGGGAGCTGTTACTCCTCGACGATCTCGGTGATCGCGCCGGCGGGGCAAGCGTCCTGGCAAGCGCCACAGGCGACGCAGGAATCCTCGTCAGCGACGGTGGCGACGTCCTGGAGCTCCAGAACGCCAGCGGGGCAGGAGTCGACGCAAACGCCACAAGCGATGCACTCGTCGGCATCAATTACGGGATGAGCCATGGTAGTTTCCTCTCTGTTGACCGACGCTACAGGCGATGCGCGCCGGTTTGATTCGGGCAAAAACATACCACGGGAGCGACCGTTTGCAATACCCTCTGGCCGGCATCTTCATACCGTTCGCCGAGTATGCCAAGGTTTACTAAAAAACACGCAGGTGGGGCCGCTGAGCTGCGCAAATGTTAGCTAAAGGTGACTTGAAATATTGAGCTATTGAGCGCGCTTGCGGAAAGCGCATCCCATAAATTTGCCGAAAAACGGGCCCTAGTTTCCGGTTGGACCGCCCGGCGGAAACTGCGTCCCGGAATCGGTGCTCAAACTGGGATGTAGCTTCCGGTTGAGCCTTCAAGAGGAAACCGCATCCCAGAATCCACGCTCAAACCGGGACGAGCTTTCCGCAAGGCAGCCCCAGGCGCCCCCGGACGCAAACCTCAGTCATCTCTACATAGATCTCAGTAGATTTGCCGAGAACTCAAACAGTGCATCTACCTGCACATTTGAGAACCTAAACTCTCAGAGATAAGAAATCTTATATGAATTGACTTAGATTTTGTATATTCCAGCCCATAAGGGGATACACTACATCCTGAAAGACAAGCCGAAGCGCCGCGCGACAGACCGTCGAGGCGACGCGAACGCAAAAGAGAGAGGGAATTTCTAATGAGTAAGATTCTTGGTATCGACCTTGGTACTACTAACTCCGCAATGGCCGTTCTCGAGGGCGGTTCTCCGACCATTATCGTGAACGCCGAGGGCGACCGCACCACCCCGTCCGTCGTGGGCTTCCGTGCCGACGGCGACCGCGTCGTGGGCAAGGCCGCTAAGAACCAGGCGGTCACCAACCCCAAGAACACCGTGTTCTCCATCAAGCGCTTCATGGGCCGCAAGTACTCCGAGTGCACCTCCGAGATCAAGACCGTGCCGTATGAGGTCAAGGAGGGCCAGGGCGGCCGTGCCGTCGTCGACATCGAGGGCAAGGACTACACCGCCGAGCAGGTGAGCGCCATGACGCTCGCAAAGATGAAGGCCGACGCCGAGAAGTATCTGGGCGAGACCGTCACCGACGCCGTCATCACCGTCCCGGCCTACTTCAACGACGCCCAGCGTCAGGCCACCAAGGACGCCGGTAAGATCGCCGGCCTCAACGTCAAGCGTATCGTCAACGAGCCGACTGCTGCTGCTCTTGCCTATGGCCTGGACAAGCAGGGCACCGACCAGCGCATCCTGGTCTTCGACCTGGGCGGCGGCACCTTCGACGTCTCCATCCTCGACCTCGCCGACGGCGTGTTTGAGGTTCTGTCCACCTCGGGCGACAACCACCTGGGCGGCGACGACTGGGATCAGCGCGTCATCGATTGGATGGCCGATAAGTTCCAGCAGGAGAACGGTGTCGACCTGCGTCAGGACCCCATGGCCCTGCAGCGTCTGAAGGAGGCCGCCGAGAACGCCAAGAAGGAGCTCTCCGCCGCCCAGCAGACCACCATCAACCTGCCGTTCATCACCATGAACCAGTCCGGTCCGCTGCACCTCAACTACACGCTGACCCGCGCCGAGTTCGAGAAGATCACCCGCGACCTGCTCGAGCGCTGCAAGCAGCCTGTCACCAATGCCCTGCGCGACGCCAAGCTTAAGCTCTCCGATCTGACTGAGGTCATCCTCGTCGGCGGCTCCACTCGCATGCCCGCCGTCCAGGAGCTCGTCAAGACCATGACTGGCAAGCAGCCCAACATGTCCGTGAACCCCGACGAGGTCGTTGCCGACGGCGCTGCCGTCCAGGGCGGCGTGCTCACCGGTGACGTCGAGGGCATCCTGCTGCTCGACGTAACCCCGCTGTCGCTGGGTGTCGAGACCATGGGCGGCATCATGACCAAGATGATCGACCGCAACACCACGATTCCGACCTCCAAGACCGAGGTCTACTCCACCGCAGCCGACAACCAGACCAGCGTCGAGATCAACGTGCTCCAGGGCGAGCGCGAGCTTGCCCGCGACAACAAGTCGCTCGGTAAGTTCCAGCTGACCGGTATCCCGGCTGCCCGTCGCGGCGTGCCGCAGATCGAGGTCACCTTCGACATCGACGCCAACGGCATCGTCAAGGTCTCCGCTAAGGACAAGGGCACCGGCAAGGAGCAGCAGATCACCATCTCCGGCTCCACCGCCCTGTCCGACGACGAAGTCGATCGCATGGTCAAGGACGCCGAGGCTCATGCCGAGGAGGACAAGAAGCAGAAGGAAGAGGTCGAGGTCCGCAACCAGACCGACAGCCTGTGCTACTCCACCGAGCAGACCCTCAACGAGCTGGGCGACAAGGTTTCCGCCGACGTGAAGTCCAAGGCCGAGGCCGCTATCGCCGACGCCAAGAAGGCGCTCGAGGGCTCTGACGTCGAGGCTATCAAGGCCGCTGGCGAGTCCCTGCAGTCCGTGGCCTATGAGCTGGCTCAGGTTGTCTACGCCGACGCTCAGCAGCAGACCGACGGCGCCGCCGGTGCCCAGTCTGCCGACGATGACGTCGTCGACGCCGACTACGAGGTTGTGGACGACGAGGACAAGTAATCATGTCCGCCCGTAAAGCTCGCACGGAGGCGGCCGCCGCTGGCGCCGCCCCCGTTGACTCTGAGGAGAAGGACGTGAAGATTCCCGTAGAGGCCGTCGACGATACCGAGGCCAACGAGGCCGAGGCCGCCGAGGCTGCCGAGAACCAGGTAGAGGATTCCAACAAGGAGGCGACGATGACCGAGGACGAGATGGTGGAAGCTGCTATCCGCGCCGGTGAGGAAGCCGCCGACAACGACTTTAAGCTCAAGTTCGAGCAGGCCCAAAAGGAGCTTGCCGACGTGCGCCGCGAGCTCGATGCTGCGGCAGAGGCCCAGAAGGCCGCCGAGGATAAGGCAAAGGACGCCACCGAGCGTACCGCCCGTCTGCAGGCCGACTGGGAGAACTTCCGTCGCCGCACCGCCAACGAGCGCATCGCCGAGCGCGAGCGCGCGACCGAGAAGCTCGTCACCGCGCTGCTGCCGGTGGTCGACGATATCGAGCGCGCGATCGACCATGCCCGCAGCCAGGAGCTCGCCGACGACTTTAAGCAGTTCGTCGACGGCGTTGACGCGGTGCATGCCAAGCTGCTCGATGTGTTTGCTCACGAGGGCGTTGAGCCCATCGACCCCAAGGGCGAGGCGTTCGATCCGCTCGAGCACCAGGCTGTGGGCCGCGTCGAGGACGCATCGCAGTACGACGAGACTGTCAACGACGTGTACCAGAAGGGCTACCGCATGGCGGACCGCATCCTGCGTTCCGCGATGGTGACGGTGACCTACGGCGGCGAGAAGCGCCCCGCACCGGAGCCCGAAGCGGCGCCCGAGGAGGCCGCGGCCGATACGGCCGAGAGCACCGAGGAGTAATTGAGAAGGGCCCCGGGGCAACACCCGGGGCCCTTTCTGGCCTAGTGCCATATGAAAGCATGAGCCGCCGTCCGCTGGACGGCGGATGAAACAGGAGAGGAGCTACGATGGCTGCAGGCAAAACCTTCTATGACATCCTGGGCGTATCCAAGAGCGCCTCCGACAAAGAGATCAAGAGCGCGTTTCGCAAGCTCGCGCAAAAATATCACCCCGATGCCGGCGGCGACGAGGCCAAGTTCAAGGAGATCAGCGAGGCCTACGAGACGCTTTCGGACGAGAAGAAGCGCAAAGAGTACGACCAGATGCTCATGTTCGGCGGCATGCCGGGCGCGGGCGGCGCGTATGGCGGCGGCTACGGTGCCGGCGCGGGTGCCAGCGGCTGGGGCGATATCTTCGACAGCATCTTTAGCGGCAACGGCGCCTGGGGTAGCGATTGGGGCTCGGGCTTTGCCGGGGCTGCGGGCGCTGCCGGTGCCGGCGCGGGTCGCAGCCGCGCTCGCAAGGGCGGCGACCTATCGCTGACCGTCGATGTGACGGCCGAGGACGCGTTTCGCGGCGTGACGCACAAGGTCACCTATCGCATTCCCTCGACAGGCGAGCAGCAGACCATCACGGTCTCGGTGCCCGCGGGCGCGGTCGATGGCGGCAAGCTACGCTACAAGCGTCGCGGCGAGTATGGCGTTGCGGGTGGCGAGCGCGGCGACCTGGTCGTGACCACGCATGTGGAGGAGCACCCGCTGTTCAAGCGCAAAGGCGCCGACGTGACCATGGAGGTACCGGTCTCGGTCTACGAGGCGGCGCTCGGCTGCACGGTGGACGTGCCCACACCCGGCGGTGCGACGGTCCGTTTGAAAGTGCCCGCGGGTACTCAGACGGGCAAGAAGTTCCGCTTTAAGGAGATGGGAGCGCCCGACGTTAAGCACCGTGGCCGTACGGGCGCGCTGCTCGTCGAGATCAAGGTGCAGGTCCCCACGAACCTATCCGATGACGAGCGCGATGCCATGACCAAGCTGCGCGAGGCCGACACGCGCGACTATCGCGAGAAGGTCAACCGTTACAAGGCGACGTACTAGGAAGGTCGCGGCGCGCGCCCGCGCCCGCGGGCTTATGATGGACGATAACGAGACGGAAAGGGGTCAGGTAGCATGGCCGAGGACAATAGGAACAAACCGCTGTACATGATCAGCGTGGCGGCCGAGTTGACCGGCATGCATCCGCAGACTCTGCGCGTCTACGAGTCTAAGGGCCTGGTGAACCCCCAGCGCTCGGGCGGTAACACGCGCCTGTATTCGCGTGCCGATATCGAGCGTCTGGAGCTCATCAACCAGCTGACTGACGAGGGTATCAACCTTGCCGGCGTGGTGCGCATTCTCGATATGAAGGAGCGTGCCGAGGAGCGCGAGCGCGAGAACGAGAAGCTCCGCGCTCGCGTGCGCCAGCTCGAGGACGAGCTGCACGAGTACAAGATGCAGAAGAAGATCACCGCCCTGGCCCCGCGCGATGGCTCGGTTAACCCCGAGCAAGTCATGCGCAAACTACTGGGCACGGGCGGCGACCTGTAGGCACTCATTGGGGACAGACTTAAATGAGTACCTGCAGAATGAGAGTGGATAATCTCCCGTTTTTTGCCTGTTTGCAGGCTCAAAGTGGGAGATTATCCACTCTCGTCATTTGAGCGTCTAAGTCTGCCTCCCCAGGACCTAACTCGTCCTCTGCTTTACTGAGATAAAGTGAACGCAGAGATTCGTAACCCACTCGCAACCGTTCTATGGCACGATATTGAACGAATGTATGCTATGCGCCCAAATCTTTTGGGCAGAGTGGGAGACAGTATGGTCAAGCTGTACGAGGACGGCATCTACCTGCGCGGCGGCAGCGAGGTTGTGCCTGCGGCCGAGGCTGCCGAGCGCGGTATTACGCAGACACCCGAGGATGCCAAGCGCGGCACCATCGCGTATTCGATCCTCCAGGCACACAATACGTCGGGCGACCCCGAGGCACTCAAGATTCGCTTCGATGCCATGGCGAGCCACGACATCACCTTTGTCGGCATCATCCAGACGGCGCGCGCTTCGGGCATGGAGCAGTTCCCGCTGCCTTACGTGCTCACCAACTGCCATAACTCGCTGTGCGCCGTGGGCGGCACCATCAACGAGGACGACCACGTCTTTGGCCTCTCGGCTGCCAAGAAGTACGGCGGCATCTTCGTTCCGCCGCACATCGCCGTCATCCACTCCTTTATGCGTGAGAACTTCGCCGGCTGCGGCAAGATGATCCTAGGTTCCGACTCGCACACCCGCTATGGTGCCCTGGGTACCATGGCCGTGGGCGAGGGCGGCGGCGAGTTGGCAAAGCAGCTGCTGCGCGACACCTACGATGTCGCCTATCCCGGCGTCGTGGCCATCTACCTCACGGGCGCCCCGCGCCCCGGCGTCGGCCCGCACGATGTGGCGCTCGCCATTATCCGCGCCGTCTTTGCCAAGGGCTATGTCAAGAACAAGGTCATGGAGTTCGTGGGCCCCGGCATCGCGAGCATGACGACCGACTACCGCAACGGCGTCGACGTCATGACCACCGAGACCACCTGCCTTTCCTCCATCTGGGCAACCGACGACGACACGCACGCGTTTTTGACCATGCACGGCCGCGGCGACGACTACCGCGAGCTCAAGCCCGCCGATGTCGCCTACTATGACGGTTGCGTCGAGGTCGACCTGTCGAGCATCAAGCCCATGATCGCGCTGCCGTTCCATCCTTCCAATGGCTTTGAGATCGACGAGCTCAACGAGAACCTCGAGGACATCCTTCACGAGGTGGAGCTCGAGGCCGCCAAGATCGGCGAGGGCAAGACGCACTTTAGCCTGATCGACAAGATCATCGACGGTAAACTGCACGTGCAGCAGGGCGTTATCGCCGGCTGCTCGGGCGGCAACTACGACTCGGTGGTGCAGGCTGCCCGCGTGCTCAAGGGCGCCAACACCGGCTGCGGCGAGTTCTCGCTGTCGGTCTATCCCACGAGCCAGCCCGTGGCGCTCGAGCTTACGCGTCGCGGCTATATCTACGATCTTATGGAGGCCGGCGCGATTGTGCGCACGGCGTTCTGCGGCCCGTGCTTCGGTGCCGGCGACACGCCTGCCAACAACGGCTTGTCCATCCGCCACACCACGCGCAACTTCCCCAACCGCGAGGGTTCCAAGCCGGGCAATGGCCAGCTGAGCGCTGTGGCCCTGATGGACGCCCGCTCCATTGCGGCGACCGCGGCCAACGGCGGCATGCTCACCCCGGCGACCGACCTGCCCGAGGAGACTTGGGACGAGGCCTGCGAGTACACCTTTGACGACGCGCCGTACAAAAAGCGCGTGTACTGGGGCTTTGGCAAGGCGGAGCCTGCCGACGAGCTGGTCGAAGGCCCCAACATCAAGCCGTGGCCCGCGATGGAGCCCCTCGGCGACGACATCCTGCTCAAGGTGTGCTCCAAGATCATGGACCCGGTCACCACGACCGACGAGCTCATTCCCTCGGGCGAGACGAGCTCCTTCCGCTCCAACCCGCTGGGTCTGGCCGAGTTTACGCTCAGCCGCCGCGACCCTGCCTACGTGGGTCGCTCCAAGGAAGTCGACGCCGTGGAGAAACGCCGCGTGGCCGGCGAGGGCGCGGGCGACCTGGCGGCGCTCGATGCCGAGCTTGCGGGCGTGTTTGAGGCGCTGACCGGCGCGGGTGTCGCGGCCGATGCCAAGGCGACCGAGTTCGGTTCCATGATTTATGCCAAGAAGCCCGGTGACGGCAGCGCCCGCGAGCAGGCGGCGAGCTGCCAGCGCGTCATCGGCGGCCTGGCCAACATCGTCCACGAGTACGCCACCAAGCGCTATCGCTCCAACGTGATGAACTGGGGCATGGTGCCCTTCCAGATGGAGACGGAGCCCAACTTTGAGGTGGGCGACTACGTCTTTGTGCCGGGTATCCGTGCCGCGCTCGATGGCGACCTCAAGAACATCGCCGCCTACGTGGTGCGCGCCGACGGCACGGTCGAGCAGATTGAGCTTTACATTGCCGATATGACGGCCGAGGAGCGTGCCATCGTCAAGGCCGGCTGCCTGATCAACTACAACAAGTTCAAGGCCGCTGCCGAGTAACGCACTTAATTGTCCGCCCGGGGCCACCCTTTCCCGCCCGCTCACGCGCTTCGCGAGGGTCGCGTTCGGCAAAGGGTGGCCCCGGGCTACATTTCTGCGTTCTCGTTGGGTCTTGAGGGATGCTAATAAATAGACTTGCTTGATGCCGCCTCTTTTATTGGGGCGGCTTCTTTTTGTCGAAACCCACCACATTGGGGTCAGGCACCTTTGTGGTGGTGGGGGTGAGCTCAATGTCGGTGTGCACGTTGAGCGACATTCCAATAAGCGCCTCTACAGGATTTCATCCGGGTTGGCGGGTTTGGTTGTTTTGGGGATGCCGAGTTTGGAGGACGCGAAATCGTCAACATTGTCCTTAATTCCGTCTTTGGTGTAGACAGTGACCATATAGGTGCTGTGTCCGAATTCGCCCTTGTCGCGTGTTGCCCAGGCATCCCAGTAGGCGGCCCCGTTTCGCCCTTTGATTTTTCCGACACGGCGGAGTTCTGTTCGCTTTAATTTCTGGTTGCTATAGATGGTTCGACCGGCCTCCTCGGTGAGCCCGCACTGTCCAAGCATCTTGTCGAGGACTTGGTTCATGTGGCGCTCATCGGTGTTTGGTGCGTAGTCGTAGGCGAGGGTGATGGAGTCGAGTGGCTGGTCGTCGATTAGATAGTTTAGCGCCTGAGGTCCAAGGCAGAAATAGGGGGAGCATCCGTCGATCTGACCGAGCAGTGGCAACTTTGACTGCCAAATTCCGGTGGGAATTCCATCTTCGTAAAACACGCCGCGACAGATAAAGGAGAGCGAGGTGGCACGTGAGCCGGCGTCGACCATTCCGCATAAATCGAAGGGCGAGGTGATACCAAGGGAAAAGGGCGTGATGACGATAAGGAAGAGCATCACGATGGGTATGGCGAGAATGGCGATGACGTTGCGACCGGTGGAATGAGGCGGCTTCATATGCGCTCCTCGAGACAAAGATCTGTTGAGGATAGGCAGAAATAGATATGTTCAGAGAACAATTCAAGTTTAATCTCATGGCGCGAGATGGTCGACCGTTAGCGTCTAAAACCACCACAAAGGTGCCTGTCCCCTTTGTGGTGGTGAGGAGCGCGCGGCTTCTTTTGGTAATAGTGCTGGCTGGCGATATCATTAGTGCAGGTAGCGAAGGTTTGCGTTGCGAGGTGCTTTGCTGTGAGAAGTCCTGCCCGTATTGGATTGATTGTTTTGGCGCTTGCGATTGCCGTGGTTGGCGTGGGCACTGTCGGCATGGCGTTTCTACCTGCTGCGGTGACGGAGCCGGTGGTCAAGCCTGTGACTCAATCTGTCGAACTTCTGACCGGCGACGACAAGCCCGAGACCATTACCGTTGATTTTGATGAGCAACCGGCTGCGCTGGGCATTAGTAATTATCCACATATTCAGCTTGGGGCTATGCGCTATACCACGGATTCTAGTCTGATCGACAGGGCGTCCGAGCTGCTCAAGGGCAAAACCTTTAAGCGCTGGTATGGATATGCGTCCTATCGGGCAAAAGCGAACGACATGGTTGGCGGATGCCACTCTTCCATCGAGCTGGACACTGCAAACGGCGCAAAGTTATGTGATGTCTCGTACGATCCGGGCTACGAGGGCAATGAGGGGCCGAGCATCTACATCATGGACGGCGATGTCGCCTATGTCATGGAGGGCGACCAGACCGAGCTCAACGATTTTATGGGTCAGTGTATCCAAGATGCCTATAAACAGACCTGCTTGCCTGACCCGCAGACTGCACGCGATAGTGGGTCTGCCCGTACATGGCTGTTCGAGGATGAGATGCCCTGGACCGTCGAATCGGGAAGTACGGGTTCGGCGAAGGAGTAGAGACCGCGACCACCACAAAGGTGCCTGTCCTCTTTGTGGTGGTTTTCGGTCTGTCTCGATCTGTAGCATCTTGGCCGCTAAAAGTGGGCCTGGTGTTACAGATTTAGATTTTCGATTCGGGTGTCTTCTGTTTGTCTCGATTTGTAACAGATAGAGCTCTATTTGCTGACTAGATGTTACAGATTTAGATAAACGGGTGCCGCTGGTCATTTCATCTCGATCTGTAACATCTAGAGCCATAAACAGTCGCTAGATGTTACAGATTGAGATAGTAAGGGGACGAGGCCGTAGCGGGTGAGCGCACCTGCTCCCTATCTTTCAATCACTCAGAAAATCTTATATATAGAGACTTAGATTTGTGTATAAGATCGCGCAAAGCTGGCAACAATACTTCTCGAACAACGTGAAGCCGCCCCGTAGGGCGGCCGCCCCAAGAGAGGTGATTCCATGAGAATCGATAAGCTAGCAATGACGTCGCGCGAGGCGCTGCAGACCGCCATGAGCACGGCTGCCGACGCGCAGGCCGGCGCGGTGGAGCCGATTCACCTGCTGTCCGCCCTGCTTGGTGCCGGCGAGCGCAATATCTCCGTGATCATCGAGCGCATCGGCGCCGATCCGGCCCAGCTTGCACGCTCCACACAAGATGCCATCGACCGCGCGCCCAAGGTTTCGGGCGAGGGCCAGCAGATGGGCCTGTCCAATGAGCTCGTCCGCGTCATCGAGAAGGCCGAGAAGAAGGCCACCAAGATGGGCGACAGCTTTGTGGTGACCGAGCATTTGCTGATGGCGCTTGCCGAGGACAAGGGCGAGGCTGGTCGTGTACTGCGTGACGCCGGCGTCACCAAGGAGCGCATCGAGCAGGTCTACGAGGAGCTGCGTGGCGATGACCGCGTGACGTCTGCCGAGGATAAGACCCAGTTTGAGGCGCTGGAGCAGTACGGCCGCAATATCTGCGACCTTGCCCGCGCCAGCAAACTCGACCCGGTCATCGGCCGTACCGACGAGATCCGTCGTACCATCCAGGTCCTGTCCCGTCGCACCAAGAACAACCCGGTGCTCATCGGCGAGCCGGGCGTCGGCAAGACGGCCATCGTCGAGGGCATCGCCCAGCGTATCGTGGCCGGCGACGTGCCGAGCACCCTGCGCGACCGCGACCTCATCGAGCTCGACATGAGCGCGCTGGTCGCCGGCGCCAAGTATCGCGGCGAGTTCGAGGACCGCTTGAAGGCCGTGCTCAAGGAAGTGCAAAAGTCCGAGGGCAAGGTCATCCTGTTCATCGATGAGCTCCACACCATCGTGGGCGCGGGTGCCACCGAGGGCTCCATGGATGCCGGCAACATCCTGAAGCCGGCGCTCGCCCGTGGCGACTTGCACGCAATCGGCGCGACTACGCTCGACGAGTATCGCAAGTACATCGAGAAGGACGCGGCACTCGCCCGTCGTTTCCAGACCGTTATGGTGAGCGAGCCTACCGTCGAGGACACCATCTCGATCCTGCGTGGCCTCAAGGAGAAGTACGAGATCTTCCACGGCGTGCATATCACCGATAGCGCGCTCGTGGCAGCTGCCGACCTCTCCGATCGCTACATTGCCGACCGCTTCCTGCCCGACAAGGCCATCGACTTGGTCGATGAGGCCGCAAGCCGCCTGCGCATGGAGCTCGACAGCATGCCGGTCGAGATTGACGCCACCACGCGTCAGCTCACCCAGCTGCAGATCGAGGAGCAGGCGCTCATGAAGGAGACCGACGACGCCTCCAAGGAGCGTCTGGAGGCCCTGCGCCAGGAGATTGCCGAGGTCCAAGAAAAGCTCAACGTGCAAAAGGCCGGCTGGCTCAACCAGAAGAACGCCATCGACCACGTGCAGGAGCTCAAGGGACAGCTCGACGAGGCCAAGAGCGAAGAGGAGCGTGCGACGCGCAACGGCGACCTGGGCCGTGCGTCCGAGCTGCGCTACTCCGTGATTCCGGGTTTGCAGCAGCAGATTCAGGATTCCGAGGCTGCGCTCGAGGCACAAAAGCAGCAGGACGGCGAGGGTCTCAACGAGCAGGTGACCTCCGATGAGATCGCCGAGGTCGTGAGTGCCTGGACCGGCGTGCCCGTGTCCAAGATGATGCAGGGCGAGCTCGACAAGCTGAAGGGCTTGGAAGGCGAGCTGCATAAGCGCGTTATCGGTCAGGACGAGGCCGTCTCCGCTGTGGCCGCGGCCGTGCGTCGCAGCCGTGCGGGTCTCTCCGACCCGGACAAGCCCATCGGCAGCTTCTTCTTCCTGGGCCCCACCGGCGTAGGCAAGACCGAGCTCGCCAAGGCGCTGGCCGAGTGCCTGTTCGATGACGAGCGTGCGCTCGTGCGTATCGACATGTCCGAGTACATGGAGAAGTTCAGCGTCCAACGTCTGATCGGTGCGCCTCCGGGATACGTGGGTTACGACGAGGGTGGTCAGCTCACCGAGGCTGTGCGCCGTCGTCCGTACTCCGTGATCTTGCTCGACGAGATGGAGAAGGCTCATCCGGATGTCTTCAACGTGCTGCTGCAGGTGCTCGACGACGGCCGTCTGACCGATGGCCAGGGTCGCCAGGTGTCCTTCAAGAACACGATCATCATCATGACGTCTAACGTGGGCTCCAAGGCCATCGCCGATCTGTCCGGTAAGGACGAGGAGGAGATGCGCCATCAGGTCGACGCCGCCATGGCTCAGACCTTCCGCCCCGAGTTCCTCAACCGTATCGACGATATCGTGGTGTTCCATCCGCTCGGCATGGCGCAGATCGAGAAGATCGTCGACATCCAGCTTGCCGACGTCCGCGCGCGTCTGGCCAAGGAGCGCATGACGCTTGCCATCACCCCGGCGGCCAAGCAGATGCTCGCCGTGGGTGGCCTGGACCCCGTGTTCGGTGCCCGTCCGCTCAAGCGCCTGGTCCAGCGCGAGGTCGTGGACGCCATCGCCGCCGCCATCATCGACGGCACGGTGCGCGAGGGAGATCAGGTGACGGTCGATGTCGACAAGGACGGTGCTTTTACCGTCGTGTGCGACAACACGCCGGCGGCCACCTACGAGGTCCCCGACGCCGAGTAGATTTTTGGGATATGCCTTAAAATCTACCAGTCGTCTCTAAACACCAAGGGCGGCGGATCCAATTGGGTCCGCCGCCCTTTTCGTGCGACAATCGATGGTACTGATCGTGAGTACATGGTAAGGAGATGCGCAGATGAAAAACGAGAACGAGACGAATGCACCGGCGACCGATGCCGCACCCGCCGCACCCAAGCCTGCGCCTAAGCCGGCACCCAAGCCGCGCGACCCCTATATCCGCGCCGAGAACGAGGATGACGACGGCTACGATCCCTACAGCGACCGCCGCCCCGAGCGCGAGCCGCTGTTCGAAGCCGACCCCTGGCGCTAAGCAGCTAATTTGGGACGGGGCTTTTTTAGCTACTTTTGCCGCCCTACCTGCCCGATGAGGTAGCGCGCAGAGATGTGGTGTAAGAGGCGGGGCATGCCCCGCCTCCGCCCTTT
>CAJJTG010000024.1 GCA_905194675.1 uncultured Collinsella sp. | reverse complement strand
TCGCACGGAGAGCACATTAAGTGCTCTCCGGCTCGTGCGGAACTCGCGATCGACCTTATATATTTGCCCTCCCCGGGGCTCCCGCACAACGGGACCTCAGTTGGGTTCTATCCCTTTGGCAGTCGCTTCGCTTCTGCCCTACTTTGCTGGTATGGCGGTTTGGCGTTGGAACGGTTCTTTTTCTGATATATGCTTGTTGCGGCTCTTCTTTTGGGAGGAGCCGCTTTTTTGTTGTGAGGGGGATGGCCCGTGGCTGATGGTGTAATTCAATCTGAGCTGCTTGCTGCGGATTGGAATGGCGAATGGATGCGCCTGCAGGCTGGTCGGCGGCGGGCTGATGATTCTTTTGAGTGGGATAAAAGGGCTCGGCATTTTCGGCCGCTTGAGACTGCCCCGTATGCCCGGGACTTTATGAAGCTGTTGGCGTTAAAGCCTGGTGAGTCGGTGCTGGATATGGGGTGTGGGGCTGGGTCGATTGCTATTCCGCTTGCGCAAGACGGACATCCTGTGATTGCTGCTGACTTTTCCCCTGCCATGTTGGGCACGCTTGATGCTGGCATTGAGTACTATGGGCTCGAGAATCGCATTACACCGCTTGAGCTTGCTTGGGATGATGATTGGGATTTGGTTGGACTGGTCGCGAAAGCGGTGGATGTTGCCTTTGCCAGTCGGTCGGTTACGACGACCAATCTAAAAGGTGCGCTTGCCAAGCTCGACCGTACGGCTCGTCGGCGTTGTGCTGTCACGATGGTCGCCAACTCCAGCCCGCGCTATGACCTGCACTTGATGAACGCTATCGGCGCCTCGGTTACCTGCAGCAATGGCTTTGTGTACGCCTTCAACATCCTCATTCAGATGGGTGCCCTGCCGCAGGTTACATACTTTGAATCGCCTCGTCGCGATACCTTCGATAGCCTTGAGGCAGGCGTGGCGGATTTTTCCCGTATGCTCGAGCATGGCAACGAGGATAAGATCGACCGCCTGCGCGACTATATCGCTCAGCACATGATCGAAAACCCCCATGCCGGCGAGCCGGGCTCCAAGGGCGTGCCGCAGGGGCGCTATATGCTCGACCATATCCGTAAGGTTCGCTGGGCGTTTATTGTATGGGAACCGGTCTCTGAATCCCGCTCGTAGCCCGTTCACAGCCCGCACTGCCCATCACCTCGGCATCCGCATTCTTTTTGAACTGGGCAAACGCGCTCCACACCGCGCCGTTCCTGCGCTATCGTGGGACAGCTCACGTAGATTAAGGCCCCGTCGCGGGGCGCCCCATACATAGAAAGCGAGAACCCATGGCACTGACAGGAGCACAGGTCAAGCAGCTTCGCAGCATGGCCCATCACCTCAACCCCGCTATCATCATCGGTAAGTCCGATGTCAACGAGGGCACCGTCGAGCAGACGGTCGCCTACCTGGAGAAGCACGAGCTCGTTAAGTGCTCCGTGCTCGATGGCTCCAGTCTTTCCGCCCGCGAGGCCGCCGAAGAGCTCGCTGAGCGTTGCCACGCCGAGGTCGTCCAGGTCATCGGCCGCAAGTTCTCGCTGTATCGCGAGTCCTCGCGCAAGGACATTGAGAAGATCAAGCTCGTCTAAGAGCCAATGATCCGGCGAGCGAACACATAGCAAGCTTACGGGTGCCCAAGTACTTCGGACGCCCGTTTTTTATCGCTCGACCAGCACGCGATTGAGCCGCCCCTCCACCAAGCGCTCGTATAGACGCCGCGTCTCGGGCTCGGGCACGCCATTGACCTGCTCCCTCAGATGATGCATATGCCCGCTGTACAGCTCGACGATATCGCGCCGCCGCCCCGCCGCACTGTAGACGCGCATGGCGCAGCGCACCATATCCTCACGCGCCGTCTCTTGCCGCAGCCCCGACTCCACCAGCCATACCGCCGACTGCAGGTCGTTTTCTTCTAGGGCGGCATTCGCGCCCCGAATCATGCAGTCGATATACTTCGATTCCATAATGCGTCGCATACGCAAAAAGTAGGTGGGGTTACAGCCATTGGGCACATGCAGCGGTCCGGCATAAAGTTGCTCAATCTTAAGGCACAACTCGACCAGATGGGGCCCGCGCGCACCCGTGCGATTTCCCAAAACCTCGCGGCTTATCTGGTCAAACAGCCGTACATCGGTCTTGACGTAGTCACCGTTGAGTCCGATGCATTCATTTTGGATGAGCACACACGACTTGCCATCCGGCGTCGGTCCCAAAGCCGACCGCAAGCGCGATATCGTCGAGTACAGGTTGTTGCGGGCGCTATTGAACTCGGCATGGGGCCACAACTCCATTGCCAGCGTCTCGCGGTCGACGAGCGCATCCATGCCCAGTGCAAGCCGCTCGGCAAGCGTCGCCGCCTTCTTGCGGCGCCACATTTTGTCCGTGATGGGAAACCCGTCGCGCTCGGCGCGGAACGCACCAAACATGCGAATCTCGATATGGTCGATGGTATCAACGGCTTCAACCTCGCCAGCCTGGAACAGGCGCTCGCCCTCCCCTTCCAAATCGTCGCGCAGCGAGTACCGCGACAGCTCGCGCACGGGAAGCTTCTTGCGAATCCTGGTCGCCGGCTCGCCCAGACAATGCATGGCAAGGCGCGCAAAGAGCCGATACGATGGTTCCAGAATCCCCGCGCGATTCATGGACATCCAGGCCGCGAGATCGCTATCTCGCCCCGCGCAAGCCAAATGCAGCGCCACCATCCAGGCTTCTGCACCACCAACCTGCGTCTGGCTTATATCGAGCAACTCCGCTTCCTCGCGTACCGAAACCATCGAGGTGTTACGCAGATACGCCGCGCGCTCCAGCAGCAATGCGTTATCGCGCATGTACGCAATCGACTCCTCGGCAAGTTTGAGCACTTGGACCGCACGGAACTTTGCATTAACCGGCCGTCCCTCTGCCAGCGACTGCCAGCCTTCTAGCAACAGGCCAAACAGCTGAATCTGGTTGTCGCGCATGCGCACGGCAAAACGATCGAGCTCGTTGAACGCCGCGTCGTCGGTTACCGGCAGGCCGGAAAGGAGCCGCCGTGCCGCCAACACCATGCGCACCCAGATAGCCATCGCCTTAAGCCCACGCACGTCGAGCGCCTCCCGCACCACCGTCATCTCGTCGTCGCGCTCGTCGGTTCCCGTAAACGACCCGTCAAAGAGCTCCACCAGCATGCTATCGGCCCGTATAACAATCCCCGCGATGTCGAGCTCACAGTCGTAGGCCTTGCTCGTTTTGAGCTGCTGTAGAACGCCGCCGTCATCTCCCCGCTCGGTCAGGCAGCGCTTGACCTCGATATGCGCGGACAACATATCGAGTGCGGTATGGGATGTCTCGATTTCTGGCACGGCCAGGTTCGTAGGAAGCCCAAGCCCGTTGTCCCCATAGCAAACAGCCGTCAGTGTCTGGGCCACTCTCCATGAAACAGGGTCTATTTCGCAGGCCGCCCGTTCGCCCCCGCGCTCGATGACCGATGCCATATAGCGAGCGAGCTTTGTATTGGACACGCTGACCGCTGCCAAATACACGCCGAGCGCCTCGGCAGGCGTTGGCTCTGGAGCCGGATCGTCGGCATCGATCGTACCCAGCGCTGCTCGGCAGATATCGGCCCCGTGCCCCGTCAGAGCAAGATCGACCCCATACTGCCCAGCAAGTTCAAGGACCGCTCCACGGTCCAAAAAGGCGTCCGCCAGGCCCATCGCCGCATCGCATCGGCCCGCTTTAAGCAAAATCCGGGCCGCCCTCGGAACAAGTTCGGGGCGAACCTCGGCCACCAACTTACGCAAACGCAAGCGTCCGTTATCCTCCGTGCCCAGACACGTAAAACTCCGCTCGGCGGGGTCCAAGCCAAAGATCGGGTAGTCGCGTACGAAGTAGGACTGGTCGACCATCGATAGCCTCACCCCGCAAGCCTCGAGTTCTGCGATATTGCCCTCGCCCATCAAAATCATGAGACATGCCACGCAAAACAGTGCATTATTGTCGAGCGAAGCCAGGTCGACAAGTGCCGCGCCATATACGTTGACAATCTCGTTTTCGAGCAGACCGGCTACGTCGCCTTGGCCATACAGACCCGTCTGCAATGCCGAAACGAGCTCGGGCACGCCCTGCGTGAGCTGATAAAAGTCGAGCGATGTGCTGATCGAAAACGCCGATGCCCACGCCGAATACTCATAGGCATGCACCTTGAGCATCTGCGCATTGATCTTAACCGAATCGCCCAGCCCATGAATCAGCTGACGATTTGAAGGACGGCAGGAGATAAAGACCCCTACCCCCATAGCGCGCAGGCCGCGAATCCTGTCGATGAGGTCTTCGGTATCGTGCTGATCGAGGTTTGGCACATTATCAATCGCGATAAGGGAGTGCGGTTTGTCTTTGAGTTCTTCGGTAACCACCTCGAGCTGCATAAACAACTCGCGCCCAATGGCGCGATCGGCCTCGATAATCCGCACGGGGCCTCGCGTCGGGTCGCATTTAACCTCATGGGTGTACTGCAGCAGCACCGAGGTCTTCCCAAACCCGTCGGGCGCATAAAGAACCACGATGCCGGCCTTTCGGCCCTTGGCGAGAAGCTCATTCATCAAGCGTTCGCGTCGCACCATATAGCCACCGCCCAGCGGCATCAGCTCGAGGTCGTCCATACTGCCCAAATCGTTTACCATGCCCGCTCCTCAACTCGACCGTATGGACACTGTAACCGCAAGACCATACAAGCCGCGCTATGAATAGAGCGACCTTGCGTTTTAGGTTGTCTTTTGGTACGCAAGCGGCAAGTTTTTGTACAGCGGGGGCCGATTGTTATTAATCCCCCGACTAATCGGTCTTTAAGCAGGTAAATGAGCTTGTCAGCTTGTCCCATCTAAGCGGCAGTGTAACGCAAATGAACAAGGTTCAGCTATGTCATTCAACTCGCCTAGCACCCGCTACCGTCTACGACCTTTTAGTGGCATTTTTGCATAGAATCTGGTATGGAATGAATCAAGCTGTTGGGCATCCGGCATTCGTCAAGCTTGCGGCAAGATTTTGGTCAAGCGGGCGGAGAGGGATAACAAAAAGGCCCCCGCAAAGCGGAGGCCTTAGGCAAGGCTATGTCGAGATGCAGGATTCGCGCTACTCGCAGAGCGAAAGGGCGGCCTCGTCGGCAACGACAACGCAGTTGGTGTGCAGCTGCAGGATCGAAGCCGGGCACGCGGGCGTAACCGGACCATAGCACATGTCATGCACGGCCTGAGCCTTGGCCTCGCCGTTGGCGACGACTAGGATCATGCGGGCATACATGATGGTCTGGGTACCCATGGTGTAGGCCTGACGGGGAACATCGTCGATGCTGTCGAACAGGCGGCTGTTGGCCTGAATGGTGCTCTCGGTGAGGTCGACGCAGTGCGTGCCCTTGGAGAAGTGGTCATCGGGCTCGTTGAAACCGATGTGGCCGTTGTTGCCAATGCCGAGCAGCTGCAGATCCGGGTAACCGGCGGCGGCGACGATCTTGTCGTACTCAGAGCAGGCAGCGGCGGCGTCGGGGTTGGAACCGTCGGGCACATGCGTGTTGTTCAGGTCGATGTTGATGTGATCGAAGAAGTTCTCACGCATGAAGTAGTGATAGCTCTGGGGATCGTCGTGCGAAAGGCCGCGATACTCGTCCAGGTTGTAGGTGCTGACCTCGGCAAAGTCGACGTCGCCCTTCTCGTACCAAGCAGCGAGCTGCTTGTAGGCACCGATCGGGGTGGAGCCGGTGGCAAGACCCAGCACGCAATCGGGCTTGAGGATAACCTGAGCCGAGATGATATTGGCGGCCTTGCGGCTCATATCCTCGTAGTCTTTAGCTTTAATGATCTTCATTACGCGTCCTTTCTCGTACAAGAGAGGCAAGGCTCCCCTTACAAGCACTTGCCCGCGGCCCGCGTCGGCCGCAACCAACGTGTGCGGCCACCAGGGCGAGGTCGCGTAATGTATGTGTCTCGTGTCTAGCCGCGTCGAGGCCCCTGCCCGTCCACGGTGACCCAAAGCCGTTTAGCTTCGGACAAATCCCATCTTGCCACGGAGGGCGCCCTCTTTCAAGGGCGCCCTCCATAAACGTGTTTGAATTGTAGGCTAATGGCCACGTGCACTTGCTAGCGCTCGCGAGCAACGATGAGCTGGTCCATCTCTTCGACATGCGCACCAACGGAGCCCTTGATACTCGAGAACTCAACGGAGTTGCACACCAAGATGGGAACCGTCACATCGTAGCCCTCGGCAGCAATTGCCTCGCGATCGAACTCGATGAGCACGTCACCCTTATGGACGACATCGCCCACCTGTGCATGCACGCTAAAATGCTTGCCCTCAAGCTGAACAGTGTCCAAACCAACGTGGATGAGCACGTCTAGGCCATCGACCGTGTTGAGCGCAACGGCGTGACCCGTGGGAAAAATGGCCTCGACCTTGGCGTCTGCCGGCGCAATCACACGCGTGCCGGTAGGCTGAATCGCCACGCCCTGGCCCAAAAGGCCGGTGGCAAACGTCTGGTCGTTTACCTCGGAGAGCGGAATGACGTCGCCCGAGATGGGAGCATCCAGCGTAAGGACTCGACCACGCATACCAAAAGACCTTAGGACTTTAGTGAACATGCTCCCCCTCGGACATACCAATCAATCAAATAACCTTAACAGTTTACCACTTGGCACCCGTTTTTGACCATTAGGGAAGTTCGCGCTTGACAACCTCGACGATGTCGTCGACAACGCGCTGGGTCAGCTCGTGCGTCTCGGCCTCGGCCATCACGCGGACCAGCGGCTCGGTACCGCTCGGGCGCACCAGAATGCGGCCGCGGCCGTCAAGCTCCTTCTCGGCGGCAGCGACGGCATCCCAGATGGGCTGGCAATCGTCCAGGCCGGCCTTGTTGTCGGAATGCACGTTGACGAGTACCTGCGGGTACTTCTTCATGATGCCGGCAAGATCAGTGAGGGTACGACCGGTGCGCTTGAGCACGGCCAGCAGCTGCAGAGCCGTCACCAGGCCGTCACCGGTGGTGTTGTGCTCCAGGAAGATGATGTGGCCGGACTGTTCGCCGCCGATGACGGCGCCATCCGCGAGCATGCGCTCCAAAACGTAGCGGTCCCCCACGGCGGTCTGAACCATCTCGAAGCCCTGCTCCTTCATAGCGATGGAGAAGCCAAGGTTGCACATGACGGTCGAGACGATCTCGGAGTTGGCGAGCTTGCCGCGGGCGGCGAGGTCAGAACCGCAGATAGCCAGGATGTAGTCACCGTCGATCTCATTGCCCTCGCCGTCGACGAACAGCACGCGGTCGGCGTCGCCGTCGTGGGCCAGGCCGATATCGGCGTGGGTGCGCAGCACGAGCTCGCGCAGGGGCTCAAGGTGAGTGGAGCCGCACTCAACGTTAATGTCGGTGCCGCAGTAATCAGTGTTGATGGCATGGACCGTGGCGCCCAGGCGCTGCAGCGCAGCGGGCGTGGTCTGGCAGGAAGCACCGTGGCCGCAGTCGACGGCAACAACCAGGCCATCGAGCTTAAGGCCGTCGAGCGTGCTGATGGCATGATCGACATAGGCCTTGCGGGCGTCTTTCATCTTGATAATGTGGCCCACGCCGGCACCGGTCGGCAGCGTGTCGGCAGCCATGGCCTCCTCGGACATGACCCAGGCGCTGATCTCTTCCTCGACAGCATCGGGAAGCTTCATACCCTTGCGGCTAAAGAACTTGATGCCGTTGAACTCCGGCGGATTATGCGAAGCAGAGATGACGATGCCGCCGTCGAGCTCGTTTTGGACGGTGAGCAGCGCCACGGCCGGCGTAGGGATAACGCCGCAGCAATGCGGACGGCCGCCCTCTGCCATAATGCCAGCGGTCAGAGCACTCTCGAGCATGGTACCCGAAAGACGCGTGTCGCGGCCGATGCAGATGTCCGGGCCAAGGAACTTGGTCGCCGCGCGGCCCAGGCGAAACGCGAGGTCGCACGAGAGGTCGGCATTGGCGACGCCACGGACGCCGTCGGTACCGAAGATGTTCTGGGGCATAGGATCGCTCCTTCCCTAGCAGGCGATATACAACCGCCCACCCTAGTCGAAAAAGAAAAGCGGGACCCGCCGAGGAATCGGCAGGCCCCGCTTGTACATTGTATCTCGAAAGGAGATAAAACCTTAGCGCTTGGAGAACTGGGGAGCGCGGCGGGCCTTCTTGAGGCCGTACTTCTTGCGCTCGACCACGCGAGCATCGCGCGTAAGGAAACCGGCCTTCTTGAGGTCAGCACGGTAGTCGCCAGCGTTCAGAAGAGCGCGAGCGATGCCCAGACGCAGAGCGCCGGACTGACCGGAGATGCCGCCGCCATCGCACAGAGCGATAACGTCGAACTGACCGGCGGTGTCGGTCACCTTGAAGGGAGCAAGGGCGTTCTCAACGAGCTGATGACGGCCGAAATACTGCTCGGCGTCACGCTTGTTGATGGTCACCTTGCCGGTGCCGGGGACGAGACGGACGCGGGCGACGGCGTTCTTACGACGGCCGGTACCCTGGTAGACAACGGTGTTCTCAGCCATCTTTAAGCCTCCAGCTCAATCTTCGTGGGGTTCTGGGCAGCATGCGGATGCTCGGCACCAGCGTAGACCTTAAGCTTGGTCATCTGGGCACGGCCGAGGGTGGTCTTGGGCAGCATACCGCGAACGGCGCGCTCGATGACCTTCTCCGGGTGCTTCTCCATAGCCTGGCGGAAGCTCTCAGCCTTGAGGCCGCCGTTGTAGCCGCTGTGGCGATAATAGGTCTTCGTGTCGGCCTTGTTACCGGTAAGCTGGACCTTATCGGCGTTGATGACGACAACGAAGTCGCCGCAGTCGCTGTTGGGCGTGAACTGGGGCTTGTTCTTACCGCGCAGGATCATTGCGATCTGGGTGGCAAGACGGCCCAGGACAGCACCATCGGCGTCGACGAGAACCCAGTTGCGCTGGACCTCGCCCTGCTTGGCGTAGTGAGTCGATTTCGAAATCACTTAGACTCCTCCATGTACAGTACGTGTTGTTACAGAGATTCACGGGGCTCTGCAAGTAACCCGTCCATATTACCCCGCTCGCCGTACGAGTCAACAGGTATTTTGGCTCCGACCAGAGTTTCTGCACATGTCATCCACGAGCCGTGATTTTTCCAACTCTTTAGCTGTTGTCATTTTTTGAGGGTTCGCCGTCGCTAGCGCTCAACGAACTCTTGGATTTCCGCGAGCAGGCGCTTTGCCTCCTGACGGCCCTGGATATACAGGTCCAAAAGCTTTGCCGGATCGTGCTCGACATGGCCGACCTCGACCGGCTTTTGCGGAGCGACGACCAACGCACGGCCCTCGCGCTCATACTTCCACAGGTGCATGCGCTGTATGTTGTAACGGTCGTGGCGCGTCTCGATAGCCTCGAGCAGGTAGGGGTAGTCGGCATAGCGGGCGCGCGCGGCAGGCATAAACTCGTAGGGCTTTTTCTCGTACGAGCGGTCCTGCGTGACAATAACAACCGCGCGCTCGAAGCCGGCCTCCTCGAGCACATGCTCGATAGGAACCGAATCGGCCACGCCGCCGTCGACGTATTTGTGCCCGTCAATCTCGACCGGCGGCGTCACCAGCGGCAGCGAGGTCGAGGCGCGCACGGCGTCGAGATCGAGCACGGCGCTTTTGACCGGGAGGTACGTGGCGGTTCCAAAGAGCATGTCCGTCGCGACGGCGTACATCTCAATGGGGCTCGCGTCGAACGTCTCGTTATCAAAAGGATCCAGGCGGTCCTGGACGTCGTTGAAGATAAAGTCGTAGCCCACGATGGAACCCGTGGACGCAAACGACGCGGCGCCCATGTAGCGGCTGTCGTTGCAGAAGGTCAAATTGACTCGGTTGGTGCGGCCGATCTGGTGCGACTTGTAGTTGACGCCGTTGAGCGCACCGGCCGAGACGCCGTACACCGCCGGAATTTCGACACCGGCCTCCATGAGAACGTCGAGCACGCCGGCGGTAAACTGCCCACGAAAACTGCCACCCTCCAAGACGAGCGCGACCTTGCCGGCGTTCTTTGCCTTATCTTCTGCAGTCATATTGACCTCCTGCGATTGCGTTTTGGCTTTCTTCTACCCAGTTTTGGGATGGAGGGCGCATGGGTTTTGGAGCAGAGTTCGATTCTCCGCGGATGAAGGGGATCTGTCGGCGCGGGGCACAGCCAGCAGAAATGCCGTCGGCAGCACATCTGTTTTGGCTGGGGCTTTGCGCGGAGAATCCGCGTATTTGCTTCGCAAATCCGCACCGGCTTCGGCCGCCTGCCGGCGTCCTCGCCCGCGGGCTAAAAACGCTTACGCGTTTTCTTTACGCCCGCGCCCTGCACAGAGTTCGATTCTCCGCGGTGCGGACAAGAAATAAAAAGGCAGGTAGATATGAGTATCTACCTGCCTGTTACTTATGGTGGAGGCGCGGAGAATCGAACTCCGGTCCACGAAAGCCCCCTGATTGGCATCTCCAAGCTCAGTCGCTGGTTTAGTCTCGGACGCTTTGCGCGCAGCGACACGCTCGCGGTGTCCTAACCGGTTCGGTCTTAGCCTGCGCCATACCGATTACGTGCGCAGGAGCATTCCCCTAACATGACGTCGCGCCGGTGTCGGGGAAATCACCGGGTTGACGCGCCGCTATAAACTAAGCAGCGAGAGCCATAGGCTCAAAAGAAGAGTTGTTGTCAATTCAATTTGACGGTACCCCTGTTTAACGAGGCGAGGAGACCTCGGCTTGCTTCCTCTCTCAGAGCTATCGTGTCGAAACCAGTCGCCCCCGAATGTCGGGAAAGTCTGGATGGCATCGGGCCTGCAAACACCCGATAACCGTCGACTTTTCAAGGAACATGCGGGGCAAGCCCCGCTTGTGGAGTGTTATCTTACCACGTTCTGAAAGCGGACAGCTGTTCTATGCACGAGCTGTGAAGACCCCAATGTGCGCCGCACTTCGCACTTTTGTTACCGATCGCGTCACGTATATTTTCGCCAAGCAAAATTGACCCGTCGAAAGGACCGTTATGGATACCAAGCAGCAACTCGTCAATGCCCTCGCAGGCCTGGGCGCAACCATTACCGAAGCTATGGATGTCATCGAGGGCTTTGTCCCCTGCGGACATCCCGCCCTCACGGTATCGAACGCACTCGTCGCGCTGGACGCTGACGATGATGCAGCTCTCACTCAGCAGCTTGAGACCGTCGAGGGCTTTATCGACCACGTGAGTGAGAACCGCGGCGTGGCTGCCTACCACGGTATCGAGGTCGATCTCGCGGGCCCCAAGGCCGATCTGTTCGCAGCAATCCGCGAGGTAGGCGCCCTTATACAGACCGCAGGCGTCAAGAACACCCAGGTCAACGAGTGGGTCTACCGCAGTCTGGCAGCACTCGACAGCTCCGACGAAAAGTCAGTCGAGCAGCTCGCAGAAAGTCCCACCATCAAGGCCGAGCTTTTGTAAATAGCAGACGCGGGCCCCTTGGCGCATCGTCGTCCAAGGGGCCCGCGAACAGCTCGCGTCAACCGATAGCCGTGCCGCCGCGTTTGGCCAAAACAAGAATCGGCATCATTTGACGAGGTGTCTTTGCTGCAAGATCGGCATGTTCGAGCAGTTTTCGATCGTTGGTCACCAAGTAATCAACCTGGGCGCGTTTGCATGCGGCGAGTACCAAGTTGTCCTCGTAATCGCGATGGAGCGCTAAGTATTTGTCGGCCAGCCAAAGGTCCGACGCATCTGCACCCACGGCCGTGGCGTTTTCGGTCATGTTCCGAACAAACGCCAGCGCCGCATCGCCAATCGCGCGGGCAGAAGCCTCGCCGAGCGCTCCCCCGCTGGCAAGAACGCTGCGCTTCAGTTCGTGCTGTACAACATACAGTACGTCCTTGGCGATATGCACCGGAAAGAACAGCAATGCCCCCGCCTCCGTCGCCTGCCCAATAAACGCGCGTGCGGCAAGCGACTCGGCATGGTCGGCGCAAAACGAATCAACCCATACGTTGGCATCCACCATTATTTTGAGGGGAGCCCCGCTCACAGGATCATCCCCTTTTGGCGATAGTGCTCGTCCATGGCTTCGGAATAGATTGTTTCCCAACCGCGATCGTCGGATACGGGCGACGTAGCGATGCCCAGGTCCGCGTAAAGCTGATCTGCCGCCGCCCATGATGCGGCGAACGGAGTATCGGGCGCGACGGTCTGCCGCCGGTCGTCGACGGCCGCAAGCACTCCCTCGCACTGCCCGCCACCCTGCGCGACCTTGGCCACCACCTTTTTGATGAGCTCGGGCAGTGACCCGCCCGAAAGCCGCAGCGCTTCCTCGGCGCGCTCTTTAACCGAGCGATCTACGCGAACATTCACCTGCGCCATGCTGCCAACGGTAGCCATCTCAACCTCACCTTCAGCATTTGCTAGCTCTGCTAGCACGAGCATATATCCGAGCTAACATCTCGTCAAACAAAAGAAGGCCTGCACCCTGGCGGCTGCGGCGTCGCCAGGGTGCAGGCCATTTACTCAATCGAAAACGCTAACGCAGGTACGCCTTTGCGTTGCCCAGGCTGTAGGCGATCGTTGAGCCGTTGTGCAGCAGTGACGACGTCTGCGGAGTGATCATGCCGGTAATGCCCAGCGCCAGGAGCGCCGAGTTGGTGAGCATCACCTTGGAATACGAACTCGTCAGACGGTCGATAAGCCCCTGACTCATGCGGCGCAGGCGCACGATTGCGGCCAGATCGGTATCCGCCAGGATGATGTCGGCGACCTCCTTGGCGATGTCGCTTCCGCCACCCATGGCCAAGCCCACATCGGCCAGGCCCAGCGCCGGCGAATCGTTGACGCCGTCGCCCACCATGGCAACGTGGCGCCCCTCGCCCTTAATGCGCTCCACATACGCGTACTTGTCCTCGGGCAGCAGTTCGGCCTTAAACTCGTCGACACCCGCCTCGCGCGCAATGCGCTCGGCCGTGCGTTCCGAATCGCCCGTGAGCATAACGACATGCTTGACGCCCAACGCATGCAAGTCGGCGATGGCCTCACGGACCCCGGGCTTGAGCGGATCCTCGATGCCGAGCACGCCGACGACCTTGCCGTCGACCGCCAGGTACAGCGGCGACAGGCCCTGCATCTGGGACTCAATGCGCTCCTTAATGTCGGAATCGAGCTGCGCGCTCTCGTCCTCAAACACAAAGTGTGCCGAGCCGATAATCGCGCGACGCCCTTCAATGGACGAAGCGATGCCGTGCGCCACGATGTACTCGACGGCGGCATGGCGCTCGCGGTGCTCGAGCCCGCGCTCGCGAGCAGCGTTGACGACGGCGCGCGCCACCGGATGCGGGAAATGCTCCTCCAAGCAAGCGGAAAGGCGCAGGACCTCGTCATCGCTCCAGCCATCGGTGGTGAGCACGCAGGCAAGACGCGGCTGCGCCTCGGTGAGCGTGCCGGTCTTATCAAACACAATGGTGTCTGCCTTGGCAAACGACTCAAAGTACTTCGCGCCCTTGACCATGACGCCCATCTTGGCAGCATCGCTCATGGCGGTCATGACGGCGACGGAGCCCGTGAGCTTGAGCGCGCACGAGTAGTCGACCATCAGCGCCGCCGAGGTCTTGATAAGGCTGCGCGTGGTGAGAGCGACAAGGCCCGCGAGCAGGAAGTTCCACGGGACGATCTTGTTGGCAAGGTCCTCCATATGCGACTGGCCCTCGGACTTGAGCGAGTCGGCCGTCTGCACGAGCGAGACGATTGAGCGCAGTTTGGTTTGCGCCGTATTGGCGCGCACGCGCACCAAGATGCCGCCGTCTTCCACGACGGTACCGGCGAACACGTCGTCGCCCACGCTGCGCTCGACGGCCAGCGGCTCGCCGGTCAGGGTCGCCTGGTTGACCATAGCGCTCCCCTGCTCGACAACACCGTCGATGCAGATGGACATGCCGGTGCGCACGGCGACCAGATCGCCGGGCTCAAGCTCGGTTGCGGCAACGCTTACCTCGGTGTCGCCGACAACCTTTTGCGCCTTGTCGGGCACATCGAGCAGCGAGTTGATGAGCTCGTTTTCGCTCATGGCGCGGGTGTAGTCCTCGAGCAGCTCGCCCACGTTGAGCAGGAACATCGTCTGGCCCGCGGTGTCGACATCACGCTTGACGAACGAAATGCCGATGGCCGAAGCGTCGAGCACGGGAACGGTCAGGCGCGGCTGCGCGAGCTCACGGAGGGCGGCGCGCAAAAAGGTCATGTAACCGGCCACGACAAACACCGCACGCAGGGGCGTGGGCAAAAACCAGCGACGTGCGTAATGGGCGCCGACAAGTGTGGCAAGATCCATAACGAGCTTGTGCTTGCGCGGCTCAAGCTGCACCACGTAACCCGTCTTTGCGTCGGCAATGGCCTGAGCGTCGAGCGCACCGACGGCGGCCAGCACGGCATCGCGGCGCGGCTCGTCGTACTCCAGCGCCATCTGGCCAATGCGGCCATACACGCGCACCTTGCGCACGCCGTCGATGTCGCCACCAAGCTTAAGAAGCGCATCGAGATCGCTCTCTGGCACAGGACCCGCCAACTGGAGGCGGGTCCTGCCGGGGATCTCGCTGATAATCGAGAATCTCATAGTTTGTGCCCGGAAGCGCTACTCAGCTGCGTTGTCCGCGGCGGCCTCGCTCTGGGTGATGTAAGCAGCCTCGGCAACCATGTCGTCGACATTAGCCTTGGCCTGCTCGACCATGTCCTGGTAGCCGTTCTTGATGCGCATACCGCACGCAATACCCTGCACGCAGGCATTCTTGACCGGAGCGCTGGTAAGCAGCTTGATGCCGGCCGTGCCAAGCAGAAAACCGCCACCAACAAGCAGGGTGTTAAACGTCGACTTCTTCATGTTGCTTCTCCCTTTTGCCGCATGGGGCGCGGCATGGTGCCTTAGCACCCGAGTTCATCAGTTAGCTCGAGCACGCTTTTGAAATACCTTAATTCTATCTAACTATCTAGGTCAGCCATGGCTAACCTTTTGAAAATTAACGATGCGGAGTAACCGATTGTCAATGTGACAAAGGGACTGTCCCTTTGCCCCTTCTTACAGCTGCCAGGCAGCCGCTTCCTTTTGCAGCGCAACCATGCGGGCGAATTCTCCACCTGCCGCCTTGAGCTGTGCCGGAGTGCCCTGCTCGGCAACCACACCATCCTTGAGTACAACGATCTTATCGGCATTTTCTACCGTGCGCATACGGTGGGCGATCACGATAACTGTCTTTCCTGCGAGCAGGCGGGAGAGCGCCTGCTGCACCACGGTCTCGTTCTCCACATCCAAACTCGCCGTCGCCTCGTCCAGCAACACAATCGGCGCATCTTTGAGCAGCGCGCGGGCGATGGAGATGCGCTGGCGCTCGCCGCCGGACAGCTTGGAGCCGTTCTCGCCGATCATGGTGTCATAGCCCTGCGGCATGCGGCTCACAAACTCGTCGCAGTTGGCGGCACGCGCGGCAGCAAGCACTTCCTCATCGGTGGCATCGCAACGACCAAGACGGATGTTTCCCATCACTGTGTCGTCAAAGAGCAGCACATCTTGGAACACAATGGCGTAGTCGCGCAGCAGCACCTCGGGATCCACGCTCGCAACATCCACGCCGCCCACGGTGACCGTGCCTTCGGTGGCGTCCCAAAAGCGCGCGGCCAGGCGGCTCACCGTGGACTTACCGGAACCCGAAGGACCGACCAGTGCCGTGACCTCCCCTTCTTTGGCGGCAAAGCTCACATCGGTAAGAACTTTCTCGCCGGAGCGGCCGTCCTCGCCCGCACCATAACCAAATGCCACGTGATCGAACACCACGTCATGACCTACGGGCTCAAACTGCTCGCTGCCCCGCGCCACGGGCTCTTCCATGATGGAGCGCATGCGCTTGGCCGACGACTCGGCGGCAAACAGCTCGGACATCAGCATCAGTGCCTGATCGAAGGGCGCATAGATGCGGCTCACCATGAGCAGGAAGGCAAACATCACCAAAAAGTCGACCCGGCCGGAGGCGACCATCGCAGCGCCCGTGACCAACGTGGTGGCAATCCCCAGGCGCAGGATGGCAAAGGCGGAGTTGACCAAAAGCCCGTTGGCGAGCTCGCCTTTGGTGGTCTCGCGCTCCTCGGCATCGATCACGGCGTTGAGCCCCTCAAGATAATGGGCCTCCTGGTTGGTGGCGCGGATCTCGCGCACGCAGTCGAGCGTCTCCTGGATCGCCTCGGTGACCTTGACCTTCTCGGCGCGCACATGGTCGAACACCGGGGTCATGGGCCCGCGTGTCAGATACAGCACGGCAAAGGCCACGGGCACGCTCCAAAACGCCGCAATCGCCAGCTGCCAGCAAAAGAACAGTGACGCCACGAACACGATGGCACTTGCGATGATGGCACCCCAAAGCTCTCCCAGCACGTGGCTGTAGGCGTGCTCCATGGCCTGGACGTCGCCCATGATGGTCTCGGTTAAATCGGCCAGATCACGACGGCCAAAAAACGACAGCGGCAGCTTGCGCAAGCGCTCGGCGATCTCCATACGCTGCTTGCCGCACTCCTCGTAAAAGATGCAGTAGGTGTAGTAATACTGCTGCCAGTTAGAGGCAAAGAGCAACACGAAAAAGACCAGGAGGCCGCCCACAATCGGCAGGGCATCCGGCAGGTCAGCCCCGCTGGCGAGATGTTCGACAAAACCGCCCATGACCAGGAATAAAAAGCCCATGCCGGCCATGGTAATGAGATTAGTGAGCGTGGTCCAGAAAATGCCGCGTTTTACGCCGGCGACGCCTTTATCGGATAGGAAATACTTCTTTTGGAATGAGGCGAACATTTAGGCCTCGCCTCCCTTCGTGACGGCGGCATCCGCGGTCGCTGCAGTGATTTTCCAGCTCGCGGCCTGTTCGTATTCAGCCCACATCTTGGCGTATAGACCCTTTTGGGACAGCAGCTCGGCATGGGTGCCAGTCTCCTGCACGCTACCTTGGTTGAGCACCACGATCTTGTCGGCCCCCACCACGGTCGAAAGCCGGTGCGCGATCATAATGACTGTGCGACCCGCCGCCAGTTTGCTAAAGGCGCGCTGGATGAGCGCCTCGTTCTCGGGGTCGGCAAAGGCTGTGGCCTCGTCGAGCACCACGATGGGCGCGTCCTTAAGGATTGCGCGGGCGAGCGCCACGCGCTGGACCTCGCCGCCCGAAAGGTACGCCCCGCCGGCGCCGAGCATGGTGTCGATGCCCTGCGGGAGCTTGGCCACGATATCGTCGCACTGGGCCGCGGAGAGGGCCGCGCGCACTTCGTCGTCAGTGGCTCCAGGCTTGGAGGCGCGCACGTTATCGGCAAGTGTTTGGCGGAACAGCTGGTTGGTCTGAAACACAAAGGCGACCTGGTCCATGAGCTCGTGCGGATCCATGTCGCGAACGTCTACGCCGCCCACGAGCACACGACCCAAGGAAACATCCCAAAAACGCGGGATCAGGCTTGCGCAGGTCGACTTACCGCCGCCCGAGGGACCCACCAACGCGAGGGTACTACCTGCGGAAACGCTAAAGCTCACATGGTTGACGGCAGGTGCCTCGGCACCCTCGTAGGTAAAGCTCACGTCCTCAAAGCGCACATCGCCGCTAACAGGGCACTTGGGCTGGGCAGGCACGGAGAGCTGTTTGGAATCCATAACGCTTCGGATGCGCGCCAGCGAATCGGCACTCATCTGAGACGCCTCGCCCACAAACATGAGCTTGGTCATGGCCGTCGGCACCACGGCCGAAAAGATCGCGTAAAACGTGAAGTTGACCATAAAGTGCGCGAAGTCCGTCTCGCCCGGCGCCAACAGCAACGCCACGGGCAAAAGAAATGCCACGAGGCCATTGAGCGCGGTAAGGTTGAGCACCTGCGGACCTCGGCAGAACGTGCCCGCATAGCTTTGCGCCATGTCGGCGTATTCGGCGATCGCATCGTGAAACGCCTTAAAGGAGTAGACCGTCTGCTGGAACACCTTGACCACGGGGATGCCGCGCACGTATTCGGTGCCGGTCTTGTTCATCTTGACCAGCGCGCCCATGTAGGCCTTCATAAATTCGGCGCCCTTGCCGCTCATCATGGTGGCCATGGCGCAAAACGAAACGACGACCGAGATTAAGCATGCCGCGCCCAAACGCCAATCGAGGGCGAAAAGCAGCACGAGCAGGCCCACGACCATGGCGGTGGCGCCTGCGATATCGGGCAGCATGTGCGCGAGCAGCGTCTCGGTGGAGGCGGCGCAGCCGTCGACGATACGGCGCAGCTCACCGGTGGCGTGCGTGTCAAAGTAGCCGAGCGGCAGCTTAAGCAGATGCTCGCTCGTAGCCTTGCGGATATTGGACGCGCAGCGAAACGCGGACAGGTGCGTGCACATGAGTCCCACGAAATAAACCACAATGCTCGCCAGGGCAAAGCCCACAGCCCACCAACCATACATCGCGATGTCGGTGGCCTCGCTCCAGTTGGGCGCCACGGCGATAAGATCTCGCGCAACAAACCAGATGCAGACGTACGGGCCAAAGCCCAGCAGCTGCGAGAACGCCGAGAGGGCCATGCCCAAATACGTTAGGAATTTACGGTCACCGGCATATGCAAGCAGCTCGCCGATGCCGCCACCTTCCTTTTTTGATCCCTTTGCCATGAGATTCCTTTCTAACGGCTTGAGAGTTAACCGTAAGAAACTTATCATTGGCGTGTTAGCCGAGGCACACAATTGAGCCAGGCATGGACGTTTCCGCAAAGGAAGGGGACGCTTTTGAAAATGCGGCGGGCAGCAACCGATATAACCGAGCTCTACGCACCGCAGTTTGAGCAGTTTGGCCTGCAACTTTCCGGCAAGGGCGCCGTCTTTACCGGTGAGGTGGCAAACGATCGGGCGCACGGACGCGCATGGATCATGCCCCTCTCCCCCACTTGCATCGTCATGGAGCATTTCATTACCCCGATGCACAACATGCACCTAGCCGAATACACGCCCGAACCGTACGCGTGCGTGAGCGAGGTCAGCGCGCCCACGCTCATGTGCATGCCCGAAGCCGGCATAACGCCTGCGAACCTCAAGCCGCTGCGTGGGCCGTGGCCGAGCAGCGCAGTCTGCAGCTTTATCCAAGACAGCTGCGGCGAGGAGCTAAGCCCGCTGTTTGCAGGGCAGCTCTACCACTCGCGCTCGGTCCTCTTTTTGCCCGGTTATTTTGACGAGTTGGAGCATCGCTATCCCGCCGAGTTCGCGGGGGTCTTTGAGGCGTTTGCCGAGTCGTGGCACGAGGAGGCAGCATCTGCCATCTGCCACACACTACGTCGAATCAACGAGGACCGCGCTCGCGCCGTAGGCGGACACGTCTATATGCAAGGCATCGTGGAGACCATGGTCGCGGAGCTCGCCTGTTCGCGCGCGGCCCACAAGCAGGCGCAGCAGGCGGCAGACACACGCGCCAGCGTGACCATTGCCGAGGAAGCGACGGCGATGATTGAGTGCGCGCTCGACAAAGGCAGGCGTGTGGGTGTCAACGAAGTGGCCGAGAGGCTCTACACAAGCCGCTCCAAGCTATGCGCCACCTTTAAGGCCCAAACTGGCGAGTCCCTGGGCGCCTACATCCGCAGACGCCGTATGGAGCGAGCACAGGACCTTTTGGCCGACAGCTCGCTGACGATAGCGCAGGTGGCAGAGCGTCTAGGCTACCCTCAGCAGGCCGCCTTCGCCCAAGCCTTCAAGCAACACACCGGCACCACCCCCACCGCCTGGCGTTCCCAACATCAATAAAAAGACGGCAAAGGGACAGCCCCATGAGTTCCACACGCAATGTGACAAAGGGACTGTCCCTTTGTCACATTTACAAAAATGGGCGCGCCAACGGCGCGCCCATTCACTCAAATTTCATTCAGCCCGCCTGACCCGAACGGCCGAGTCGTTGCAGAACCCGGGAGCCCCGGCAGGGCGGGTGCTTGCTCAAAATGAGTTCCGCACGCAAAGAAGGCCACTTAATGTGGCCTTCTTCTTGCGCAGGACTGTTCGAAATTTTGAGGAAGCACCCGCCCTGCCGGGGCTCCCGGGTTCCCGTTTACGAGAGCGCCTTTCTCAGCAACTCGTTGAAGAGCTTCGGGTTGCCCTTGCCGCGGCTCGCCTTCATGCACTGGCCCACCAAAAAGCCGATAACCTTCTGGTTGCCGTCACGATACTGCTGCGCCTGATCGGCACAGTTAGCCAGCACCTCGTCCACGATCGGCTGCAACGCACCGGCATCGCTCACCTGACGCATACCACGCTCGTCGACGATCTTGTTGGGATCGTCACCGGTCTGGGCCATGGCCTCAAAGACCTCGTGCGCCTGGTTGGAGCTGATGGCATCGGTCACCAGCAGCTTGGCCAGCGCTGCTACCTGAGCCGGCGCGATGCCGGACTCGGCGAGCGACACGCCTGCGCTCTTAAGGTAGGCGATCATCTCGTTGACCAGCAGGTTTGCGACCGTCTGGGCCTCCTTGCCAGCCATACCGGCAGCGGCAGCCTCAAAGAACTCGGCAAACTCGGGGTCGCCCGCGATCTGCTCGGCATCGGCCGCCTTAATACCAAAGTCGGTCTCAAAACGGGCGCGCTTGGCATCGGGCAGCTCGGGAATCTCGCCACGGCAGCGGTCGATGAACTCGTCGTCCAGATCGAACGGCGCCAGATCGGGATCGGGGAACAGACGATAGTCGTCGGCCGTTTCCTTCACACGCATGACCACGGTGCGCTTGCGGCTGGGCTCCCAGTGGCGGGTCTCCTGATAGATGATTCCGCCCTCCTCGAGCACCTCAGCCTGACGGCAGATCTCGTAGGCAAGGCCGTCATGCAGGCTCTTAAACGAGTTGAGGTTCTTGAGCTCGGTCTTGGTACCCAGCTTGGTCTCGCCGCGGCGGCGCAGCGACACGTTGCCGTCGCAGCGCATGGAACCCTTCTCCATGGAGCAGTCCGAAATGCCCAGCGTCACAAAGATGCGACGGAGCTTCTCCATAAACAGGCGCGCTTCCTCGGGCGTGCGCAGATCGGGCTCGGTGACGAGCTCAATCAGCGGCGTGCCGCAGCGGTTGTAGTCGACGAGCGACTCGGCAGCGGCGGTAATGCGACCCTCGGCACCGCCCACGTGCACCATCTTGGCGGCGTCCTCCTCCATGTGGATGCGCAGGATGCGGATGGGCACCGTGTAGGAACCGTCCTCGCGACGCTCGGGCATCTGCAGGTTGGACGCATCGTAGCTGGCCAGATGGCCGGCACGCTGGTTGCCCTCGCGCATGGTCGACGTCATGGACGTGGACAGGCCCTCGGCGTTGGCCGAGGCGCTCGCCAGGCTCTGGGCCTCGGCCTCACCAAACGCGCAGTCGGGGCGCTCGGCGGCACCGCGACCGGTCACGTCCAGGTCCAGGTGACCGTACATGGCAAAGGCGACCGGACCCTGCGTGGTCTGGAAGTTCTTGGCCATATCGGGATAGAAGTAGTGCTTGCGGTAGAACATCGAGTGGCGTTGAATCTCGCAGTTGGTGGCGAGACCAGCCTTGACGATGCTCTCGATGGCGCGCTTGTTGGGCACCGGCAGGGCACCGGGCAGGCCCAGGCACACCGGGCACACGTTGGCGTTGGGCTCGTCATCGTGGCTGAGCTTGCAGTTGCAGAACATCTTGGTATCGAGTGCGGTGAGCTCGGTGTGGATCTCCAGGCCGATCACGGCCTCCCAATCCTGCAGGACCTCGGAAAGCTCCTTCATTACAGCTCGCCTCCCTTCCCGGCAAAATCGGGCGCGACGGAAAGCGCGGGCGCACCCGTGGCGGCATCGGCAAAGCCGCGCTCCAGGGCGCGGGCAAACGTAAGCAGCTGACGGTCTTTAAAGGCAGGTCCCACCAGCTGGGCAGAAACGGGCAGCTGAGTATCCTCGCCCAGGCCCAGCGGCACCGAAATGCCACCGTTGCCGCAGATGTTGAGCGAAATGGTATACAGGTCGGAGAGGTACATCTGCGTGGGGTCGCTGATCTCGCCAAACTTAAAAGCCGTGCGCGGCGAGGCGGGCATGAGAATGGTGTCCACCTTGGCATACGCGGCGTCGTAGTCCTGCGTGATGAGCGTACGGGCCTTTTGCGCGGCGTAGTAGTACTTGTCGTACACGCCCGAGCTCAGCAGGTAGGCGCCGAGCATCTGACGGCGCTTGGCCTCAGCACCAAAGCCGTGGGCACGGCTGAGCGAGCTCTGGTCGGACAGGTTGGCGCAGCCCTCCTCCTGATAGCCGTATCGAATGCCGTCGAAACGTGCCAGGTTGGAGAACGCCTCGGCCGGGCCGATGACGTAGTAGGCGGCGATGGCGGCGTCCAGGTGCGGCAGGTCGACCTCGACCAGCTCGGCGCCCTGGTTCTGCAGCTCCTGGGCGGCGCGCTGAACAGCGGCCTTGACCTCGGGCGTCAGGCCCTCGGCCTCCATAAATGCGGGGATGATGCCCACGCGCTTGCCCTCGATGCTGTCGTTGAGATGCTCGGTAAAGTCGACGGCGCAATCCTGGCTGGTGCAGTCGTAGGGATCGTGGCCCGCGCCGGTAAGCGCATTCATGGCCAGCGCGACGTCCTCGACCGTGCGGCCAAAGGGGCCCACCTGGTCGAGCGACGAGCCAAAGGCAACCACGCCGTAACGGCTCACGGCGCCATACGTGGGCTTAAAGCCCACCACGCCGCAGAGGCTCGCCGGCTGGCGAATGGAGCCGCCGGTATCTGAGCCCAGCGAGAGCGCGACCTCGCCCGCGGCGACGGCAGCAGCGGAACCGCCCGAGGAGCCGCCGGGCACGCGCTCGGTATCCCAAGGATTGTTGGTGCGGTGGAACGCCGAGCTCTCGGTGGAGCTGCCAAAGGCAAATTCGTCCATGTTGACCTTGCCCATGGGCAGGCAGCCGGCGTCGAGCATGCGCTGAACGCAGGTGGCGGTGTAGACGCTCTGGTAGTCCTCGAGCATACGGGAAGCGCAGGTGGTGCGCGTGCCCACGAGGTTCATGTTGTCCTTGATGGCCAGCGGCACGCCCGCGAGCGGGGGTAGCGGCTTTCCGGCGGCACGGTCGGCATCCACGCGCGCGGCGGCCTCGAGCGCAAGCTCAGGCGCCACCTGCAGGAATGCCTGGACCCCGCCCTCGCGCGCCTCGATGGCGGCAAGGGAGGCCTGGGCCACCTCGGTAGCAGTAAAGTCGCCGGCGGCAACGCCTGCGGCGATCTGGGCGGCGGTAAGGGAATCGAAGCTCTGCGCCATTACTCGCTCTCCCCCTCTCCCAAAATGGACGGCACGCGGAAGTAGCGGTCGCGCGCGCTGCCGGCGTTTTCGAGCGCAACGTCGAGCGGCAGGTCGCGCTCGGGCTCGCGCAGGTCGTCGCCCATCACGTTGGACAGGCTTCCGATGGGATGGAACGTGGGCTCCACGTCGGGCAAGTCATATTGCAAGACGGGCTCGAGCATCTGGACGGCGTCGTTCAGGTAGGACGTCATCTGGGTGAGCTCGTCATCGGTCAGTGCGATCTTTGCGTACTCGGCGATGCCGCGCACGTCTTTCTCGCTGAGTGCCATAGGCGCTCCCTTCCGCATAACAGATAAACCGCTCTAGTATACAAGGCAACGCCGCTTGGAGCAGGTGCTTTACCTAAATGCAGCGAAAACGTAACGAGGGCGGCGGTTGGCAGGCGGCAGGCTGGCGGTTCTGCAGCGAAACCGCACCGCCCACAGCGAAAACCGTCCCGCCCACAATGAAAACCGCGCCGTCCATAATGAAAACCATCACAACATTCGACGCTTTTCGTCAAAATCGCGATTTTCATCGAATGTTGCGATGGTTTGGAAGCCCCGACCACCACAAAGGTGCCTGTCCCCTTTGTGGTGGTTCTGAAGAATGTCCTATGCCGAGGCCTTGGCCTTGCGGCGCTTACGGATCGTGTGGATCACGATGTCCAGCAGCAACAGCACAATGGCCACGACCACGATGAGCACGGCAAACTCGCGCTTGCCCCAGTGGCGACCGGCCAGCGACTTTTGCTTGTCGACGTCCTTCTTGTTGTACTTGGTGCGCACGCAATGCACCAGCAGGCGATGGTCGTTCACGCCGTAGGGCGTGCAGGTGACAAGCGTCACCTTGTCGGCGCCGGGCTCGATAGTTAGCGACTCCATCTCCTCGGGCAGCACGACCTCGGAGTCCACCATCTTGTAGGCGAGCGTCTTGTTCATGGTGTGCAGCAGCACCAGGTCGCCGGGCTCCAGCGAGTGGATGTCGTCGAACATGCTCAGGTTGCGCATGCCCGAGTGCGCGGTGAGCACGCAATGCGTCGAGGTGCCGCCCACCGGCAGGCTCGTGCCCTCCAGGTGGCCGACGCCCGCCATAAGGACTTCTTCGCTCGTGCCGTGGTAGATGGGCATACTAACGTCGATGGAGGGGATCTCGACCCAGCTCATCATGGGGTCGCGGTCAAAGATGAGCTGCTGAGCGTAGGGCTCGATCTGGTCGGCGGGAAGCTCGGTGGCCTCGGCCGCCAGCTGCTCGTTAAAGGAGCGCGCCTGGAGCAGGATGCGCTCGCGCTCCTCGGCAGATAGCGCGTCCACGGTGCTGGACACGGTGCTGATCTGGTTGAACACGCCCGAGGCCTCGAGCCGGTCCAAGATCCACGGCCAGGTCATAAGGCCCACGCCAATAAGGATAATGACGATGGTGATGAGACGGTCGGCCCAGCGCGGCAGCCGCTTGCGACAGCGCTTGGGCTTTGGTTGAGATTTGGGCTGAGGGCTTGAGCCGCCGTTGTCCGCGGCGTTATTGCTCTTCATATGTTTGGCACCCTGCACCATCGCCAGTCACTCCTCTACAACTCAAGTTGTCTAAACAAATAATAGCCGATTAGCGAACTCATGCACCGGACAACGCAGCCTGACAGCATTGCACAGCGCGAGTATGGGCCCGCATTTGAGTTTTCAGAATGTCCCGAATCGGCGGGGCGATTCGGGATACAATGACAATAGGAAACGACGCACCCCGCGTAAGTACTTAGGAGCGCGGGCGACCAGTTTCCGACGTTGTTAAATGCCCGAGCTCCGAACCCCGGGCATTCTTATTTGCGCTTGTTGCGGCGCAAATGCCTTCTACCGTCCGCACCGCGCGTGCGCCTACGGACCTTAATCCGAACCTCATACGAGTCAAGAAACGCGATGACGAACGCACCCGCATCGGACGGTGGAGGCTGGCTGCGTTATCCCAAAAAAACGGGGCAAACTCCAGCGCGGAGTCTGCCCCGAAAAGAGAATGGCAAAGCAAGAACGTGGATGGACGAGAAAAGTGTCCGCAAGTCTCATGGCCATCACATCCCACCTGCCAAAGGGATGGGTAAGCGAGCGTTACTCCTGCTCGGTCTCCTCGACCTGCTTACGGCTGCGGATGAGGTGCGCCACGCCGATGCACAGCACCGCGCCACCAGCAATCCAAGTGAAGGTCACGCCGTTAAGACCGGTCAGCGGGAGGCCGACGGACTTGGTGTTGCCGACGTTGATGGTGATCTCACCGGTGGCGGCGTTGGTGCCGGTGCCATCCGTACCGGTCAGCTTATTGTCTCCGTCATTGCCGTCGAGCTTACCGAAGGCGATGTCGGTGCGGCCCTCGTCGGCCTTGGAAACCGCCGCCGTGAGGCCCGTCACCTTCATGCTCGCGTCATCATACGTCGCGGTGATGGTGAAAGTGAAGGGGTTGGCCTTGGTGTAATTCTCATTGGGAGCCTGGACCTCGGTCACCTTGTAGGAGCCTTCATCGAGACCTTTCACGGCAATCTGGCCATTATCGCCAGACGTGAACTTCACGTAACCGGGAAGGCTGGTGGTGCCGGCAACGGTCACGAGCTGGCCCGCGACGACGCCCGCGGTGGAGTCGTCCTTCGAGGCGATATACTGGTCTTGAGTGTTCGCATCAGCGGACTGGATGGTGAAGACGGCGCCCGCAAGGCCCTTCTCGGTGCCCTGGTCGACCTTGTTGAGGTTGAGCCTGAAAGCGAAGTCGGCGACGGTATCCTCGATCGTCTCGCCCGTGTCCTCGGCATACGGGTTGTTGGAGTACTCGAGCTTGACGGTGTTGGGGTTGCCGCGCTTGTTGCCGTCGGCTGCGTTGCCGATCACGGCGTTGCCGTTGAGCTTTGCCTTGTAGAAGACAACGATCTTGGTGTCGGCGGTCACGCTCGCGACGTCCTTGAGGCCCTTCTTGCCGTCTCCGGTCTTGAACTCGACCGTCAGCGTGTTGTTGTTGCTAGCATCAGCATCCGTCACGGTATAATTGCTCGACTCAATCTCGCTGTAAGTCTCGCCGTTCAGCGCGTACACCTTAACCGAGCCTTTGACATAGTCAAGGCCATTGGAAAGCCCGTCGGTGAACTTGTAAGCATACGTGCCAAAGGTAGCGTAGTTGCTGGCGATCGTGCCGGTCAGCTTGTAGTTAACTTCCTGGCCGATCTGGGAATCGGCGACATCATTCCATTTGTTGGAGCCCTTGATGTCGGTGGCATCGGCGGCGTCGGCATCGTCGAGGACCTTCTTCTCGACAGTGGGCACGCCCTTCTTTGGCGTAACGGTCGTCGCGTTCACGCCGTCGATCACGGCGTAGACGGGAGAGGTGAACACATCGGTCGACTTGTCAGCAGGCTTACCGGGAGTAGCGGTGAGGAAGAGCCAGTAGCCGGCGCCGAGTCCGGAAAGGGATGCACTGCCCTCGCTCGTCACCTCCCAGGCGGTGCTGCTCTTCAGGCCATCGGCGATTAGACTGAGAACGTTGTCGCTAGCAACCTTCGAATCGGTCCCGGTAACTTCAGATTTGGTGCTAAGCCAATCGGCAGCATCCTGTGCGTTCTCGCTATCGTAGGATGCATCCTTTGTCTTGATGGCGTTTACGACAGCAGTTTGGGCTTCGGAGCTGGCCCATTCGATGCTACTCACCGTCGTATTCCCACCGGTCATCGTGACCTTTGCCTTGAAGATCTGGATACCCTTATAGGTCGTGAACGCAGCGTAATCGGCGTCCTCGAACGTGACGGTCGACCCCGTTCCCTCGGCAAACGCCATGGTCACCGGCGCCATCACTCCGCCGAAGCTCAGGGCTGTGGTGAGGCCGGCGGTTACTGCCAGGCGTGCGATGTTCTTAGTTGTTTTCATGTTGGGACCTCTTTCTTGGAGGTTGCTTTAATTCTCGTCATCACCAAAAGTCAGCAGGCTCATTTCCCTGCGCTCTAATCGCTACGGAGGCAGTACGCCATTGAGCAGGGGGGGGGACAATTATTTATCATGGCGACCTCCTCCCCGCTTGATGACGAGCGCGACGACAATAGCCACTACTCCGATGACGGCCAAAGCCGTTACCAACACCAACGTTCTATCTCCCGTCGAGGGCATAAAGCCTCGACTCACTTCGTTACTTGGGGTGTTAAGCACCGACAACTCGACTAAACCCTTCCCGGCATCGGCGGCATCAACTCGCAGAGGGCTTTCGGCCGATACGGTCACCTTAGGCTTGGCGGCCGCCACCTGGTCGACGTCCAGGCCCTCAGCCTTGACCGTCACGGAGCGCGTGCCCTCAAAGGCGGTGTAGCCCTTGGGCGCCTTGAGCTCGCGGACCTCCAGCTTGCCCGAGTCCACGCCCGAGACGGTCACACGGCCGTCCTCGCCCGTGGTGACGGTGGCCTTGCCCTCCGCATCCCACGTGCCGTCGGCCGCTAGCGTACGACCGCGGTCGTCGGCGATGCTCAGAACCGCCCCGGGCAGCGGCTTGTCGCCGTCGCTGCCGCGCTTGGTGAGCGCGAGGTCCCAGGTGTAGGCGCACGCGTCGTCGCTCGGCGTGCGGGTGAAGCCGGCGTCGCCGGACTGGTCGGCAAAGGGAGAGCGCGGGTAGCGCAGGTAGACCTCGTTGGGGTTGCCCTTCGCGATGCCGTGGTTGCAGCCGCCGGCGAGCGGCGCGTCGTACACGGCGACCACGCGGGCGCCCGCGGCGAAGGCGTCGGCCCCGCCGAGCGCGGCGATCAGGTCGCCGGTGCGCACGGTGAAGGTCCCGTCCGCGGCCACCTCGGTGGTGCACTGGGCCGTGATGTCGGTCCAGCCCTTCGCGGCCTTGGTGCCGGCGCGCCCGTCCTTGCCGGTGGCGACGGCGTCGAGGCCGCCGTCCGCCCCCGCCGCCACATACACGCGCATGCTCGCGGCGACCTTGGAGGGGTCGAGCCCCGCGCTCATGGTGTCGACGAACTGCACCGCGTAGGTGTCGTAGGCGGTGAGCCCCGCCGGGACCGTGGCCGAGAGGCGCCAGTACAGGTCGTCTGCGACCGTGGCGTCGGCGGCCTTCTGCCAGGCAGCGGTGCCGTCCTCCAGCACGTGCTTGGCGACCTTGGGGGTCGCGGCCTTGGGCTTGACGGTGACGGCGCTGCCGCCGACCAGGACCATGACCGGCGCGGTGACGGCCTCGTTCTGCGAGATGGCGTCGTCTTTGGCGACGATGATCCAGTAGCCGCAGGGCAGCTCGGCCGTCGTGCCCGCGTTAAGGGCCACGGACACGGCGCCAGAGCTCTGGAGGGAACGAGCGAGCTGTGCGCTCAGCGCGCTCGTAAGGTGGGAATCGGTGTTGAGCCACTCGGCAGCTTCCTGCGCGGTGATCTGGGAATTTGGCATGCCGGCGCTGTGCAGCACAGGCAGTGCGGCGTCGCGCACGGCGTCGCTTGCCCAGGCAAGGTCGGTGAAGGTCTTGGCGTCGCTGTCGCCGTCGACGACATTGGCGCTAAAGATCTCGTAGGCGTCGTAGCTACTCGCCACGGTGCCGCTCACCGTGATGGAACCGGTCGAGGTCGGCGCGGCCTGCGCGGATGCGGGGAACACAACCGCGCAGGTGCCGATCAGGAGGGCAAGCAGCGCAAACAAGATCGGGAAGGAGCAAACTTTCTTATTCACGACGCTCACCTCCCCTCGCGCTCGCCTTGCGACGAACGTGCATCCAGGCCGCAGCGACGCAAAGCATCGCCGCGCCGGCAAGGTACGTCAGAGTGACGCCCGACATACCAGAAAGGGGCAAAGAGGTGGAGTAGGTGTTGGTGAAGGTGGGAGTGGACTTGCCGGTGAGGTCGTGGGGCGTGTCAGTGGTCACTTCATTGCCATCACGATCCTGAATCTGCTTGTAGGTCGCAGTGACGTCGATATGGTGGTTAGAGTCGTCAGTCGCGTTAACCGTAATCTGATAGACCGACTTGTCGTACGTATAGTGCGAGAACAGCGAACCGTCGTCTTTCTCGCGCACGTAGTACGTGAAGGTCTTGGAAGCACCACGGCCAGTGGGGCCAGACGCGAGCTGGTCGAGTTGATCGAGTTTGTAATCAATCTTGTCGAAGCTCAGGGTCTGGGACTTGTCGCCGTCGGCAGTGGTGGACTTGCTGCTAACGATATCCGTAAAATCTGTGTCGGTCGCAAGCTGGAGCGTGAACTCCTTCATCTCGCCACCCTCAACGACCTTAGTCGCCATAGGCGTCCAGGAGCCCTTCGAGTCGTACGGAGTGAACTTGTTAGTGAAAGTCGTGGAGTCACCCTCACAGATAATTGGATAATAGTCTCCACTCTTCTGCACCTTGCTCCTCGCTTTTACGTTCTCCCACTTCCCAGACGACTCGCGGAATTCGTACTTGGTTACACCGACGTTTTTAATCGTGTAGTTATGGATGTAAAGATCCTTCAGTTGGCTTGAGTTTTCTTTACTCGGAACAGACATGAGCAAGGTCTTGGTATCTTCGGCCGTCACCACAATCTTATACACGCTGGAGTCGTACGTGATGCCAGAATCACCACCGGGATCTTCGACCAAGTAGTATGTGATTTCGGTACCCGCGCCACTCGATGCGAATTGTTCACCAAGGTCAAACGTAATGCTGCCTTCTGCATCATTTGCTGCTGTTCCAACCTCGGTGCAAACGTCGCGATTGAATGTCGTGCCAGCTGTCGTGCCAGCCAAAGGGTCGTCTGAATCCTTGCGATACACCGTAAAGGAGAACTCCCCATCATTGAGCTTGCGGCCTTCCAGCTTCTTGGTCGCCTTGAGCTTGAGGCTCGGATAGACATACGTGTCCTCAGGCGCGCCCATGTACAGGTCGCCGTTCGACATGATGCCGCCGCCATGGTTCCAGGAATAATTGCCCGTGATAAACGTCGCGCCCGCCTCTAGCGCAGCCTTTCGCGCATTGATCGCCTCGGGGTCTTGAGCCTTAACATCCGAACTCAGGCCGATGCTGTTATATACCTGCACGCCACCGTTAGCGGGGATAGTAATGGCTTTCTGAAGCTCTAAGCTTCCCCGATACTTAGCATCGCCGCCGCCAAGCATTTTGCCAATCACCGCCGCGATCGGAGTCGTATGACCCTCCGCCGCAAGGAAGAAGTCCGCGTGGCCGTTTTTGCGAAACACTTCGGCATTGTAGGCGTCGGAGTCCTGGTCCTTACCGTGACCACCGCCGGAAAGATGGGGGGTGCCGTTATTGCCTGTATTACTCACGGATTCGTAATCGTTCGCGTTTTGCTCATTTCCGGCAGAAGTATTACCGAAAATCGCCGTGCCGTCGGTGCCTGTCACCAAAGTCTTACCCGTCGGGCAAACCGCAACGCCGCCACCGTAGCCACCGGCCTCATTGCTGCTTATATAGGAGTTATAGACAAATAGCCTACCAGCATTAGACGCGACCTTAGAATCGCCCTGGACGAAGATGCCGCCTCCACCCCAGTCAAAGCGAGACATGCAGTGGTTATTAGTGATATAGACTGGATTTGAATTTGACGCTCCTTTTATCATCGCGTCAACCATCTGGCCCACGCGAATGCCGGCACCCTCAGAGCGAAAACTCACGTTAGAGGCAATAGTTCCCCCCGTAATGTTGAGCCATGCCATTGTCTTGCGCGAGCTCGCCCCTTGGTGTTCGATGTCGGTCACATAGACGCCGCCGCCGGCTTCCTCAGAATAGTTGCCCGTGATCTGGCCGCCCGAAATGGTGACATGAGTACCGTTTTTAGCGGCAAGTCCAGCACCGCCATGATCGCCATTACCATCGTTACCACAGTAATTGGCATATTTATTGTTAGTAATGTAGCCACCAGAAACAGTAACGCTGCCGCCTTCGGCCATGATGCCGCCGCCGAAACCAACACCAGTAGCAAGCGTGCTGTTGCCGGAGATTACGCCATTAGTTATGTTGACCGTGGAGTCTTTAGCATACACACCACCGCCACTAGGAGCACTGTTGCCGGCAATTACGCCACCGGAAACCTCGAGGGTCGAATTACCGTGTATTTCAATTCCGCCGCCCGCACCCGAGCCAGAAGCTCCACACACATAGCCGCCGCGCATGTTGACGGTAGAGCCGTTCTCGGCATAGACCAAGCTGCTAACGCTGCTGCCTTGTTTTTGCGTGATCACGCCGCTCACAAGGTTAAACGTGCCACCCTTGCCGTTGTTGTTATACAGATTGATGAGCTTTAGATTTGCGTTGCCGTCGCACGCCACGATGGCGCCCTTAATATCGACGTTATGTCTGACAAGCGTCTCGATTGTCCCTGTACCACTCGGAGTCGATTTGGTCACGTAGTAGGTAAGATTAGACGGAATGCCACCAACGTAATTTAGCTCGACTTTCTTGCCATAATTATTGGGATCCAGCTTCTGCCCCTGATCAGTCAGCTGTTGGACATCGTTGACCGTCTCAGTCACCGGCGCGGAGTCCTTAATTTCGTCCTTAATTGTAAGTGTTGCGCCGTTAGCAACATCAAATAACGGCTTGTCGGTGTTCAAGCACTTGATCTTATGACCGTTTAAGTTCAGCGTTATATTGCTGCCGCTCTTCTCAAGTTTGATTTCACCAGCATAGTCAATATCAGCTGTGAGCTCGAAGCGGGCAGTTTGGTTTTCCCCAACGCCTTGAAGCTTAGCTGACAAATCATCGGCGTTAGTAATGTTAGTAATAGCTGTGGTTGTCTCTTCGCTCTCTGCAGCCTCCTCGGCTGACGCGACAACGTTAACATCCATCGCATCATTATCTTCCGCCTGCGACTCGTCCTTGGACTGCTCCTCCGGCCGAGCGTCGTCGTCGCTCGCAGCATCGTCGCTGTTCTGGTTTTCGGCGTCTGTGCCGGCATCCCCGTTAGTACTGTTGTCTATACCAGTAGACTCACTTGAGGAACCCCTCCCCATCACAGTTTCCTCGGTAGAAACCGTCTGGGCATCGTTGGCAATGGCCTGCGAGATCGGGGGCATGACGAGCGACAGTACCAGGCTCAAAACGGAGGCTCCGCACAAAACGCCTGCCAGTACACGGCGCGTCGCTTTATTACTCTGCTTAGATTTGTCCGAATTCGCTTTCATCGATGTCTCCTCCCCAAGAGACCGCGATCTTGCTCTTTCCCTATCAAACGTATCTGCGCAATCTGTAATTGCGCTCGCTAAGTGATGCAATTATAACGATTGTTTAAACATCTGAGCAGCAAAACCGACATTTTTGTGCAAGTTCTTAATTCTCTTGACAATTGTTTAGATTTGCCTTCGTTTATTCGCTATAAAATATCTGTTTCTACTGGTAATTAAGTTAGTTATCAGTTTTTTAATAGCATTTTATTTATTTGCACAACCTTTTGCTCAAGAGCAAACATCCTGTGAACGGTCGAAAATCGACCGTGAACGGTAGATTATTAACCGGAAGGAATATCCTACCAAACTGATGAGAATATCTTTAACCCACCGGTGGTTAGAGGCATGATGTTCAGACAACTATATTTGAATTATCGCGCAGATTTTAGGCATCAATTCGCCCAAATCGCCTGAGGCCACCACAAAGGCGCCTGTCCCCATTGCGGGGGTTCTCCCCCGGCGCTACAGCAGATGTTCCTCGACAAAGATCGCAATGCCGTCTTCGTCGTTGCTGACGGTTACAAAATCGGCGGCGGCGCGGGTGGCGGCGCTGCCGTTTGCCATGGCCACGCCAACGCCGGCGTCAGCCACCATGCAGGTGTCGTTGTCCGCATCGCCAAACACGCAGATGTTCTGGAGCTCCATGTCGTTGAGCTCCGCCACGCGCCCAAGGCCGCGCGTCTTGGACACGCGCGGATCCATGAACTCGTAGAGCCGCTGCGTGGTTTGCAGAGCCGCCGCCTTAACAGTGTTATCGGCAAACGTCGACGCCCGCTCAATCACCCGCGGCATTACCTCGGGCGCCATGGTAAACATCACCTTGGGCTGCGGCTCGCGCAAGAACTCGGCAAAATCGACCACCTGGTAGGGCACGCCGTCGACGCGTGACAGGTGCTCGACGCACGCGTTGCTCTCGGGCACGTGGAACACGCCGTCTCGGGGGCAGACGGGTGTTGCCGGAAGGTCCGCCATGTGCTTGCAGATGCGCGCGATGGTCTCGCCCGGCAGCGGATAGCTCAGCTCGTTGATGTCGTGCGCGCGGTCGATGACCTCGGCGCCACCGCAGCCCACGAGCACGTCCACCAGGCCTTCGATGCCCCAGAGCTCGTACATGGCCTCGGTTGCATGGGCGTCGCGCCCGGTGCACAGGCCAAAGAGCACACCGCGCTCGCGCAGGGCGCGGATCGCCGCCACGGTGCGCGGGGACACCGTGTGCTGGCTCGTGAGCAGCGTACCGTCGATATCGCAGAACACGGCTTTGATGTGGCTGAAGGTGGTGTCCATGGGGGCCTTTCTGGGTTGCGCGGCGGTGTGGGGCGTATTCGTGAACGGCGTGCATGGTATACCAAGGCGCGGGCGCGGCCCCTCAAAGCAAAACCACCACAAAGGTGCCTGGCCCCTTTGTGGTGGAAATGACGTTTGCGGGCCAAACCATCACAACATTCGATGTTTTTTGGCAAAATCGCGATTTTCATCGAATGTTGTGGTAGCGCGCAGAGATGTGGTGTAAGAGGCGGGGCATGCCCCGCCTCCGCCCTTT
>CAJJTG010000023.1 GCA_905194675.1 uncultured Collinsella sp. | reverse complement strand
ATCCAGCAGCTCGCCTTTAGCAAGGCCGACTCGCGCTACCTGATCGCCGACTCCAGCAAGATCGGCAAGCGCGACTTCTACACCTTCTGCCGCCTGGACAATTTAGATGCCGTGGTGTGCGAGCCGGGTATCGCCGCCGAGGACCGCACTGCCATCGAGGAGCACACGCAGGTCATCTGCTAGCTAACGCTGCAGACGATACTTCCGTCCTCTGCCGGCGCGGGGATTATCGCTTCACAATGACGTGCAGAATGACATGCATATGCGCTCGGGCCAAGTATTCAGCTTGTGGGCTAGACCAGGCGGGCGTAGTCCAGTGACTGATGAAAGATGTGGGCGATATAGATTGTTTCGTGCTCAAACTTGTATAGACACACGTAGTTGTTGACGGGAAACGATCGGTAATTACGTGCCGCCAGCTCTTGCATGTGCGAGAGGGGACGTAAAAGCGGCTGCTCGCGAAGCAGATCAAGCTGATATTCAAACTCAGCGACAAAATTGCCTGCTGCACGCGGATTCTTGAGGATTTGAGCAAGGTATCCGACAATACTCTCGTACTCATATCGCGCGCTTTTGAGGATTGCGACGTTATAGGTCATATTTGTCTCGTATCGAAGCCGCGAAGGATTCGTAGTCGCTGTAGTCGCCTTGCGATAATTCGTCTTCTGCCAACATCATACGAGACAACAGTTTTGCCTTGGCGATTTCTTCTTGCATGAGGCGATACTGGTCGCTGCTGATGCAGTGCATGGCCTCGTAGCCGTTCTTAGTTACGGTGACGTCGCGCTCAGACTCAACAAGTGCGGTGAATGTGGCAGTGTCCTTCATGTCTCGGACGGGCACACAGATGGGCATAGGTATCTCCTTCGCATTGGGACATAATTGTACCACGCCGTATCGAATAGTCGGCATCGTTGAATTGTCTCAATCTGTAACAGGTAGACGTCCAAAACCGGGTTTAGTGTTACAGATCGAGACGGTGAGGCATAGCATCCGTTATGCGTAAAGCTCGGTATTACTGTATGTCTCAACCATTGCAATGGTCGGTATTTTTGTAGCTATAAGCTCATTTAAAGCTCGGTATTTTTGTATTATTAGATATATCTGAAGGTCGGTATTTTTGTAAACTAGCACGTAAATTATGCTGAGGTGAGATTATGTTTAAACGGAAGGCATATGATCGTCTGCAGGAGTGGAAAGAACGCTCGCAAGGGCGCACTGCGGTGCTTATTGAGGGTGCAAGACGCGTTGGCAAAACGACGCTCGTCAAGTGCTTCGCGCAAAATGAATACAAGGATTATCTGTACATTGACTTTTCGGCTGCTAGCAAAGCCACGCTCGATATATTTCTGAACCATCGTGAAGATGTCGATCTTTTTTTACGCATGCTTCAGCTGCAGTATGGTAAGGCCCTCGAACCGAGAGAGTCGCTGGTCATTTTTGATGAAGTGCAGCGGTTTCCCATCGCGCGCGAATACATAAAGCATCTTGTAGAAGACGGCAGATTTGATTACATCGAGACAGGCTCTCTTGTCTCCATCAAAAAGAATGTCGATAGCATTGTCATACCGTCAGAGGAAGAAAGGATCCCTCTCGAGCCCCTCGATTTTGAGGAGTATCTTTGGGCGACCGGAAAAGATCTTTATGCAGAAGAGATCCGTAAAGGGCGCGAATCTCGGACCGCGCTTCCGGACGGCGTTCATGCGACGTGCATGAGATTATTTGATGAGTATATGCTTGTCGGTGGTATGCCTCAGTCGGTCGACTCCTTTGTGGCAGAGAATGATTTTAGAGGATGCGACAGGGTTAAACGGCAGATTATCGCACTGTACAGGGAGGACATTGCCAAGTTTGGAGGTTCGGACGCTAGACGTGCGCGGGCGGTTTATGACGATATTCCGGGTCAATTATCTGCGGCAAATAAACGGTTCAAATTTGACAGCTTGGAGAAGGGGTCCCGTTTTGAGACATATGAGTCGGCGTTAATCTGGCTTGAGGATGCGCGACTGATTAACCGTTGCTATTTATGCAGTGATCCGAGCGTGGGTTACCGCCTGCACGAGGACGCGTCTTCGCTTAAATGCTATATGGCGGACACGGGATTGCTCGTGAGCTTGGCGTTTGATGATGGTCCGGACCTTATGGATGTTCATAGAGACATTCAATTTGGAAGAATTTCAATTAATAAAGGAATGCTAATCGAGAACATCGTGGCGCAGCAGCTTAAGAGTCTGGGGCATTCGCTTTTTTATTACAGCTGGCAGGAGCCTTCCAAAACAGAGGGGAGTCGGCCCAGAACGCGTGAAATTGATTTTCTTGTTTCGCGCGGCTTTGAAGACGCGGCTGGAAAACCGCGGGTCACTCCTGTTGAAGTTAAATCTTCCAAATCGTATTCAACAATCTCGCTTGACGATTTCGGCAGACGATTCGAACGACGAGTCGGAGAAGAGATAGTTCTTCACCCAAAACAGCTCAGGGCTGAAGGGCATAGGATATATCTACCTCTGTATATGACGATCTTTATCTGATCGACGGCATGCGGTCCTGTGGCTCATTGAACCGCAGGACCGTGTATCGTTGGGGGTTTATTGTGATAATGCGCGCAAGCTAAGCCGGGGATCGAGTTTTCGGGATATGTCGGTGAAGTTCCGTCACCGCGGACTGGGTGTCCGTGCGCCCGACGAGGTCGTTGCGTGCCTAGAAGCCCCGAGCTCCAGAAGCCGTACGCTTGTTTCGGGCGTGCTGGTCGAATGCTCCAGCGTGAAAGACCTACGGGTGTAGCTTGCTCGGCCTGTTTGTCTCGATCTGTAACAGTTAGGACTGAAAAACTCGGCTACGTGTTACAGGTTGAGATTTTTAGGCTAGGTCTAATCTATTCATCTCGATCCGTAACAGGTGGGGGAGAAATAACCCGCCAGATGTTACAGATTTAGATTGAGAGGGTTGGCTCGTGCGTTCATCTTGATCTGTAACAACTAGGACCCAAAAACTTAGCTAGATGTTACAGATTGAGACTGAGAGGATTGCCCTGTGTGTTCATCTCGATCTGTAACAGTTGGGGCCGAAACCGCGGGTCAGATGTTACAGATCGAGACAAACGGCTCCCGGTCCGCCCAAACACAAAGGCCGGGGGCGGCGCGCCGTGTGACGTGCCGCCCCCGGCTGAGAAATGGGGACAAGTTATGTGAGCAGGGCAATTACGCCAACTGCAAGCCACTAGTCCAGACGACGGGTCTGCGCCACGTGCTTGTACCAGTAGGCGCTTGCCTTGGGCGTGCGCTTCTGGGTTTCAAAGTCTACGTAGAAGAAGCCGTAGCGCTTGTTGTAGCCGTTGGTCCAGGAGAACTGGTCCTGCAGGCTCCACAGGAAGTAGCCGCCCACGTTGACGCCCACCTCCATGGCCTTAAGCAGCCAGCGCAGGTGCTGCTCGATGTAGTCGATGCGCGGCTGGTCGTCAACGAAGCCGTCCTTGTAGGGGTCCTTGTAGCCCATGCCGTTCTCGGTGATGAAGATCTGCTTGTAGTTGGGGTAGCGCTGCTTAATGTAGACGAGCAGATCGAACAGACCCTCGGGATGGATGATCCAGTCCCAGTCGGTGGTGGGGATGCCGGGCTTGTTCACATGCTCGCCAATACCCTTGACGCGCCAGCGGCCGGTACCCTTCTCGCCCGTGCCGTTGTGGTGCAGGTCGTTCTCGCCGTCGTAGGCCTTGAGGAAGCGGCACTGGTAGTTGTTAACGCCCAGGTAGTCGTTGTAGAGCGCTGCCTCGCGCATAATCTCGAGGTCCTCGTCCAGGATCTCGATGGTGCCGCCCGAGACGGCAGCCAGGCGGTTGGCGCACTCGAGGGTGTCGGGGGCATAGTCGCCGCGGAAGGTGGCGTCGAGCAGGAACTGGTTTTGCAGCACGTGCTCGTTGTTGGCGGCCTTGATGTCGGCGGGTTCGTTCTCGTTGAGCGGGTACTTGAACTCCAACGACTGAATGACGCCGATCTTGCCCTTAAAGCCGCCGTTGTGGAAGGCCAGCACCGCCTTGGCGTGGGCGAGCATCATGTTGTGCTCGCACTGGAAGGCCTCGGCCAGATGAGCTTTGACGCCACCGGGGAAGGTGCCCTCGATGTAGGTGTTGGAGGCGTCGGCCCAGATCTCGTTAAAGGTGAACCAGTAGGTTACCTGGTCGGCGTACTCCTTAAAGCAGAAGGTGGCAAAGTCCACAAAGGCGTCGATGGTCTCGCGGTTGAGGAAGTCGCCCTTCTCAAAGAGGGGCAGCGGCGTGTCGAAGTGATGCAGCGTGACAAACGGCTCAACGTGGTGCTTGTGGCACTCGGCAAAGAGATCGTGGTAGAACTGCACGCCCTCGGGGTTTACCTTGCCAGTACCCTCGGGGAAGATGCGGCTCCAGGCGATGGAGAGACGAATGCCGTTGATGCCGAACTCCTCGCACAGCTCCAGATCGACGGGGTACTGGTTGTAGAAGTCGGAAGCGGGATCGGGGGAGAAACGGCCCTGGGCCTCCAAGAAGTCGTCCCAGGCAACCTTGCCCTTACCGTGGGTACGGGTCTCGCCCTCTACCTGGTAGGCAGCAGTGGCGCCGCCAAAGACAAAGTCCTCGGGGAACTGCGCGGGCGGGTTGGTGACGCTGGCGGGGTTAACGGACATGATGATCCAATCGTTTAAATCGAAGGGCCAGCCGGTCTTGGATAGTCGGCTGGCCCTAAGCGTTACTTACTTCGACAGCTGCTCGCTCACAAAGGCGAGAGACTTGTCGCCGTTCTGGGAGAGCTCGATGTACTGCTTACCACGGCAGGCGACGCACTTGTTGCCCACGCGCTCGCAGTCCTTCTGCAGGTCGGCCAGGTAGCTGGCAGCCTGCGGGGCCAGGACGACCAGGTCAAAGTCGGGGAGCATGTCCACGTGGTTGCCATAGGCGTCGGCAGCGGTCTCAAGATCGATGCCGCGCTCCTTGGCGGCCTTGGCCAGCGCGTTGGCGAGCAGGCCCGAGGTGCCGCCGCCCTGGCAGAGCACGAGTACGCGCTTGCCGTTGAGGTCGCTGGCGGCCGTAGCCTCGGTGGCGGCAGCAGCGGGGGCGGCGTCGGTCTTTACGACCTCGGCAGCGGCGCCGGCGGCAACACTCTTGGCGTCGGCCTTACCCTGGAAGGCGTCGTTGAGCTTGGCGGCCTTCTCGGCGTTCTTGGCGGCGAGCTCCTCCTGGGAGATCTCGGCCTCCTCGGTGCACTTCTGGGCGTCATAGGCACGGAAGAACGGGTAGTACAGGGCAAAGTCGACGACTAGGATGATGGCGAGCATCACAAAGGCGAGCGGCTGGAAGCCCAGGCCCATGATGGTGCCGATGGGGCCGGGGACGGTCCAGGGCAGGGTGTACATAAAGCCGTTCATGCCCAAGAAGTCGATAAAGACCTTGAGGATCCAGATGTTGGCGATCGGGGCAAAGACAAACGGGACAAAGAAGACGGGGTTGAGCACGATGGGCGCGGCGAACAGCAGCGGCTCGTTGACGGCAAAGCACACGGGGACGATGGCGGCCTTACCGACGGCGCGCATCTCCTGGGACTTGGCCAGGAAGCAGAACATAAAGACCAGGACGAGTGTGGCGCCGGTACCACCCATGCAGACGACGAAGTACTGGGCGCCCTGCGTCAGGACGGCGGTGGCGTGCTGGCCGGCCTGGAACGCAGCCAAGTTGTCGGTCATGTTGGCAACGAGAGCGGCGGCGATGGCGGGCTCGACGATCGAGGGGCCGTGGACGCCGACGAACCAGAAGAGGCTCATGGCACCGTAGATCACAGCGAGACCGATGTAGCCGTCGGCAGCGGTGAACAGGGGCTGGAACACCTGGATGACGCCCTGGGCAAAGCAGAAGCCAAAGGCAGCGCGAAAGACGATGTCAAAGACCCAAAAGACGGTGATGCAGACGGAGAAGGGGATGATGTCCTTAAAGGTCTGCGAGATGTTGGGCGGAACCTGCTCGGGCATCTTGACGGTGATGTTGCGCTTAATGAAGAACTTGTAGATGATGCCGGTCACAAACGCAGCGATGAAGGCGGTCAGCAGGCCTTTGGAACCAAGGTAGGTGGTGTTGAAGCCGCTGGCGGCGTCCGTGGCGATGGTGTCGCTCGAAAGGAGCAAGAAGCCGATGATGGCCGCGCACATGCACGAGATAAAGTTGATCTGGTTGTTCTTGGGCAGGTCGCGGTTCTGAGCGTCGGCGAAGTGCTTGGCTGTGGTGGCGGCGCAGGCGATGGCCAGGATACCCATGGAGTAGTTGTAGCACTTCCACAGGGCGTTGTTGATGTCATCGGGCCAGTAGAAACCCCAGATGTTGGGGACCGAGGCTACCAGGCAGAAGATGGACGAGAAGATGATGATGGGGATGACGGAGATAAAGCCGTCGCGAATCGCCTTGAGGTACTTGTTGCGGGCGATCGCGTTGAAAAAGGGCTGGCCTTTTTCGATGGTGGCGATGAGTTGCTCCATGCAAAGCTCCTAAGAGTCGGTGGGTTAGCAACGATGGTAGCTTTTGACGTCTGGTTGCCAAAATGTTGACGTTGCCATTTTGCGACACAAAAAAGATGTGAATCGGTGGCCCCTGTGCCTGTAGACCGTCGATTCCTTGCGTGTAAACGATTGAGCCGCCCGGTGGCTCTGTGTTTGCACAATGGCAACGTTAACATTTGGGCGACGAAAGCCGTTCGGCGAAGCAGAATTGTCGGTGAACGGTAGGTTTTGGGTGGTGAGCGTATGGCGGAGGAGGCGTTAGATATACTTAAAGACGTTTCATTTGACTGCGTAGGGTGCCACCAATGGCATCGTTGACATAGAAAGATCGACCTATGGCCGCTGTTAAAAAATCGGTTTCCGTTAAGGACGTGGCGCGTCTCGCGGGCGTCTCGGAGCAGACAGTCTCGCGTACGGTGCACGATTCGCCCAGCGTGCGCCCCGAGACCAAGGAGCGCGTGCGTGCCGCCATGCGCGAGCTGGGGTATCGCCCCAATTTTGCCGGTCGATCGCTGCGCCGCGGCAAGTTTAAGACCGTCGGCGTCGCCATGTTCAACATTACCGGCACCGGCAACCTCGACCGCATGGAGGGCTTTGCCGCCGCGGCCGACAAACATGGCTATGCCATCACCCTCACTAAAGTAGACGGGCATCCGTATACCCTCGAGAGCGCATCGTCGCGCATGAGCGCGCTGCCGGTGGATGGCATGGTTGTGATCATGAATCGCATGCCGGCGGACTTTGGCACCTTCGAGCCGCTGCCCGGTATGCAGACGGTGCTCGTTACCATGCTGGAGCACCCGCTGTGCTCGACGGTTGATAACGATCAGTTCGATTGCTCGCGCCAAGTTGTCGAGTATTTGCTGGGGCAGGGGCACAAGACCGTGCACTTTATCTCGTGCCCCGAGCGCTCGCTTTCGGGCATGCAGCGCGAGGAAGGCTGGCGCGAGACATTGCGCGCGCATGGTATTGAGCCGCCGCGACTTGTCCGTGGCGATTGGACGGCACAGAGCGGATATGCCGCTGGTCAGGCTCTGGCGGACGATCCGACCTGTACGGCCATTTATGCTTCCAACGATGCCATGGCATATGGCTGCATCCGTGGGCTCGAGTCGCGCGGGAAGCGCGTGCCCGAGGATGTGAGCGTAGTGGGTGTTGATGACAGCCTGGGCGATATCGTGCCCGACCGTCACCTGACCACGGTGCGCTTTGACAACAAGCGCGTCGGCATGTGGGCGGTCGACAAGATTGCCGGCGCCGAGGGGGGTGCGCCTGGCGTGGAACACATGCTGATCCCCGGCGTGCTCGTAAAGGGCGATACGGTACGCGATTTGCGCTAGGGTACGGACCTGTTTGGGTTGCCGCTAATAGTGTTTGATATTGTTCGAATTGGTTAAAAAACCGTTCACGGGCAAAAATCGACCGTTTATAGCTCAATATTCCGTTTTGCATTGTTCTTTTTTGTTTGAATGTTACTGTTCCTGTCATACACAGTGCAGCGCGTATGCCCGGACGCGATGCTCTCCGTTGGTTCATATGTGAAAGGAACGCAATATGGCAACCAAAGAAGAAATCTCGATGGTTGGATTCGAGATTGTCGCATACGCGGGCGACGCCCAGACTGATCTGCTTGCAGCGCTCGATGCTGCTCGCGAGGGCGATTTTGAGAAGGCCGAGCAGCTGCACAAGGATGCGAGCGATGCACTCATCGGCGCTCACGACACGCAGACCAAGTTGCTTTCGCAGGAGGCTGGCGGCGGCGAGATGGAGATGACCTTCATCATGGCCCATGCTCAGGATACTCTCATGACCACCATGATCCTGGAGAAGCAGACCCGCTTTACCATCGATGCCTATAAGCGCATCGCCGCACTCGAAGCTAAGCTCGCCTAACGAGCCCGCACAACTAAGTCCCCTTCCAAAAACCCTGCCGCTACCCGCGGCAGGGTTTTTCTGTCCTCCTCCAAGTTGCGGTGGAATAGGGATTGAATAGGGGCCGGCGGGCGCAAAACAATCCCTATTTCACCGCAACTCATCCCGTGATAGTCATTGGGGACGTTCTTAAATGATTTGTCATTGGGGACAGCCTTGGTGCGCACCGTTGTCCTCCCGTTCGGTTTTTTACTGGGTGGGTATACTTTCCACCGCATTACAGGCCGGAATGAGGAGGTATCCAAATGCCGGACAACGGATTGATTCAAAAAAGAGACGCGCACGAGATGGTTCATGGGCGTCCTGTCCAGATAACCGAGCACACGACGGTAACCGAGCTGCAGCCCAGCCTGTCCGATGTCGTGTGCGCAAACAAAAAGCTGCAGATTGGCTTTATCGTTGCGCTCGTGGTGCTGGCGTTGCTGTCGGGCTTTGTAGCTCGTCCGCATTTCGCCGATACCAAAACTTGGGACTCCACCATCGAGGTCATCGATCAAAAGAAGGGCAATGTTTTGGCGCTCACGACCTCGTGCGTCGCCCTATCTGCGGGTATCACTGCGCTGCCGGGCGATACGGGAACGCCGGTTGCCGAGCAGCTCGCGCAGCTTTCGGGTAACTTGGGCATCGTGCTTGCCGTGCTCTACCTCGAGAAATATCTGCTGACCATTTTGTGGTCGGTTGGCCTGGGCATCCTGATCCCGTTTGCGTTGGTGCTCTTTGCGGTGTCGCTCGGCATTCACGGGCGCTGGAGCACGAGCGCTGTCCTGCGCCGCGTGGCGACTCGCGTGCTGGTGGTCGCCATGATCGGAATGGCCTTGGTGCCTGCAAGCGTTTGGGTGTCGCAGAAGGTTGACGAAACGTATCGCGTTAGCATCGAGCAAGCCGAGCAAAAGGCGGCTGACGCTGCGGGTGCGGCAGATAGCGACAGCTCCAAAGCAAGTAAGAAAAAGACCGAGTCCACAGAGTCCAAGAATGTGCTTGAGCAGCTTGCCGACGGCGCCTCGGGTCTCGTCACATCGGTGACCAGCGGTGCCAAGCAGATGACCGATGAAATTGTGCAGCAGGTGACCGATCTGATCGAAGGTGTCATCGTGATGATCGTGACCTCGTGCGTGATTCCACTGTTGGTGCTCGCGGCGTTTTTGTGGCTGGGGCACGTGCTACTGGGGATTGATATTTCCGGCCCGGCGAACTATTTGACGGGTCGCTTTCTGAGCGCCCCGTCCAAACATGCCAAGAAGAGCGGACGGTCTGAGTAGCTAAAACAGCTGTATATACCGGGGAATACCGCCGAAGGGCGGCCGAGACACGTTCTCGGCCGCCCTTTTGTTTGTTGAACACGTGGTCGCTACGTCTGCGCCGGGCCCAAGCGGTCAGCAATCATCCGTAAACGGTATTTGTTCAAAAAAGAACAAAGATAAACAAATAATGGTTGCAGTCGGTGTTCGAATGTGTTCAAATAAACATGAACAGTGAAGAACCGCACATTCAGATGCCCGGACCTGAACGCGATTCAACACTTCCAAACAGAAACTACGCACCTGCGTATCTCTCAAGGAGGATGTCATGAGGGTTGTAATCGCTTCCGATGCCGACGGTATGTCGATGAAGGAGTCCATCAAGGAGATGCTCATCGCCGACGGTCACGAGGTCGTCGACTATTCCGAGACCCCTGCCGCGGACTTTGTTGATTCCGCGACCGCCGTTGCCAAGGACCTGCTGGAGCACAAGGATTCCCAGGGCTTCGCATTCGATAAGTACGGCGTCGGCTCCTATATGGCCGCCGTCAAGATCAAGGGCATGGTCGTCGCCAACATTTCCGACGAGCGTTCCGCCTACATGACCCGCGAGCACAACGGCTCGCGCATGGTCACCATGGGCCCGGGCGTTGTGGGCACCGAGGTCGCCAAGAAGATCGCCCGCGAGTTCCTGCGCGCCCAGTACGCCGGCGGCCGTCACCAGATCCGTGTCGACATGCTCAACAAGATGGCCTAACGAGAGCCACCGAGAACTCGAACTTCTACCTCAACTTGTGAATTCAGACGAAAGGACGTTCTGATGAAGAAGACCATCGCAATCGGTTGCGACCATATCGTTACGGACGAGAAGATCTATCTGGCCGACCGCCTGGAGCAGGCTGGCTACAAGGTGCTCGACTGTGGCACCTACAGCCACACCCGTACGCACTATCCCATCTACGGTAAGGCCGTGGGCGAGGCTGTTGCCAGCGGTAAGGCCGACTTTGGCGTGGCCCTGTGCGGCACCGGCATCGGCATCACCAACGCCGTCAACAAGGTTCCCGGCGCCCGCTGCGCCCTGGTCCGCGACATGACCTCTGCCCTGTATGCCCGTCGCGAGCTCAACGCCAACATCGTGGGCTTTGGCGGCAAGATCACCGGCGAGTTCCTGATGGCCGACATCATGCTTGCCTTCCTGGAGGAGCCCTACGAGAAGACCCCCGAGCACGATGCCCTGATCGCCAAGATCGACGCCTGCAATAAGGCCGACGCCGAGGCTCAGGCTGACCCGCACTTCTTTGACGAGTTCCTCGAGAAGTGGGACCGCGGCGAATACCACGACTAAGGAGGTTACGCGGTTTTACCAAACCGCGTAACGGGTCGACGCTGCGCGCCGCCCAGGCACCCCATCTCGCCGCTCAAACCGTCGCTCGCGTACATGAAGTACGCGTCGCTCCTCTTTCGCGGCGACCTGGGGCACCTGAACGCCGCTCGCTGACGTTGAGGGTGCCTGTGAGGTTGCCCCTTTTGTTGCGAAGCCGTCGGTTCGGTAAGCTGCTCCGATAACACGTTTGCTTGCTTGGCTTGAGTGCTTCGCTCTTGGCGGTACCCGGCATTCTGCAGCTTTTCAATTGACGGCTCGCGTTTCTGTGAGGGGGCGCGGGCCGGTTTTCTATCAGCCCCACTGACTCGGCGGGCTGGCGTACGAAAGGGAAGGCTCCTATGGAGTTTGTTCTTGATAACGGTTCTATTCGTGTGGCACTGAGCACGGCTGGCGGATCGTTCACTTCTATTGCGGCCAACGGTCGTGAGTATCTGTGGCAGGGCGATCCGGCGGTGTGGTCGGGCCAGGCACCCATTTGCTTTCCGATTTGCGGCGGCCTTCGTGATGGCCGCGCGATGACCATGGGTGGCCGCGAGGTCAAGCTTGCCCGCCACGGCTTTGCCCGCAAGCAGGAGTGGAAGCTCGAGGAGCAGAGCGACAACATGGTTGCGCTGAGCCTAAGCTCTGCCGACCATGCCGAGTTGCTTGAGCAGTACCCGTATCCGTTTAAGATCGTTGCTCGCTACACGATCGATTCGGAAAAGGTGGCCGTGTCGTACGAGGTGACCAATGAGGGCACCGAGGATATGCCATTCTTTGTGGGTGGTCACCCCGGCTTTAAGTGCCCGCTCGACGAGGGCGAGTCCTATGACGATTACGAGCTCCGTTTTGAGCAGCGTGAGGCCGCCGAGCTCTGTACTGCCGTTCCCTCGACGGGCTTGATTGATGTTGAGCATCGCAGCAAGAACCCTATGATCGACCAGAACCTGCCGCTGACCCACGAACTCTTTGACTTCGCGGAGACCATCTTTGACGTGCTCGAGAGCCGCGTGGTTACGCTGACCAAGAAAACCGAGGACAAGGGCGTGCGCCTGACGTTCCCCGATATGCCATACCTGATTGTGTGGAGCAAGCCCGAGGGCGACTTTGTGGCCGTGGAACCGTGGGGTGGCCTGTCTACCTGCTCCGACGAGGACGATATTCTGGAGCACAAGCGTGGCTGCCTGGTTGCCAAGCCGGGGGAGACCGTCACCCGCGGCTTTGAGATCGAGATCCTTTAACGAGCTATCGTATGTTTGGGGTGGGTCATGCCGCCCCGGAACAGGAGTTCAATATGATTCTGACCGTTACCATGAACCCGTCGATTGATACGCGCTATCAGCTCGACAAGCTGATCATCGACGACGTTAACCGCGTGACGCCCGAAAAGACCGCTGGCGGCAAGGGCCTCAACGTGAGCCGTGTGCTGCTGCAGTTGGGCGACGATGTGCTCGCGACCGGTCTGCTCGGCGGCCACATGGGTGCCTATATGGCCGAGCTTATGGATGCCGACGGCGTCAAGAACGACTTTGTGCCCATCGCCGGTGAGACGCGCATTTGCCTGAATATTCTGCACGAGGGTAATCAGACCGAGCTGCTGGAGAGCGGCCCGCAGATCGCCCCGGCCGAGCTCGAGGCCTTTACGGCCAAGTTCGCCGAGCTTGCAGCGAAGGCGGACGTTGTGACGCTTTCGGGCTCGCTGCCGCGTGGCGTCGATGCTGGCTACTATGCCGCGCTCGTCAAGATCGCCGAGGAGGCGGGCGCCAAGGTACTGCTCGACACCTCGGGTGCATCGCTGGAGGCCGCGCTGGAGTCCGACGCAAAGCCTGAGCTCGTAAAGCCCAATCTGACCGAGATCAACGGCCTGCTGGGTACGTCCTTTACGACCGATGATGTCGATGCCCTGCGCGAGGCGCTTGCCGCCGATGACCGCTTTGCCGGTATCCCCTGGGTTGTCGTTTCGATGGGCGCTGCCGGTTCGGTGGGCTTCCATGAGGGTCGCGCGTTCCGCGCCAAGACGCCCGCGATTGCGGCTGTGAACGCGACGGGTTCCGGCGACTCGACCATCGCCGGCTTTGCGCATGCCATTGCTGCTGGTGCCGACGACGTCACGGTGCTCAAGACCGCCAATACCTGCGGCAAGCTCAACGCCATGGATCCCAAGACCGGCCACCTGGTCATGGACCGCTGGGATGAGATCTACAACAACGTTGAGGTCGTAGAGTTGTAGCGGTTGCGACTCCTAATAGAATGAGCGTGGATAATCTCCCGCTTTTGGTGCCCATGCGAGCTCAAAGTGGGAGATTTTCCACGCTCGAGTCATTAGTCGTTGGGGACGTTCTTGTTTGACTAGTCATTCAAGAACGTCCCCAATGGCTACACTCAAAAACGGCGCCCGCCGGCGATGTTGCCGGCGGGCGCCGTTGTCTTGAAGACGAAATGATCCGTTTTCCTCCGTCTCCAAGGGATCATTACAGCGAGTCGATAAAGCGCTGTTGGGCGGCGCGGCCGGCTTCGTCCCACTTAAAGACGCCGGCGTTGTCGAGTACGTGGCCAAACACCACGCCGACCTCCTCGTGCAGGATATCGATGGCGTTGTCCGCCGTAAGCTCGTCGGCGCGGCGGGCATAGACATCCTCGGCCCATGCGGCGTGGCTGCGGCAAAGATTATCGCCCTCGAGCGCGCCGGCAAGGTCGTAGCTGGCATCGGCCTTGGCCGCCAGCAGGTGCTCGCGGACAGCGCCGAGCTCGGGAACCAGGCGCGGCGGAAGAATGGCGAGACCCATAACCTCGATCAGGCCGATGTTCTCCTTTTTAATATGGTGATACTCGGCATGCGGGTGGAAAACGCCCAGCGGGTGCTCGTCGGTCGTGATGTTGCAGCGAAGCGCCAGGTAAGCCTCGTAGATCTCGCCTCCGGCATTGCCGCGGGAGTCGACGCGGCGGATGACGGGCGTCACGGTGTTGTGCGCCACGCCGTCGGCTGTGCGCGCGATGACGCCTACAGACTCATCGGTCCACTCGCGCCATGCCAGGATAATCTTCTCGGCGGCATCGAGCAGCGCGCCGCGGTCGTGCGAGCGCAGGCGCAGCACCGAGAGCGGCCACTGCAGCACGGTACCGCTGACCTGGTTAAAACCGGGCACGCTAAACTGCGAGACCTCGGCGGCGTGCATCATGGGGAACTCGTGCGCGCCACCCTGGAAGTGGTCGTGCGACAAGATTGAGCCGCCTACGATGGGCAGGTCGGCGTTAGAGCCGATGAAGTAATGCGGGAACAGGTCCACAAAATCGAGCAGGCAAGTCAGTCCCTTACGGTCGACGTGCATCGGGCGATGCTCGGAGCTCATGGCAATGCAGTGCTCGTTAAAGTACGCGTACGGGCTGTACTGGAAGCCCCAGCGCTCACCGTCGAGCTGGATGGGGATAACGCGCAGATTCTGGCGGGCGGGGTGAGCGCCTCCGTCGGCTGCGGCGGAGCGTCCGGGATAGCCCTCGTTTTCGATGCAGAGCTGGCAGGCGGGATACTTTTCGCCCGTGTTCTTGGCTGCACCTGCCGCGGCGATATCGCGCGGGTCCTTCTCAGGCTTGGACAGGTTGATGGTGATCTCCAGGTCACCCCAGTTGGTGGGGGTGCTCCATTTGATGTTGCGTGCGATGGCGGCGCGGCGCACATAGCCGGCGTCGCAGCACAGGCCGTAGAACCAGTCGGTCGCGGCGCGGGGTTCGTTGACGCCCATACGTCCGTTGAACTCCTCGTTTACAACCGAAGGCCTCGGCATGAGCGCGCCCATGATGCGCATGGCGATGCGGTCGCGGCCCGACGCCGTGTCCTCGGCGGCACCGTTGGCAACGGCCGCCTCGGCAAGCGCAGCAAGCGTGCCTTCAAGGTCAAAGTCGGGCAGGGTATCGGGGTGCAAGAGCGAGAGTTTCTCAACCTGAAGCGCCCAGGTCATGTCGAGCGCGGGACCCGTAGCGCCGATGCACTCCAAAATGGTGTTGTAGGCCCAGATACGGTCGTCCTGGCCGATCATCGATCGGTGGATAGCGTACTCGATCAGGTTCTGCGCGGCTTCGCGCACGTCGGTCATTACAGCCATGCCGCGTAAGCCCCCTTGTCAGAGATAGCGTAGTGGCGGGCAGAGCCCTCGCCCAGCCAGCCGTTCATCTTGGCAATGAAGGTGTCGACCAGATCGAGCGGCACGAAGGCCTGGATGGTGCCGCCAAAGCCGCCACCGTGGATACGGACGGCGCCGCGGCCGTCGAGCACGTGCTCGGCCAGCGCCAGGGCATACATGGAAGGCTGCTCGGAACCCAGCTTGGCAACAACATTCTGCAGGTACATGGCGGAGCTGGCGCCCGACTCGCGCGTCAGGACCAGGAACTGGTCAATGTCGCCGGCGTTCAGGGCTGCCCAGCGCTTATCGACCAGGCCGTTCTCGTACCAGTAGTGAACGGCGCGCAGGCAGGCACGGTCGCCCAGCTTGGCGCGCAGCTCGGGGAGCTTGGCGTCAAAATCGGCAACGTTTACCTCGCACAGGCGCGCCTTGCCAAACTCGGCGGCGACGTCTTGCATTTCGCGCGGAACGGCGGCGTAGTCATCGGTGGCGGCCACGTGGTCGGCGCCGACCTTAACGAGCACGAGCGCATAGCCGTGATCCTCAAAGTTGAGCTCGAGCTTCTGGGTCTTAGGCTGGGCCTGATCCTCAAAGTCCATGTAGGCAAGGCCGCCCAGACATACGGCGGCCTGGTCCATCAGACCGCAGGGCTTGCCGTAGTAGTTGTTCTCGGTGCGCTGGCTCATCTGAGCGAGCGCAACGGGCTCAATGGCGGGCGCGCCCCAGAGTGTCTCCATGGCACGACCGTACGCGGCCTCGACGGCGGCAGAACTGGAAAGACCGCCGCCTGAGGGGACGGAGCAGGTAAAGGCAAAGTCGAAGCCGTGGGGCTCAACGCCAAGAGCTGCAATCTCGTGGGCCATACCACGCACGAGGCTTGCGGACGTGCCCTTTTCGGACTCCTGAACATCCAGCGTGTTGAGCGTAATCTCAAACGTAGGATAGCCCTCGTCGGCGACGCGAACCTTGTTGGAGTCGGTTGCCACGGCGATGCCGTCGACGGCGACATCGAGCGAGCCGGCGATAACGTGGCCGCCCTCGTGATCGGTGTGATTGCCGCTGATCTCGGAACGGCCGGGTGCGTGCACGTAGAGCACCTGGCGGTCGCCGATGGGGCCAAACTCCTCCTCAAACAGCTTGGTGAGCGTGGCGAATGTCTTTTCGTCGGGGGTGGTCATGGGGGTCCTTTCCTTGGCGCGCACGGGTGAGTTTTGCGTCGTTATGAGTACGTTAACAACTTGAAGCGGCATGAACCAAGTGTTCACGATACCGCACGTTACAGGCTATGCTAACGTACTCATAACACATCGCTTGTCACTTTTTGAGAATCTGGTAATCGGTAGAAATACAGCCGTGAACGGTACTGCCGTATGGACTTATAAAGCAGAAGAGGTGCAGATAGAAAAAGTAGAGTACGTTAACATGCGTCCGACGATAGCGGGCCTCTGTGCGGGGCGTGTTTCCGCTCGGGTCGACATTCACGCTATTCAGATCTCGCAAGAGCGAAGGTGATTTTGTGGCAAGGCGCCCTTCCAACGATACAGGTACGCGTCCGGTTTCCATGGCCGACGTTGCCCGCGCTGCCGGTGTTTCGCAGCAGACGGTTTCGCGCGTCGCCAACGGATTGCCCAACGTGAACGAGCAGACGCGCCAGCGCGTGCAGGCCGCTATGCAAGAGCTCGGCTTTCGTCCGAGTTATGCCGGTCGCTCACTGCGCGATGGCCGTTACCATTCGGTCGGCCTGTGCATCAACGATGTCACCAAGTTTGGCAACCTTTCAATGATCGACGGCATCGCCAGCGCTGCTCGCGAGCGTAATTGCGCCATCACGCTGGTCGAGATGTCCAAGACCGAGGAATTCTCGCTTGCCGAGGCAACGCGTCGTATGGCCGCATTGCCGGTGGACGGCATCATCATCGGCATGAGCCGCATGGCGCCCGATTTTGAGACGTTTGATCCACTGCCGGGCATTGGCACGGTCATCGTTACCATGTATGCGCACCCGCGGGTGACCACGGTCGACTCCGATCATTACGGCTGCTCGCTATTGCTTATGGATCACCTGTTTGAGCTGGGGCACGAGCAGATTCGCTATATTGGCGGCCCGTCGTTCTCGGTCGACGAGCAATTTCGTCGCGCCGGTTGGCAGGATGCGCTCGAGCGTAAACACATCGAGCTGGCAGAGCCGCTCGAGGGCGACTGGTCTGCCAACAGCGGCTACGAGGCCGCTCGGTACTTGGCTGAGCACGACCGCACCATGACGGCGATTTACGCGGCAAACGACCAGATGGCAAACGGCGCCATTGCCGCGCTGCGCGATAGCGGCCTGCGCGTGCCCGAGGACGTGAGCGTGGTGGGCGTCGACGATTCGCTCGATGATTTTGTCGCACACAACGAGCTCACGACCGTGCGATTCGATCTACATCAGCGCGGACGCGAGGTATTCGAGCATGCGGTTCCCGAGGCGGGTGCGGCGGACAAAACCGTTGCCATTCGTATTCCCGGACAACTCATCATTCGACATAGCACGGCGATACCGCGCGCATAGTTTCCGCAGGTCAACGGTGATATGTTGAACATCAATAACAATCGGTAAGGATGCCGGCAGATAGCTGTTGGGATGTAGCCGAGTGCTATGATAGACGGGCTCTTTTGTCTATCTAGGAGGCTTTGCCTGATGGAGATCACCAAGGATATCCGCTACGTTGGCGTCGACGATCACGACATTGACCTGTTCGAGGGCCAGTACGATGTGTCCGAGAACGGTATGGCATACAACAGCTACGTTATCTTGGGCGAAAAGATCGCTGTCGCCGATTCAGTCGACGGCGGTTTTGTTGACGAGTGGCTCGGCAACATCGAGGCCGTGCTCGATGGCCGTACGCCCGACTACCTGGTCGTCCATCACATGGAGCCCGATCACTCCGCCGGCATTGCCGCCTTTATGGAGCGCTACCCCCAGGCCCAGATCGTGGCCAGCATGGGCGCCTTCCGTATGATGGTCAACTACTTTGGTACCGATTATCCCGAGCGTAAGATGGTCGTCAAAGAGGGCGACGTGCTCGACCTGGGTGGCCACAGCCTAACGTTTGTCGGCGCCCCCAACGTGCACTGGCCCGAGGTGATCTTCTCCTACGAGTCCACCGACAAGGTGCTCTTTAGTGCCGACGGCTTTGGCAAGTTCGGCGCCAACGACATCGAGGACCCGGAAGGCTGGGCTTGCGAAGCGCGCCGCTACTACTTTGGCATCGTCGGTAAGTTCGGCAAATTCGTGCAGACCGTGCTCAAGAAGGCCGCCGATCTGGATATCCAGATCATCTGTCCGCTCCATGGTCCTGTTCTTACCGAGAATCTGGGCTATTACCTCGACACCTACAACACCTGGTCGAGCTATCAGCCCGAGGACGAGGGCATCACGATTGCCTATGCGAGCGTGTACGGCCATCTGAAGGCCGCCGTTGAGGAGCTTGCGTCTGCGCTCGAGGCCCGCGGCCAGAAGGTTTCCGTCTTTGACTTGGCTCGCGACGACATGGCCGAGGCCGTTGAGGATGCGTTCCGCTATGACCGTCTGGTGCTCGCCTCCATCACCTATCAGGGCGAGATCTTCCCGTTCATGAGCACCTTTATCCACACGCTTGCCGAGCACGCCTATCAGAACCGTACGGTGGCGCTCGTTGAGGCCGGCTCCTGGGCGCCCACCGCTGCCAAGGTTATGACCAAGGAGCTCGAGGGTATGAAGGACATCACGCTGACGCAGAATAAGGTGACTGTCCTGGGTTCGCTCAACGACGCCTCGCGCGCCCAGATTGAGGCCCTCGCTGACGAGCTCTCCAAGTAGCGATACGTTCACTTTTAACGCTCAAACCACCACAAAGGGGACAGGCACCTTTGTGGTGGTTTTTGTTTAAGCGCCGGCGATGATGAGGGCTGGACGAGCGTCGTTGGCTAACTCGGCGATCGAGGTGGCGACGGCATGGTCGGGGTCACGGTCCATCACGATGGTGCCGACATCGGTCAGTTTGGCAAAGCGGTACATGCCGCGTCCGTTGACCTTGCTGGCGTCCATGAGGGCAACGCCTTGACGGGCGGCGGAGATCATGGCTGTTTTGGTCTCGGCCATCTGCGGAAAGTCGGTCGTAAAGCCGCAGCCGGGAACAAAAGCGCCGGGGCACATGACGGCAAGGTCGGCATGGACCATTTGGAGCGCCTGCATGGTGAGCGGTCCGTACAGATAGCGATGACCTTTGCGCAGTGCCCCGCCCAGCATGACGACATCGACCGAGGGCATGCTCTCGTCGATATAATCGGCGATGGTGATGTCGGCCGTGATGACGGTGATGCCGTCGCGCTGGTCGAGCAGGCGGACAAATTCGAGCGCGGTGGTGCCCGAGTCGACAAGCAAGGTGTCACCGTCGCTGACGAGTTCGATGGCGCTTTGCGCGATGGCCTGCTTGGCGGCGACATTGACGTTGATACGGCGATCCTGGGTGGATACGGTCAGTCGCTTCTGGAGCGACACAGCGCCACCATGCGTGCGGCGCAGCTTGCCGGACTCGGCGAGCGCGTCTAGGTCGGCGCGGGCGGTAACGGAGGACACGCCAAAAGTCTGGGCGATTTCTGCCACTTGCACTGAGGCGTTATGTTCGAGCATTTCCATAATGGCGGCGCGACGCTCATCGGCGAAAGCTCGGGTTGTTGCATGGGCCATATCCGCTCCATCATCGTCTGAAATTTGCAGGAATTGTGTTGAGTCTATTTTCGTTCATTTTCTTTTTAAGTAAGAAAACGCCTTTCGATTACTTACTTTTTCTATAAAAGAAAGATGATCAAAGCTCAAAACTCAATTTCGAACACGCACGCTCGGGTTCGACCCCTTCCGTTTGCTTTTCAAAAATGAAGGTTGGACCTCGCGCGATGACAATATCTCGCACATGCATACCCGCTGAATTTCATACAATGAGCGCAGCAAAACGCAAGGTAAAACACCTTGTGAACAACTACGCCCGATGTCCAGATGCGGGCGAGGGAGAGGAGCAAACGCTCATGGCACTTGTTACCACCGAAAAGATGCTCAAGGACGCTCAGGCCGGCCACTACGCCGTCGGCGCTTTCAACGTCGAGAACCTCGAGTTTGTTATGGCCGTTCTGGCCGCCGCCGAGGAGACCAAGTCCCCCGTCATCATGCAGACCACCCCGGGCACCATCAAGACCGCTGGCCTGGATTACTTCTACGGCATGGTCAAGGCTGCCGCCGAGCGCGCTTCCGTGCCCGTCGCTCTGCACCTCGATCACGGCGATGGCTATGACCGCTGCATGCAAGCTTTCCGCACGGGCTACACTTCCGTCATGATCGACGGCTCGCACGAGTCCTTCGAGGATAACATCGCCCTGACCAAGTCCGTCGCCGACGCTGGCCGCGCCATGGGTGTGCCCGTCGAGGCTGAGCTTGGTAAGGTTGGCGGCAAGGAGGACGACGGTCCCGCGGTTGAGGGCGAGAGCCCCTACACCGATCCTGCCGAGGCCAAGGAGTTCGTTGAGCGCACCGGCTGCACCTCGCTGGCCATTGGCGTTGGCACCAGCCACGGCGTGTACACGAGCGATCCTCACATCGAGCAGTCCGTGGTCAAGGCCATCCGCGACGCCGTCGACGTGCCGCTGGTTCTGCACGGCACTTCCGGTGTGCCCGATGAGCAGGTCGCCGAGGCCGTGAAGAACGGCATCTGCAAGGTTAACTACGCCACCGAGCTGCGTCAGGCCTACACCAAGGGCTTCATGGCCTACATGGCCGAGAACCCCGCCTGCTTCGATCCCAAGAAGCCGGCCAAGGAGGGCATGCGCGAGATTACCGAGCTGGTTAAGATCCGCATGACCAACCTCAACTCTGTGGGCAAGGCAGAGTAACAGCAAGGGTACTCCGACTCAAAATAGATCCCGGGGAGGGATGAGGGCTTAGTTCCCCAATCGTCCTCGGGCATGCAAAAAGCCTCGCTGCGCACTTCGTGCGGCGAGGCTTTTTGCCCCCTGCGGAAAGATTGGGGAACTAAGCCCTCATCCCTCCCAAGCTGACCTACTCGAGGTCGTCGCCCTTGTGGCGTTAGGGCGGAAAATAATAAGAAGCCTTCGCGCTGCGGAATGATTTTGGAAACTAAGTACGGGACCCGCCAAACCGTTCTGCTCAATCGCCCTTGTGGCGTTAGTGTCGGAAAAATAAGACGTTGCTTTTTGCCCCCTGCGGAAAGATTGGGGAACTAAGCCCTCGTCCCTCCCAGGTTGACCTACTCGAGGTCGTCGCCCTTGTGACGTTGGGGCTGAAAGGGTGGTGCGCGGGGGTTACTTGGTTGTTAGGGTTAGCAGGTCGTTGGGGGTTTTGAGGTTGTAGGTGGCGTTTGGGATATCTTGGTGTGATCCCCATGCTGCTCGGGCAAAACTGACCCCTGCTGAAGTTGCGCATTGTTCGTCGTAGACGGTGTCGCCAACGTAGACGACGTTGCCAGGATTCGCGCCCGTACGCCGGAGATATTCGAGCATGGGTGCGGGTGCGGGTTTATGTTCGGTTGTGTCTTCGACAAGGATGATGTGCTCAAAATACTTATCGAAACCAAGGGGTGCAATTTCTTTTGTGTATTCGTCGCGCGCACGTGAGGAGACGATGCCAAGTTTGCAGCCGCTATCGGCGAGTGTTGCGATGACTTCAAGCAAACCTGGAAACACGCTGATGGTGCTTTTAAAGCTGGCGGCAACTTGGCACCAGCGATCCAACGTTGCCTGCGAGTAGATTCCAAGTTTCTCAAGGGCATCCTTGCCGGGTATGCCGAGGGCAAATTCAAGCTCGTGTCGGGGGAGCGTTTTGCCGGTCTCTTCTTGGACAATCTGGACAAGCGATGATAGAACGCTTTCTTCTGTATCTGCCAATGTCCCATCAACGTCAAATACGATATGGTCAAAGTGCTTCATATGATTTCTCCTCTCTGTTGTTTGCCTGCAAGTTTGATGCGGTGACAGAAGAAAGGCTAGCGGGATTTCTGCCTGGTGCTATCGAGATTCTGCCTCGCTGCTCGATAGCTCGAAGGAGTGCATCCCATTTGTTCTTTAAATACCTGGCCAAGATGGCTTGCTGTCGCAAAGCCGCATTGGCGCGCGACTGTCTGGACCGTTCGCGTGGTGTGTGCCAAAAGTTCGCAAACACGGTTTACGCGGTATGCGCGCAGATATGCCGCCGGGGTCGTTCCTGCGCAAGCTTCGATAATGCGGTAACACTCTCTTTCGCTTACGCCGGCTGCAGATGCCATCTGGGGCACATCTATAGCGGCTGCATAGTTTGCGCGGATATAGTCCAGGATTGCCTTGAACTGTACGTCGCGGTTGGTCATCCAAGAGGCGTTGTCGGAGGAAAAGAGCGGTTCGGCCTTGGCGTAAATCTGAATCCAGAGCTCTGACAAGCTATTCCGAAGCGCCATCTCGTTCTGCGGCCGTTGAAGGTCGTGGTTAAAGGAACTCTTTAGCAAATCGATAAAGGGCATATCGTCGGGGTTGGTGGGCGACCATTTGAGCACATCGACGCCTCGACATTGAAGCAATGGGTTGATGTAGCGCTTTTGAAGGCGTCCCGCGGGATCGCCGAGCATCGACGGCTGAAAGATATGCAACATTTGAATGGCTGGTGCCGAATTGGGTGATTGCAGCGTGCTGTGCAAAACGCCGCCGTTGATAAAGCCGGCGGACCCTTCCTCAAAGCGTACGTGCTCATGAGCCGCGCGCGTTCGATAGTCAATCGCTCCCTGTTCCATGTAGAAAAGCTCAACTTCGGAATGCCAGTGCCAGGGGACGGAATTGCCCGGATAGCGAGCGAATTCTGCGCGTTCGGCAATATAGGGCCAGTCTTCGGCGGTCTCGGGAAACGCTTCCTCGCGTCCTCCGCGGTGCAATTCTATGTGATCCATGTTTCGCATGGCATCAGTATAAAGCGCGATGGGCTTAGATTGCTCTTGCCTGTTCGGGGAACGCCTTGTTTAGGGATGCTTGGAGCTTTTCGAACGATGCTCGCAAGTTGAGGTTCTGGTCGGTTGAGCGTTTTGCTTTTGTGGTGGGGGAGTCGAGGAGGCCATTTCTCTGTGTCGGGGGGAAGGAGAAAAGGTCTGCATGTGTTAGGGATGGCTGCTGTGTTGCGTCATTGGAAGAATGCATGCTTATGCGGCCTCCTCGATGTCCACCAAAAGGTTGCGCACAGGGTGTGCTGCTAGGTCCCGTGCGTTGGCAGTATTATGCAGCGGACCGTTCAAAGAAGCGCTAAAGAAAGGCTTAACCTGGTTTGGTGTAACCATGAAACCGCAGGTCAAGGCTATTGAGTAACACTCTTGAAAGGTTTTGGGCTTAAGGGCTTTCTAAGGTTTGTGACGTGGATGTGGCTCGCCTGTGTGGGGCGTGTGAATGCTCGCTGTTAGCGCTGCGGCTCTGCAGCCCGTACCTGCTCGATGACCTTTTCCATCGTGGCGTCGATGCGGTCTTTTTTGAGCTCGCATTCCCAGATGGTTATGGGTGTCCAGCCCATTTGAGTGAGTGCCGCCACGGCAGCGCGGTCGCGCTCGACGTTGCGACGGAACTTTGCCTCCCAAAAATCAACATTGCGCTTGGGCTGGCTCGGGTTGCACTTGGGGCAGCGGTGCCAAAAGCAGCCGTTGACGAAGATGGCGATCTTGCGCCCGGGAAAGGCGATGTCGGGCTTGCCGGGCACCTTCCATTCCAAACGATAGCCCGTGAGGCCGGCGGCCCGTAGGCGCTGGCGAACGAGCAGCTCGGGCTTGGTGTTGGCGCGTTTGTTGCCCTTCATGGACTTTTTGATGGCGGCTCGACGGCGGACCAGTTCGCGCTCGTCAGCGGAGAGGTCCGAGGTATCGATGCCGTCGAGCAGGCCAGGCTTGGGACGCTTCTTGCTGCGACGCTTAGGTGCGCGCTTGGGTTTGGTGGCGGGTTTGTCGGCTGTGTTGGGCGCGGCGTCATCGGCGGAGCTTGCCTCGAGCCGGTCTTCCTTCAGCTCAATCAGGGCATCGATGAGCCCCTTGTCGGCGGGCATCCATTCCACCGTGGCAAGCGAGGTGCGCGGAATCCAGCGGATATCAAGCTGGCGGTCGTGCTTCTGAGGCTCATCGGATTCATCGGCGAGCGAGCAGTAGTAGCACTCCATGGAGAGATGAAAATCGGGGTAGTCATATTCGACGGTGTAGAAATCGCGCAGGTTGGTGACTTTTACCTGCAGCTCCTCCATAAGCTCGCGGCGTACGGCGTCCTCGGGCGTCTCGCCGCGCATGAGCTTGCCACCGGGGAACTCCCAAAGTCCCTGCATGTCGCCGTAGCCGCGCTGCACGGCAAGCAGCTCGTCAGATCCATCCTTGCGAATGATCCCAGCGGCAACATGAACAGTCTTCAACAGGAGTCCTCTCTCAACATCAACACGTGACAGGGTAGCTACCCGTACCTTACACAACGGTAAGGCAAGCGTAAGCCATATCGATGGTAGCCGACTCGGCTTCTTGCGACTATAGATGCCGTAGACTAATCGCAAGAAAGGACTCGGTATGCAAACCACGCACATGGCGACCCCGGTACTGGAGGTCGCGCATCTCGAAAAGGTATATGGAGCGCTGGGCAACGTGACCCGCGCGCTCAACGACGTCAACTTTACCGTCAACCGCGGCGAATTCGTGGGCATCATGGGTGCCTCGGGCTCGGGCAAGTCGACGTTGCTCAACTGTGTCTCGACCATCGATAGCGCCACGAGCGGCACCATCCGCATCAACGGACAGGACGTAACACGCATGAAGCAGGCCAAGCTTTCGCAGTTCCGCCGCGAGGAGCTGGGCTTTATCTTCCAGGACTCCAACCTGCTCGATACACTCACGGCACGCGAGAACATCGCCCTGCCGCTCACCATCGCCCGCACAAACTCGGCAGAGATCTCGACCCGCGTGCAGGATGTGGCAGCGCGCCTGTCCATCAGTCAGGTGCTCGACAAGTATCCCTACCAGATGTCCGGCGGTCAGCAGCAGCGCGTTGCCGCGGCTCGTGCGCTCGTCACCGACCCCACTATGATCATGGCCGACGAGCCCACCGGCGCCCTCGATTCCAAGAGCGCTCGCCTGCTGCTCGAGAGCCTGGAGGCCCTTAACCGCCGCCTGCGCGCTACCGTGCTCATGGTCACGCACGATAGCTTTGCCGCCAGCTACACGAGCCGTGTGCTGTTTATCCGCGACGGCAAGATCTTCACCGAGCTGCGCCGCGGCGACACCGACCGCCGAGAGTTCTTCGACCGCATTATGGAGGTCGTTGCCATGATGGGCGGTGAGGGCTCCGATGCTCTGTAAACTCGCCTGGGGTAACGTCCGCCGCGCCGACCGCGATTACCTCGTCTACTTGCTGACGCTCACCCTGGGCGTCACGGTCTTCTATGCCTTCAACACCGTCTCGATGCAGGTCGACATTGCCGGCATCGAGGAAGAGGGACTGTCCGAGCTCATGGGCACCATGCTCGGTTACCTTACTTACTTTTTGGCTGGCGTCATGGCCTTTTTGATGGTGTATGCCAATAACTTCATCATGAAACGCCGTAAGAAGGAGTTTGGCCTGTACCAGGTGCTTGGCATGGGGCGCGGGCGCGTCGCCACGATCATGGCGCTCGAGACCGTGATCGTTTCGGTCGGCGCCTTTGTCGCCGGCATTGTGCTGGGCGTGGGGCTCTCCCAGCTCATGACGTTCTTTACGGCTTCGCTCTTTAAGACGCAGATCGCCGATTTTCACTTCTTTTTCTCGGTGCATGCGTTCAACCTGACCCTTGCCTGCATGCTCGTAATGTTTGTGCTCACGCTACTGCTGAACCTGCGCGCCGTGCGTCGTACCAAACTCATCGAGCTTATGGGTGCCGAGCGTCGCAACGAGAGCATCAAGACACGCAACCCCTGGATCGCGATTGCCATCTTTACCGTGGGCGTGCTACTTGTGGGCGTGGCCTATTACCGTCTGCTGCGTGATGGGTTCCCGCTGACTGCGACGGACAGCAAGCTGCAAGAGGCCATGAGCCAGTTTGGCATTACGACCGCTATGGTTACAGTGGGTACCTTTGCGCTGTTCTGGGGACTCTCGGGCATGCTCATCAAGCTGCTGCAGAGCCTGCGCGGCGTGTACTGGCGCGGCCTCAACATGTTTACCGTGCGCCAGCTTGCGGCCAAGGTCAACACGGTGTGCTTTTCGATGGGCGTCATCGCGATGATTCTGTTTTTGGGCATTACCTCGGTGACCTGCGGTATGTCGATTGCCAACGTGATGAACGAAAACCTGGAGCGCTATAACCCTGTTGACGTGTCTCAGACGTATGTCTATTACACGCCCGAAACGCTCGACTACTACAAGGAGTATGTCAATCCGTCTGAGGCCGATCGCATGGTGCTGGCCGATGCAACGGTCGATTTGTACGCTGCATGGCATGGCGATCGTAAAGATCCCGATAACGTTGCAGACGGTATTAAGGGCAAGTCGGCGGACAACAACGACGAGACCGGCAAGAAGGTCAATATCGCCGATGTTGCCGGTGAACATGTGCAGATCGATTCGTATCTGAGTTACCCGCTTGGCGGCTCGGGCCCCTCGGTGGTGGCGGGTGAGATGTGCAAGGCCATGGGCGAAAAGCTTCCCAAGGCGCTTGAGGGAAGCAACGCCGATGCGATGGGTCTGTTTGTGACGCCGGCGAGCCAGTACAACAAATTGCGCCAGATGATGGGCGAGGAGCCGGTGAGCATTGGCCGGGACCAGTACTTGCTTACGTGTGATATGGGCGGTGAGCTGGGCGACCTGTACACCAAATACATGGCCGGCGGCCATGCCCTCACCTTGGGCGGGCATGAGCTCAAGCCCGCAACCGATAAGTCGGACGAGGACACGGCGGCCATCGCCAACTCGGCGATGGGCAGCAATCCCGGTACCGTGGTCGTAGCCGATGAACTGCTGTCCCAGCTTAACCTGCAGCCGTATTCCAGTAATCTGCTCGTTAACTACAAACAGGGGATGGATACGACCGAGGCAGACGAGAGCATTAAATACACCTTGCTCGACAATCTGCTCGTTGACGGCAAGGAGCCGGGGTCGTGGGGAGTCTTCATCACGCGTTCCGAGATGTACACGCAAGCAGCGCAGATGAACGGCATGATTAGCTATCTGGCCATCTACATTGGCTTTGTACTGGTCGTTGCGTGCGCGGCAATCCTATCGATCCAGCAGCTCTCCAATGTGGCCGACGGCAGCCGCAGTTATCGTGTGCTGGCACAGATCGGCTGTGACGACCGCCAGATTCGCCATTCGGTGATGGCGCAGCAAGCGGTATTCTTTCTGTTCCCGCTGGCAGTGGGCCTGGCGCACTCCTTTGTGGCGCTCAAGGTGATCATCGAGCTGGTGAGCGTATTCGGCGATATGAGCATCGGCGGCACCGTGGGCCTCACCTGCGCGATTTTCCTGGCGGCCTATGGTGGCTACTTCCTGGTAACGTACCTCATGAGCGCCGGCATGGTACAAGCTGCCATCGCCACCCGCTACAGCGAGTAACAAGCGGCAAAACCGCCGCAAAACCAGAGCGAACGATCGCCGCGAAGGGAGCTGGGCTCCTTTCGCGGCGGTATTTTGCGTATCTAGAGCATCTCAGATGCAAGTGAGTAGGCTTTTTTGGATCTGCCGAGCACATCGCGGCAAGTGCTCAATAAAATCGCAGGTCAGGGCTGTGGCGTTTTGAGGTGTGCTCGGCATCCCGCCAAAAGACTACTCACTTGGTTTTACTGCTAGAAAACCGCCGCGAGGGAAAGTAGCTCCCTCGCGGCGGTTTTTTGCGTTTACCCAGATAAAACCTGCCAAAATAAACCTGTCCCTTTTTGGCAGGTTATCGCTTCCAAAAGTGGAGGATGAGCGTCGTGCGGTTTTGCTGTTCGGTTTTGACCAGGATGTTGTGGATGTGGGTCTTGACGGTGCCCACGGCAAGGAATAGCTCGTCAGCGATCTCTTGGTTCGATTTGCCCAGTACGACCAGACGCATAACTTCGGTCTCACGGTTGGAGAGCTTGTAGGCGTTGCGATAGAAGGGCATCTGCTCTTCGATGTGTCGATCAAGATCGCTGACGTTCTTTTCCTCGGGTGCCTCCTGCATGCGGATTGAAAGCACGTGGTAGGAGTAGATGATCAGCAGAATCGCAAAGTAGCACGCAAAGATATTCTCGCTAAAGTTGCGCTCGGACAGGTACAGCTGCAGCCAAGAGGGTGCCAGGCTCATGGGAACAACAAGGATGTTGTAGAAATCCTCGGCAACGATGCACCCGACCAGAATGGCGCCGATAATGAGGTGCTTTCGTTGATTGTTGACGCGCGCCTTAAGCTCGACCTGCGTGCTTTTATGCGCCGTCCAAAAGATATATAGTCCCACAAATACAAGGAATACCTGACGCATCGTGTAGTAGAGCCATTGATGCATGGGGCCGTAGGGGACAGCGACAATGATCAGCAGCTCGCTCAGGAAGAACGTTGCGACGGGAATAACAAACTGCTTTTTTGAATGTTTGTCGAGCAAGTCCATGGCAATGAGCCAGATAAAAGCTTGTGAAGCGGTCGCCACAAGGGTCCGCAACACAGGCATGGTAATTGAGTAATAGTCGCGGGCTGGAAAACTCTGGTTTTGCAACGTGTATTCAAAAAAGAAGATCTCGGTCATCTCGATGGCATAGCAAATAAATACGCCGCTGCCATAGATAAAGAAGCGTCGACGAGACGAGGCATAGGCGGCAAGCGAAAGCACTGCCGTCACAATACAGATCACGAGTATCGCTAGGGTATAGAAGAACATCAGGGTGTTCATCTGCCACCGTCCCATCTCATTTCATCTATGGCCGAGCCCTGTATACCTTGTGGGATATAGACGTCTCAACCCTTCGTTCCATTGCGGATTAGGCGCCGAGATACAGCATAGCCGTATACCGTTCGCGGTTCTAGGTAGTAAACCCCCTGCAAGCTGGCTACCTGCGGGTTTATATTGGTTTAGAGGGGGTGTAACTCCGTGAACGGTCTTTAATCCCGAATAAACTAGGTAAAAATTGCATACGGGTGAATGATGGTCTTGTCAACACGAGGCGTGATGTTCGAGCGCCTCATAGCAATAGTCGGCACGACCGGCGGAAAGGAATCGACATGGCGCTGCCTAAGGATTTCATCGACACCAACGACTTCACCAAAGAGCAGATCCTGGCTATCGAGGATCTTGGCCTGGCAATGAAGAAGGCCATCAAGGTTGACGGTTATTATCCGCACCTGCTCCGCAACCAGAGCCTTGGCATGATCTTCCAGCAGGTTTCCACCCGCACCCGTCTTTCCTTCGAGACCGCCATGTGCGACCTCGGCGGCCATGCTCAGTTCTATGGCCCTGGCACCATTCAGCTCGGTGGCCACGAGTCCCTGGGCGACACCGCTCGCGTCATGGGCGACCTGCTCGACATCATGATGGCTCGCGTTGACCGTCACAAGGACGTCGTCGGCCTCGCCGAGGGCTCCGCTGTGCCCGTCATCAACGGCATGTCCGAGTTCAACCATCCCACGCAGGAGATGGGCGACCTCATGACCATGCTCGAGAACCTCCCCGAGGGCAAGAAGATCGAGGACTGCACCCTGGCCTTCATCGGCGACGCCACCCAGGTCTGCGTCTCCCTCATGTTCATCGCTTCCAAGGTCGGCATGAAGTTTGTCCAGTTTGGACCTAAGGGCCACCAGATCCCCGACGGCGGCCTACACGTTGGCACCGTCGAGGAGCGCGCCGAGTTCGGCAAGCAGATGATGGCCATCGCCGAGGAGAACTGCAAGGTCTCCGGCGGCTCTGTCGTCATCTCCGACGACATCGAGTGCATCAAGGGCGCCGACTTCATCTACACCGACGTGTGGTATGGCCTGTACGACGAGGAGGTCTCGGGCGAGAACTACATGGACGTGTTCTATCCCAAGTATCAGGTCACCATGGACATGATGAACTTCGCCGGCCCCAACTCCAAGTTCATGCACTGCCTGCCGGCCACCCGCAACGAGGAGGTCGTCGACGAGGTCATGGACGATCCCGAGCGCTCCCTGTGCTGGGTCGAGGCCGAGAACCGCAAGCACTCCATCCGTGCTCTCCTTGCCGCCCTGGGCAAGCGCACCCCGCTCAACGACGAGGGTGTCGAGTACTCCGCCAAGGCTGAGCTCCACGCCGCTCTCGAGGCTCTCGAGCAGCTCTAAGCCTCAAGGCTTCTAAAAGCACGTTTGCGGGCGGCGGATGCTCGTCTCCTGTCGCCCGCTCACCGAGGCCCAAGCAATTGCCTTAATACCTTAGGGCCTCGGATCTGTCCAAGACTGAGCGAAGGAGCTCATCATGAGCGACGGAAAGAAAAAGCTTTCCTTCTTGACGGTCATTTCGACCATCATCTGCGTCGTCTTCGTTTGCGAGGCCGCCGCTCCTGCTGCTGCCATTGGCAACCAGCAGTTCTTCTGGTGGATCTTCCTGATCCTGACCTTCCTGCTTCCCTACGGCATGGTTGTCGCCGAGCTCGGTACCACCTATGACGGCGAGGGCGGCATTTACGACTGGGTACGCGATGGCCTGGGCGACAAATGGGGCGCCCGCATCTCGTACTACTACTGGGTCAACTACCCGTTGTGGATCGCCTCGCTGGCTACCATGTTCCCCGACATTTTGGGCATGGTCTTTGGCGTCGAGTTCAACTTGATCGCCAAGATGGGTATCGATCTTGCCTTTGTGTGGATCGTCTACCTCATGGGCCGCTCCAAGGCGGCCGACTCCGAGTGGGTCCTTAACGGTGGCGCCATCATCAAGGTCGCCGTCGCCGTTATCGTTGGCGCTTTGGGCATTTGGTATGCCATGGAGAACGGTTTTGCGAACGACATGTCCGCTGCCACCTTCCTGCCCGAGCTCACCAACACCAACGCTCTCGGCTACCTGTCGATCATCATCTTTAACTTCATGGGCTTCGAGGTCATCTGCACCATGACCGACGACATGGCCGATCCCGCTCGCGATATCCCCAAGGCTATCATCGTCGGTGGCCTGTCCATCGCCGTGATCTACCTGTTCGCTGGCTTTGGCATCGGTGCTGCTGTGCCGGCCGATTCCATCGACCCCGACTATGGCATGATTGTCGCAGTCCAGACCATGGTGGGCGACTCCATGATCTTCAAGGTCATCTGCATCGCCTTCCTGATCACCCTGTTCGCCAACATGGCCGCCTGGTCCTTCGGCGTCAACTCCGTCGCCCGCTACGCTGCCGAGCACGGCAACATGCCCAAGGTCTTCGCCTCGATGATCTCGGATGACGACATGCCCAACGGCGCCAACCTGGTCAACGCCATCGTTGCCTCCCTGGTGCTGTGCCTGCAGCTCGTACCCATCGACGCCATCTCCAACGGTGTCTTCTGGATGCTCTTCGGCACCTCCGTCGTCTTCCTGCTGCTGACCTACATCCCGATGTTCCCGGCGTTCCTCAACCTTCGCAAGAACGACCCCAACCGCGAGCGTATCTTCACGTTCCCGTTTAAGGGCGCCATGATGAAGGTCATGCTGGCCATCCCTTGCATCGAGCTGATCCTGGCCATCGTTGCAACGCTGGTGCCGCTCTCTGCCGCTGAAATTGGCGACAAGCTCCCGATGATCGTTATCTTCATCGTGCTTCTGCTCATCGGCGAGGTTGTCCGCGTCGTCAGCGCCAAGGGCCGCGAGACCGAGTACAAGGGCCTCACTTCCGAGCTGGCAGCTCAGCGTCTCGCTGAGGAGGCCGCCGAGGCCGAGGAGAACTAGAGCACCCGGTTCTGGGGCTCCAACCCTCCTCGCGTACCAACGTGCGCTTCGTCGGGCTTGTCGCTCCCGACTCCGGGCACTCTAGCCTCTTCGGAGACGTGCCCAAGCGACAGGTTTGCTAACCATTCCCCGGGGTGGGTGTGAGCGATAGCTCCGGTAACCACCGCCCACCCCAATCTCTCTTCCGTATCCTTCGTGCGTTTTGTCTCCGCGCACTTGGTTACGTCGTCGCTTGCCGGTGCGATTCCGTGAAAACCGGCGTCGGGCGCCCCGACCTTTGCCGAGGAACGGGCGCCTACCATCTCTTGGTTTTAGGCTGCGGGCAACCCGCCCGCGGCAAGCGATCGTTCGATTTGGAGGAAATCTTATGCGTACGATCACCGAGTCCGAGTCCACCCCCAAGGCCGACGGCTTCTTTATGCCCGCTGAGTTCGCCCCGCAGGATCGCGTGTGGATGGGTTGGCCCCACCGCACCGACACCTGGGCCCACGGCGCCAAGCCGGCTCAGAAGCAGTATGCCGCCATCGCCCGCGCCATCGCCGAGTTCACCCCGGTTACCATGTGCGCCAACCAGGTCGACTATGCCAACTGCAAGGCCGTCTTCGAGGAGGACGAGAACGTCACCGTCATCGAGATGACCACCGACGACGCCTGGTTCCGCGACACCGCCGCCACCTACGTCATCAACGGCAAGGGCGAGAAGCGCGCCAACCACTGGCACTTCAACGCTTACGGTGGCCTTGTGGATGGCCTCTATTTCCCGTGGGACAAGGACGAGCAGATCGCCCTTAAGATGGCTGAGCTCTCCGGCTGCCGTCGCTATCGTCCCGATGACATGATCCTCGAGGGCGGCTCCATCACCGTCGACGGCGAGGGCACCCTTGTCGTGACCGACCAGTGCCTGCTTTCCCCGGGCCGCACCTGCTCTGCGGTTCTGGAGGAGGAAGAGGATCCCGAGTCCATCTGGCCCAAGTTCCACAAGAAGTTTGAGCCCTGGAGCGAGGAGCTTCGCGCCTATATGGACGAGCACCTCAAGGATTACCTGGGTGTCGAGAAGGTCATCTGGGTCAAGGAGGGCATCGACCCCGAGGAGACCAACGGCCACATCGATGACGTCGCCACGTTCATCGCTCCGGGCGTCATGGCCTGCATCTGGACCGACGATCCCGAGTATCCGTTCTACGAGCAGTGCCACGCTGCCTACGAGACCCTCTCCAACGCCGTTGACGCTAAGGGCCGCAAGATGAAGGTCTACAAGCTCTGCATGCCCGTGAACCCGCTGTTCATGGACCAGGCTTCCTGCGACACCATCGACGCCGACGAGAACGCCGAGCCGCGCGTCCCCGACGAGCCGCTGATCGCCTCTTACATGAACTACCTGGTCACCAACCACGGCGTTATCGTCCCGCAGTACGGCGACGAGAACGACCAGCTGGCCGTCGACACGCTCCAGAAGATCTACGACGAGGTCTGGGGCGAGGGCGTCTACAAGTGCGTCGGCGTCCAGTCCGAGCAGGTCGTCTTCGGTGGCGGCAACATCCACTGCATTACCCAGCAGGAGCCCTCGGCGTAACTCAGGCACGCCACCTTGGCGTTCACTCGTCGCTTACGTAGCGTCAGTACGCTACGCTCCTCGTTCGCGCCAATCTGGCGCACCTGAGCACGCCGAGTAAACGTCTGACTTTCCGAGCCGTGATGCTTCGGGAACCCAGCCGATCAATCGGACGGTCGGTGAATCGGACCATCTCGGGGCATTGATGGTCGGTTTATTCGATGTCTTGGTCGGTTGGGTTTTTCTTTGGGCACTCCGTTGCCTCCACTTCGGAGTGCCCTTTTCTTTGATTGAGTACGCGTCTGGCCTGGGATTTTTTGCGGGTTAGGCCAATTGTTCGCTTGAATTTCCCAGGTCAGACGCGTCTTCAATTGCCGAAAGTTATCGGTCGTGAACGCGGCCGTTTTGATCGGAGTATCTATGTACCAGCGTATCGTCATCTACACGCGCCTGTTCCGCGAGCGTTGGTCCAACAAATGCATCCTCTCCTCTCTCTGGGATGGCACCTGCACCGGTGACGCGGCCTGCAACCCTACCTTGGGCTGCGCCTTCGGTACAGATGCCATCCTTTTTGCTGTAGGGGGCGCGCGCCATGGCAGGTAAAAAGTTCTCCCTGATCGAGGTCATCCTTTCGGTTATCTGCGTCGTGTTTACCATCGAGGCGGCGGCTCCGGCATCTGCCATGGGTAACGTACAGTTCTTCTGGTGGATTTTCCTTATCATTACGTTTTTGCTTCCCTATGGTCTGGTGGTGGCCGAGCTGGGTACGGCGTTTGATTCCGAGGGCGGCCTGTACGATTGGGTTCGCTTGGGCCTGGGCGACCGTTGGGGCGCCCGTTGCTCTTGGTGCTACTGGGTTAACTTTCCGCTGTGGGTGGCAAGTATCGCCTGCATGTTCCCCAGTGTCATTAATGCGGTGTGGGGTATCGAGTTTTCACTCGGGATCCGAATCGCCATCGAGATTGTCTTTGTGTGGGGCGTCACGGTCATGGCAATGCAGCCGGTGGCCGAGGCAGATTGGGTCATGGACGGCGGCGCCGTCATCAAGGTGCTCATTACCGCTGTGGTGGGAATCGTCGGCATTTGGTTTGCCTGCAATAACGGCTTTGCCAACGATATGTCGTTTAAGACCTTCATTCCAGATCTGGGCGACACCAATTCGTTGACGTACCTATCGATTATCCTGTTCAACTTTATGGGCTTCGAAGTGGTCGCGACCTTTGCCAGCACGATGAAGAACCCGTCGCGTGATATCCCCAAGGCGGTTATTGCCGGTGGCGTGGCCATTGCGGCGATCTACATCATCTGTGGCATTGGCATTGGAGCCGCGGTTCCCACCGAGCAGCTTTCACTCGATTCGGGCATTGTGGACGCAGTCGCCGCTATGGTGGGGCGCACCCACCCGCTGACGATGGTCGTGGGCGTGGCCTTTTTGGTGACGTTGTTCGCCAATATGATCTGCTGGAGCTTTGGCGTCAACAACGTAGCGAGCTATGCCGCGCGCCATGGCAACATGCCGCGTCCCTTTGCGTTGGTGTCCAAAAAGACCGGCATGCCCAACGGCTCGGCGCTCATTAACGGCTGTTTTGCCAGCCTGGTGCTGCTGCTCCAGATTCCGCTGGGTGAGGGTTCCGACGTCTTTTGGGTCTTCTTCTCGATGAACGTCGTCTTTCTGCTCATGAGCTATATCCCCATGTTCCCAGCGTTTTGGCGTCTGCGCAAGCACGATAATCGCTCGCGTGTGTTCCGTGCGCCTTTCGAGGGCAAGGTGCTCGCGGTGGCGCTTGCGATTCCCGTGGTGGAGCTCGTGCTTTCGATTGTTGCTACGATTGTGCCGCTCAACAGCTCACCTGCCGAGATGGCAAAGTTGCCGATTCTCGCGGGCGTAGTGATTGGCCTGTTATTGGGCGAGGTTTCGCGCCTCATATCGCGCCGCGGCCGAAGCGTCGACAATCCCGGCGTTGGTGCACGGGGGTCAGGTTACTTTGCACCAAAACAGTAAGCGCCGCGAGTTGCGCAGCGCTTGGTGCATCTTGGATTACTGTTCGCGGTGCTCGGGATCGGAAACGAGCTTAGGCGCAAAGAAGGGGACGTGGCCCAGATAGGGGCAGCTGTCCGAACGCTCTTCGACGACACAGGGGACGTCATTGTAGGTAAGTGAGTCGCACAGGTGGACGATGGCCTTGGCGGCAGGGGCAACGAGTATTTTGAGCGGTGCGATAGGCGCCATGGCATCTCCTTTC
>CAJJTG010000022.1 GCA_905194675.1 uncultured Collinsella sp. | reverse complement strand
ACGAGCTGGTGGAGATTGCCGGTATCACCGACGTGCTGGACTACACCATCAGCGGTCACGAGTGCAGTGCATTTAAGCCCGACCCCGAGATCTACCTGCGTGCCATGGAGGCGCTGGGCGTTGACCCCGCCGAGTGCCTGGTTATCGAGGACTCGCCGTTGGGCATCGAGGCTGGCAAGCGCTCCGGCGCCCGCGTCCTGGCACTGCGTCCGCATGAGGGCGTCAACCTCGATCAATCGCGAGCCGATGCCGTTATCGATAATCTGACCGACATTCTGGCCGCTTTGTAGCGTCAATCCGCCGCGAGAAGTGCCGATTCGCGCATTTATCGCGGCGGATTGGCTCATTTTGGCTTCAATTTGGATCAGTTTGGCTTCGACTCAGACTAAGTGAGTAGACTTTTTGGCGCATGCCGAGCACAAAGCGTTTCTGCCTTAGTAAAACCGCAGGTCACAGAGGTGGCTGTTATTGGCTGTGCTCGGCAGGTTGCGAAAAGTCTACTCACTTAGAATTTGGGCCTTTGGTTGTGGGGTTACCGGTCCCGTTTTGGTTGTCGAGAGAGGGTGAATTGAGGCGCCCTCTGTCGCTCCATGCTACAATCGCCGACATGCCCCACAACTACATCTGCCTTCGAAGGGAGCCTACGTGGCGAATGCCATCGATCAGCTCACGGACCGCGTGCTCGTGCTCGGCCGCCTTACCATCGTCCGCCGCGCCATTACCGCCGTGGCGGTCACCATTTCCGCCGTTCTCCAGACATTTCTGATCCAGGCGTTCATTCAGCCCGCTGATCTGCTTCCGAGCGGTCTCACCGGCGTCGCGGTCCTGCTCGATCGCGTTACCTCGCTTGGCGGCGTTCACATCGACATCTCGCTCGGTATGCTCGCGCTCAACATCCCCGTGGCGCTCCTATGCTGGAGCGGCATTAGCAAGCGCTTCGTCATCTTCTCGATGATGCAGGTTGCGCTCTCGTCGCTGTTCCTTAACATCTTTCACTTTGCGCCGTTTTTGGGCGACAAGATCATGCTCATCATCTTTGGCGGCGTGGTCTCGGGCCTGGGCGCCGCCATCGCGCTTAAGTCCGGCGCATCCACCGGCGGTACCGACTTTATCGCGTTGTGGGTCTCCAACCACACGGGCAAGACCATCTGGGGCGTCATCTTTGGTTTTAACTGCTTTATCCTGGCGATCTTTGGCTTTATGTTTGGCTGGGACAACGCGGCGTACTCCATCGTGTTCCAGTTTATTTCGACCAAGACCATCGACAGCTTCTACCGCCGCTATGACCGCGTAACGCTGCAGATCACGACGCGCAAGGCCGACGAGGTCATGACCGCCTATATCGACCATTTTCAGCACGGCATCAGCTGCGCCGAGGTCGTTGGCGGATACAGCCGCGAAAAGATGTACCTGCTGCACACCGTTGTCTCGACCTACGAGAGCCAGGACATCATCAAGTTGGTGTGCGACATTGATCCCGGCGCCGTGATCAATGTGTTCCACACGCTTAACTTTGTGGGCGGCTGGTGGGGCGGTCATGTCGACGAGCCCATGCCTACGGCCGTACCCGATCCCGACAAGCCCGCGCGCATGGCCAGCAGGCAGGCCCGTCTGCACGACCAGGAAAGCTTGCAGCAGGACGACGGCAAGTAAGGATTTGCTGTATGTGGTGTATCGTTTTATCAAACTGAGATAACATATAAAAAGACGTTATATACGTATTAGTTATTTCGCTATTTTGATAAGAGTGATCAGATATGCCCACACCCAAAAATGCACCGCTTTACCAGCAGATTTATGACGAGATCAAGGATGCAATCGAGAAAGGGGTTTATGCACCCAAGGAGCGCATTCCGTCCGAGCTTGAGCTTGCCGAACAGTACGAGGTGAGCCGTATTACGGTGCGCCGTGCCGTCGAGGAACTGTGTTCCGACGGCTATCTGGTTAAGCAGCAGGGCCGCGGCACCTTTGTCTCCACGCCGCACATCAACCGCCAGTTCCACGCCTCGACGCTGCAGACGTTCACCGAGCTTTGCGCCGATAACGGCATGAAGGCGGGCGCACATGTGGTCGATCGCCAGATCGTTCCGGCGCGCCAAAACGAGATGGAATTCTTTGGCCTGCAGAAGGATGCGCTGCTGCTGCATATCAAACGCGTGCGTACGGCCGATGGTGAGCCCATCTTTGAGGAAAACGTCTTTGTGCCGTTTGACGCCTACCGTGAGCTGTTGACGGCCGATCTTGAGGACAAGTCGATTTTTGCCGAGGTCGAGCGTGTTGGCGGAACGCCGATTGTCTCGGTTGGCTACCGCACGGTCGAGGCCGTTCGTGCCAATGCCGAGCAGGCGGCTGAGCTGGGCATTGCTCCGCACGATCCGCTGCTCAACCTGCGTGCCGGCTTTATCGGCCCCAATGGCGAGCCGGTTTTGATGGGTAAGCAGTACTACGTGGGATCGCGCTACGTTATGGTCATGTAAGTTACGCGGTTTTACCAAACCGCGTAACCAGTCGACGCTGCAAGCCCGCCAGAGCGGCAATCTGCAGAATGAGCGTGGATAATCTCCCGTTTTTGGCTCGGTGACGGGCTCAAAGTGGGAGATTATCCATGCTCATCAGGAAAGTGTCCAAAAATCCACGCTCGTTCCCTCGGATCGCGTTGCTTGTGGCCGGCAGCCGTGCGGCGCTGGTCCGTGTGGCGGCGTATAATCGGCGGCAGATGACTTGGACGTTAGGAAACCATGACCGATAGCATGCAGCAGATGGCGCTCGACACGCTCGGCGCCTATTTTGGCTACACCTCGTTTCGCCCGGGACAGGACCGCATGGTCGATGCGATTCTTGCCGGCCGCGATGCGCTGGGCGTTATGCCCACGGGTGCCGGCAAGTCCATTTGCTACCAGGTGCCCGCGCTCATGCTTCCCGGCATCACCTTTGTGGTGAGTCCGTTGCTCTCCCTTATGGAGGACCAGACCCGCGCGCTGCTCGCGGCGGGTGCGCGCCCCAGTTATCTCAACTCCAGCCTTACTCCGGCCCAGCAAAACACCGTGCTCAAGCGGGCGCGCGAGGGCCGCTACCAGCTTATGTACGTGGCGCCCGAGCGCTTGCTCGAGCCACGCTTTTTGGCCTTTGCGCAGGAGGCCGCGGCGGACGGCGGCATTGGCGTGCCGCTCGTGGCCATTGACGAGGCCCACTGCGTGAGCCAATGGGGCCAGGATTTCCGTCCCGCCTACCTGCAGATTCGTGAGTTCATCGATTCCCTGCCGCAGCGCCCCATCGTGGCGGCCTTTACCGCTACGGCGACTGAGCGTGTGCGCGCGGACATTCAGCAGATGCTCGGCCTGCAAAATCCCGCGACGGTGGTGACGGGCTTCGATCGCAAGAACCTCTACTTTGGCTGCGAGGAGATGGGCGACAAGGCCAAGGCAGCGTGGGTGCGCGACTATGTGATTGCGCATTCGGGCGAGAGCGGCATCGTGTATTGCTCGACCCGCAAGACGGTCGATGCGCTGGCAGGCGAGCTTGCCGAGGCGCTGGGCCCCAGCGGCATTCGCGTTGGCCGCTACCATGCCGGCATGGGCAATGACGCCCGCCGCCAAAGCCAGCGTGCCTTTATTGACGACGATCTTCAGGTGATGGTTGCCACCAACGCCTTTGGCATGGGCATCGACAAGCCCAACGTGCGCTACGTGATCCACAACAATGTGCCCGAGAGCATCGAGGCCTACTACCAGGAGGCGGGCCGCGCCGGCCGCGATGGCGATCCGGCCAGCTGCCACTTACTGTGGAACGGCAACGATTTTCGCATGCGCCGCTTTTTAATCGACCGCGGCGATGCGGCCGACGAGGCGCTCGACGACGAGCAACGCGCGTGGGCGCTCCAAAATCGATATCGTCTGCTCAGCCAGATGGAGGGCTACTGCAATACCACCGGCTGCCTGCGCGAATATATGCTGCGCTACTTTGGCGACGAGGCCGCGGCCGAGCATGCGGCCGTGGGCGGCGCCGCCGCGGATGAGGCCGAGGGCTGTGGCAACTGCAGCAACTGCCTCACGAAGTTCGAGGTCGAGGACGTCACCGACATGGCCCGCGCCGCCGTGCGCTATGTGGCCACGCGCCCCATGCGCTTTGGCAAGTCGCTCATCGCCGACGTGCTCCACGGCGGCAACACCGAGCGCATCCGCCAGATGCATCTGGACGAGGATCGCGGCTATGGTGAGCTGTCGAGCGAATCGGTCGGGCGCATCAAGGACATCATCGGCCAGCTGTGCGGCCGCGGTTATTTGGCCACCTCGCAGGGGCAGTACCCGGTCGTGGGCCTGGGTCCGCGTGCCGGCGAGGTCGAGGACGAGGCGTTTGCCTTTACCGTTAAGCGTCGCGCGTCCAAGCGCAAGGCCTCGGCCCGTGCTCGCCGTGCGGTGGATCTGCTGCGCGAGGAGGCCGAGCTGGATCAGCGCCCGCGCGTGGGCGACGATGCCGAGCTGTTCGAGCGCCTGCGCGCCCTGCGCAAGGAAATCTCGACCGAGCTCGAGATGGCGCCGTATATGGTCTTCTCCGACAAGGCCCTGCGCGGCCTGTGCCGCCTGCGCCCGCAGACGCGCGACGAGCTTATCCAGGTCAACGGCATCGGCGAGAAAAAGGCCGACGCCTTTGGCGAGCAGTTTATGGCGGCGATTGAAGAGTTTGAGTCCGAGCATGCGCGGGATGGAGCGTAACGATGGCAACCGACGATAAAGCTGGCCGCACCGACGTGTCCGCCGTACCGCTGTACCAGCAGGTCATGGACGACCTGAAGGGCGAGATCGCGCGCGGCGTGTATGCGGCCGGTTCGCGCATTCCTTCCGAGATGGAGCTCGCGAAGTCTTACGGCGTGGGACGCATCACCGTGCGCCGCGCCATCGAGGAGCTGTCGCGCGCGGGATATCTCAACCGCCAGCAGGGGAGGGGTACCTTTGTGTGCGCTCCCAAGCTCAAGCGCAAGATTCACCAGAAGGGTGACGTCCAGAGTTTTACTGAGGGTTGTGCTGCCAACGATATGGTGGCCGGAGCGCGCCTGGTGTCGCGCACGGTGGTTGCGGCGACGCGCGAGGACGCGGCGTTTTTTGGCGTGGAGCCCGGCAGTGAGCTTATCGTGGTCGAGCGCGTGCGCACGGCCGACGGCATCCCCGTCATGCTCGAGAACAACGCCTTTGTGCTCGCCAACCATCCCTACCTGCAGACGCTGGCCGCCGAGGACCTCACCGATAACTCGATCTTTGCGCTCGTTGCCGACCACTCGGGCCGCGCGCCGCTCAAGTCCGACCCCTGTACCGTGGAGATCGCGCTTGCCGATGCCCAGGTGGCCCCGCTGCTGGAGGTGCCGGTCGGCGAGCCTCTCTTTTATATGGAGGCGTATTTTACCGATGCAGACGAGCGCCCCCTGCTGCTCGGGCGCCAAAAGATCGTGGGCTCGCGTTACGTGTTCGACATCTAACGTTCATAGATAGAACAACATAGAACAAATTTGCCGAAATGACTTCACCGGTGAAGCTTTGCGTGGTATAAATAGGACAACATAGAACGACCGTAGGTACGAGCTGCTGTCGTTCAAAGCCGCCACACAAGGAGGAGCGTCACCGTGAACGCACACGATCTGATTCAGGAAATCATCGAGCGCAAGGGCAAGGTCGAGAATGTCTTTTGGATCGCCTGCGGCGGTTCGATGATCGACCTCATGCCGGCTAACGAACTGCTCAAGCGCGAGGCCACCACGTTTACCTCGACGGTCTACACAGCGCGCGAGTTTTGCCTGATGGCCCCCAAGAGCCTAGGGCCGAAGTCACTCGTCATCGCCTGCAGCCACAGCGGCAATACGCAGGAGGTCGTCGACGGTTGCGAGATGGCGCTGGCAGCCGGCGCCGAGGTCGTGGCCATGACAGACTGCGAGGGCTCCAAGATTGATAACGGCAAGTGGACCACCTGGGTCTACCCTTGGGGCGAGGGCGTGTCGCAGGCCGAGGTGCCGCAGGGCATCGGCGCTCTGATCGCCGCCGAACTGCTCCACCAGCAGGAGGGTTACGAGGCGCTCGCCGATATGTACGCCGGCCTTAAGCAGATGGATGCGCTGTTGCCCGCTGCCCGCGAGAAGGTTAATGCCGAGCTGGGCGATCGCTTTGCCGAGCTCTGCCAGCAGCACGAGTTCTTCTACATCCTGGGATCCGGCCCCAACTTTAGCCAGACCTACGCCATGGCCATCTGCTCGCTCATGGAGATGCAGTGGCAGCACTGCTGCTACATCCACTCCGGCGAGTACTTCCACGGCCCGTTCGAAGCCACCGAGCCCGGCGTGTTCTACTTTGTACAGCTCGGATCGGGCGAGTGTCGCCCCATGGAGGAGCGGGCGCTCGCATTCCTCAACACGCATACCGATACGGTCATGGTGCTCGATGCGCTCGAGTACGGCGTGGGTGAGGTGCCCGCCAGCGTGCGTTCGTTCCTAGAGCCGATCTTCTTCTACGCGATGAGCCGCGAGCTGCGCGCCGCTCGCGGCAAGGTGTTCGACCACAGCCCCGAGGTTCGTCGCTACATGGGCATCGAGCAGTACTAAGTAGCTGGGAAAGCAATCTTTTACGACGGGGCCTTCACCAAACGAGGGTCCCGTTTGCGTCGCGGCACCCCGTCCCAGCTGTCTGATAACGAAGTCAAATACTTTCCCCAGAAGTGAACGACCTATTTTGGACCCCTGAAGCATCCGCACTTTTTGGCGCCAAAACCGCAGGAAAATCTCGATGAAACCGCAGGAAATAGCAGCTGAAAAGTGTCGATGCTTCGGGGGTCCGATTTTGCTCGCTCACTTTGCGGGAAAAGTATTAGACCTGAATCTGCGAGCGTGTCGAGTGAGCCAAAAAAGCGGGCCGTGCCGGGGATTTCCGGCACGGCCCGCCCTGCATTGCGTCCGTTATGAGCGAGTTGCCGCGTCAACCGGCGAACTACTTTGCGTCGTAGGCCTCGGCATCCCACCAGTCGAGCTGGGCGATGTTGTCGCGAATGTGCTGGCAGCTCTTGTGGAAGCCCTCGAGCTCGTGCTCGGAAAGGTCGAGCGTGTAGACCTCCTCGACGCCCTCGGCGCCGATCACGCACGGCAGGGAGGTGAAGATGCCCTCCTCGCCATACTGGCCGGTCATGAGCGTGGAGGCCGAAAGCACGGCATGCTCGTTGTGCAGCACGGCGGCGCAGACACGCGCAGCGGAGTTGGCGACGGCGTACTCGGTGCACTGCTTGCCCTGGTAGGTCACATAGCCGCCCTTGCGCGCGAGCTCCTCGACCTCCATGTGGTCAAAGGCGTACTTGTCGGGGTTTTCGGCCTGAAGCTCGTTGAGGCTCTTGCCGGCGATGGTTGCGGCCTTAAAGGCGGCCAGCTGGCTAAAGCCATGCTCGCCGATCATGTAGGCGTCGATGGACTTGGGGCTCACACCGACCTTCTTGGAGATCTCGGTGCGCAGGCGGGCGGAGTCCAGACCGCAGCCCGAGCCGATGATCTTCTTGGGATCGTAGCCGGTCAGGTGCCACAGCTCGGTGCACACGACGTCGCAGGGGTTGGAGATGCTCACGAAGATGCCGTCAAAGCCGGCGTCGACGATGCGCTTGGCAAAGGTGCGGGCGGCGTCGGTGGTAAAGAACAGCTCACCGTCGCGGTTGCCGGCGGCCAGCGCGACCTTGCCGGCAGCGTTGACGATGACGTCGCAGCAGGCCAGCTCCTCGTAGTGGTCGTAGCAGTTGACGATCTTGGTGTTGTACGGGACAAACGAAAGGGAGTCGCGCAGGTCCTGGACCTCGGATGTCACCTTGGTCTCGTTGATATCGCACAGGTACAGCTCATCGGCAATGCCCTGCATGAGCAGGCTGTTGGCGACATGTGCTCCTACGTGGCCCTGGCCGACCACCCCGATCTTACGCGTCTGGTACATATATGTATCCTTTCGGCCGAGTTTTTCGCGTCGAACCATTGTAACGTCCTGCTGCCACTTTGCTAGACTAAAGCGCCGTGATTTTTGGGACATGCCTTAATCTCTGCTTTTGGAGTGATTTGGGCCGCCGACGGCATCGCGGGGCGATGTGCTCGCGCAGATGGGGCCGGTCGTTGTACCATAGCTGCAACTGACTCGTAAGGAGCATCCATGCCCATTCGTATTCCCGACGCCCTCCCTGCAGCCGCGCAGCTCGAGAGCGAGAACATCTTTGTCATGACCGAGTATCGCGCGCTGCACCAGGACATCCGTCCGCTGCGCGTGCTCATCCTCAACCTCATGCCCACCAAAATCGCCACCGAGACGCAAATCATGCGCAAGCTCTCCAACACGCCGCTGCAGGTGGAGGTGGACCTGCTGCGCACCAAGACGCACGAGGCCACGCATGTGAGTGCCGGCCACCTGGAGACGTTCTACCGTACGTTCGACGACATCCGCGACATCCACTATGACGGCCTGATCATCACGGGCGCGCCGGTGGAGCAGATGCCGTTCGAGGAGGTCGACTACTGGCCCGAGCTCTGCCAGATCATGGATTGGTCCACCACGCACGTGCACTCTACGTTGCATATTTGTTGGGGCGCACAGGCGGGGCTCTACCATCACTACGGTATCCAGAAGCACGACCTGCCGGCAAAGGCGAGCGGCGTGTTCGAGCATTATCTGGTGAAGCCGCAAAGCCCGCTGGTCCGCGGCTTCGATGACCGTTTCTATGCCGTGCATTCGCGCAACACCGATGTGCGTCGCGAGGACGTGGAGGCCGAGCCGCAGCTTGAAGTCGTGGCCGTGTCCGACGAGGTAGGCCTGTACATTGTCAAGTCGACCGACAGCCGTCGCTTCTTTGTCTTTGGCCACCCCGAGTACGACACCGACACGCTACGCCTGGAGTACGAGCGCGACGTGAAGCGCGGACTCAACCCTCAGGTGCCGGCGCATTACTTCCCGGGTGACGACCCCACCGCCGAGCCGCGCAACGTCTGGCGCAGCCAGGCTCAGCTGCTCTACACCAACTGGCTCAACTACTACGTCTACCAGACCACGCCCTACGACCTGGCCCGCGCCGGCGAAGAGCACTAGGCCGCTGTCGTGGCTGTGGCTGCGGCGGTTATCGTGGCCGCTACGCGACGAGCGTGGATAATCGGACGCATGTTGAATGAGCGTGGATAATCTCCCACTTTTGGTCGAGGAACAGGCCCAAAGTGGGAGATTTTCCACGCTCGATTTTTCTGCGGCTGTCGTAGGCGGCAGCACCACGCGTCGAGTGTTTACGGACAGCATCGCAAACTAGGTAGTTTCGAGCCACAGCATATTTTCTTTTAAGGAAATCGACGGCTTTTGAGGCATAAAGATGTGGAGACAGGGACCTCTGGACAACCGCTCTACCTGCAGATATAGAGCATTGGCCTAAAACGTCCAAAACCGTCAAGCATTTGGTCAGCTGCTGGACAGCATTTGGTCAGACTTCGCATGAAACCGTCTGGTACGTTGGCGCCGTTCCAAGAGTTTGGAGGCGACATGGCAAACATGACGGCGAATCAAAGACTTGCAGGTCACATTAAGGCATGCGAACAGCAGATGAGCTGCGTGTACGCGCGAACTGCGGCGGAGGCAAAGCAGATTGAGCGACGGGTGGCGGCGGGAAGTCTCGAGGCGGTCATGCCAGGGCTGTATGCGCGTCCGGAATATTGGTCCGAACTCAAGTTTCGACAGCGTTATCTGCATCGGGTGCGGGCCCTTGCGCAAAAGCATCCCGACTGGACGTTTTGCTCCTATACGGCGGCTGTTATCTATGGCCTTTCGGTTTCGCATGCCAATTTGACGCACATCCATATCGCCGTGGCACCGGCACAATCAACGACGCCGGACTCTCAGGTCGTTCGCCATCGTTATGTTCGTCAAACACGGGCCACCCAGATGGACATTGCCGTGACCGATATCGATCAAACGATTACGGATTGCCTGGTCGATGCATCGTTTGTCGAGGGACTGATCATTGCGGACTCGGCGCTTCATGAGCAGCTGTTGTCGAAGGAGCATCTCGTTGAGGCAGTCAACAAGCTTGGCTTAAATCGTCGCGGTGTTGTGACGGCGCGCAGGGTTGCACGGTATGCCGATGGCCTGTCGGAAAGCGGTGGCGAGTCCAAGGCGCGCGCCCTGATGATCGAGCGCGGCTGGCAGACGCCGGAGCTGCAAATTGAGCTGTTCGACCCGGTTGAGCCGGGACGGCCGTATCGCGTCGACTACTTGTGGCGCGTGGAAGATCGGCTGATCATCGGGGAATTTGACGGATTCGTTAAAAGCGAGAAGGCAGCGGAGGAGGGCAAGCTCGCAAAGGCGCAGTTTGATGAGCGCCAGCGCGAGTCGAGGCTTTCGCTGCTTGATAACTGCAGGATCGTGCGCTTGTGCTGGGATGATCTGAGGGATCCGGCAAAGCTCGATCGCAAGCTCAAAGTTGCCGGCGTGCCGCGTGCATGTTGAGGCGGTTGCGGGGCGTTAAGCTGCACGAGCGCGGATAATCGGACACACGAGCGCGGAAATCTGGACGCGCGTTGATTGAGCGTGGATTTTCAGACATACGAGCGTGGATTATCGGACGTTTGAATAATGAGCGTGGATAATCTCCCGTTTTTTGCCCCCGAACAGTCCCAAAGTGGGAGTTTTTCCACGCTTATCTTGCGGGTGCGATACAACGACATTTAGGCGCTGACGATGTTGGGCAGCGGCAGGTCGTGGACGTCGGTGGGGACGTGGTCGATGCGCTGTTCGTCAAAGGCGATGCCGACGATTTGACATGCGGGCGAGAGCATGGACAGGTAACGGTCGTAGCAGCCGCCGCCGTAGCCCAGGCGCGCGCCGGTTTGGTCGAAGGCCACGAGCGGCACAACAATCATGTCGAGTGCTTCGGCAGGCACGATGGGGAAGCGGTTGCTGCCGATGTCCGCGGCAGCGAAGGTTCGCGTGGGATGAGTGATAAACGGAGCCGCGGACGCATCGTCGGCGGCAACTGCCCGCATGCACATACGCTGGCCACAAGCTGCGGCTTCGGCTGCCGAGAGCATGCACGGATAGGCTGCGCGCCAGCCGCGCGCGGCGGCCGCAGCGGCAAACGCGGCAGGGTCTGCCTCGGAACCCATCGCGGCATAGACGGCAACGGTGCGCGGCGCCGCGGCATCCAAGCGGCCCAGCAGCTCAACCAGCCGCGTGCAAATGACAGCAGACTTTGCCTTCCGAACATCCAAATCAATCGCATCGCGCCGAGCAATCACCGCCCGCCGCAACTCAGCCTTATCCATTTCAGCCCCCTCTCCCAAACCTACCAAAAAGGGACAGGTTTATTTTGGCAGGTTTTATCTGGGCAAATGTCGAAACCACCACAAAGGTGCCTGTCCCCTTTGTGGTGGTTTTGCTTGCTGTGGCTAGCCCAGCAGGTCGATGACGTTAAAGCCGGCGTTGCTCTTTGCGATGACGTCGCGGCCGCCAAAGACGCAGGTGGGCGACTCGGCTGCGATGCGCGTCACGTCGGCGCCGAGCGAGCGCAGCTCACCGGGCGTGGCGGCAAGCATCTGGGCGCGGCGCTCCTCGCGTGCATGCGGATCGAGTCCGGCCAGGTAGGTCGTGTTGCGGCGTTTGGTGAGCGCGTACGGCTTCACGGGCGCGTCCATGCCGCTCACGCAGCTCACGATAAAGCCCTCAAAGGCGGCCTCGTCGGGCTCAAAGCTGCCAAGCCATGCACCCGCGCGCTCCACGCGCTCAATCGAGGGGTCGATTGCCGGGTCGCGGTAGGTGTAGAACGCCACCTGGCGCTCGCCGGCCGCGCGGAATCCGCAGCCGTACGCGCCGCCCTTAACGCGGATCTCGTTCCACAGGTAGTCGTAGGAGAGCGCGTTGGCAGCCACGGCCCAAGCGCCTGTCACGTCGAGCCCCAAGCGACGCGGATCGCACGCACGCGCGGCAAAGCAGATGTCGCTGGGGATCACGAAAGCCTCGTGGCGGTCGCGCGGCGCCGGCACCGCGAGCGCGTCGCGGCCGGCACCATCGCCCGCACCCAGCCCCAGGTCGCCCGCGGCATCCCAGTACGCGTTAAAGTCCTCGTCGCTGCCGGTAAAGCTCGCCATGCAGCCATCGGCCACAAAGATGCGCTCCGCCAGCTCGGCAAGCTTGGTACGCAGCCCGTCCACGCGCTCGTCAAAGTGTTCGAGCAAATCGCGCAGGAACAGGTAGAAGTCCACGCCCGAAAGCTGCTCGCGCACCACGGCCGAAGGCGAGCTGTAGCTCATCGCGCGACCGAGCGCCGCCGAGTGACCGTTGTTGATAAAGCCCTGCTCAAGCCCAATGCGAATCTGCGTGAGCACGTCGCGCACGCGGTCGGCGTCGGCGTCTGCCAAAAGCGTGCTCGACCATACCTCGCGCGGCAGACTCGCCAGCGCATCGATCTTCTCGGACAGGGCGCCGGCGCTCACCAGCAGGTAGGGGCGCACACCGTCCACGTCGGGCTGGGTCATGACTTCGGTCGTAAAGCTCAAAAAGCCGAGCTTGCCGGCGAGCAAGTTGTCGAGTTCCTCGGCCGAATGCTCGCGCGTGGGCAGCTGCTTGAGCAGGCGGCAGAGCAGCGTCACATAGGGCAGGTCCTCAAACGCGACGCATCCCAGATCGAAATACTGCATGGCGTAGGCCAAGCGATTGGTGGGGATGCCGTGGCGCAGGCAGGGGATGGGCGCGGTCGTGTCCACGATCAGCGGCGGCTCGGGGCGCGCCTCGCCAATGTCGGACACGCGCAGGCGCGGCAGCGTGGCCTTGTCCTCGGGCGTGTCTTCCGCCTCCTGCGCGGCACGCAGCGCGGCCGTGCGCTCGACCACGTCGGCCAGCTCGGCATCGGTCATGTCATCGCGCTTGGCTGCCAGCTCGGCGGCCTCGGCACCCTCCGAACCCTCGGCGGCGTCCACCGGCACCAGCTCGACCAGTGCCATGTGATCGTTCTGCAGCACCAGCTCGCGCAGCAGGTCCTCAAAATAGCTGCCGTCCAGGTCGCCGCGCAGCTCCTCATACACCGGGCCGTACTTGAGCGCCAGCGTCGCGGCGTCGTCATCGTAGAGCCAGGTGCTCAGCGCGTCGCACGCAATGGCCACGCCGTCGGCGATGCCGTAGTCGCGCTGGCGCAGGTCGTATTCGTTGCTGCTGATGATGGCTTCCAGGCGCTCGCGCGGAACGCCGTGCTCGCACAGGTCGCGGCAGGCGTCCTGGAACACGCGGCGCAGCTCGCGCGCCACGCCGGGCTGCGCGTTTTGCAGCATGATGAGCTCGTAGGGCTGCAGGCTCTCGGCCGCGGTGTAGCTCACCACGTTGCCGCCCAGGCCGGCGGCCAGAATGGCCTTCTTAACCGGCGCTTCGTTGGAGCCCAGCAGCGCCTCGAACAGGATGTCCGCGGCGATCGTGCGCTTGCGGTCGAGCGCGCTGCCCAGCACCAGGCCCAGGCCCACCAGGGCGTTCTCGGGCGTGGTGGCCATCTCGACGCGCTTATACTCGCAGGTCACGGGCGTCTGCACGTCCAGCGGATTGGGTGCCAGCGTGGACGGGTCCTCGCCGGCGGCAACGGCAGCGTCCATGCGGCGGCTCGCAGCGCTCGGCTGCGACAGATAACGCTCGTCCAAAAACGCCAGCGCGCGGTCCACATCTAGGTCGCCGTAGAGCGTTATATAAGAGTTGGAAGGATTGTAGTGGCGCGCGTGCGTATCCAGGAACTGCTCGTAGGTGAGCGCGGGAATCGCGCGCGGGTCGCCGCCGCTCTCATGCGCATAGGCGGTGTCGGGATAGAGCGCGGCGTTGACGGCGTCGTCCAGCACGCTCATGGGGTCGGACAGCGCGCCCTTCATCTCGTTGAACACCACGCCGTTATAGCGCAGCGTGCCCTCGCGCAGGCTCGTGGAGCTGGCGTCGCCCTCGCCCTCGGCGTTCTCCGGCAGGTCCAGCTCGTAGTGCCAGCCCTCCTGCTCAAAAATGGTGGGCTTGGTATAGATGGCCGGGTTGAACACCGCGTCCAGATACACGTCCATCAGGTTGTACAGATCCTGCTCGTTGGTGGTGGCGACAGGGTAGATGGTTTTGTCGGGGTAGGTCATGGCGTTGAGAAACGTCTGCATGGAGCTCTTGATCAGGTCGACAAACGGCTCCTTGACGGGGAACTTAGCCGATCCGCACAACACCGAGTGCTCAAGAATATGGAACACGCCGGTAGAATCGGCCGGCGGCGTCTTAAAGCCAATGGCAAAAGCCTTATTCTCGTCGTCGCACGCCAGGTACAGCAGGCGCGCGCCCGATGCGGCGTGGCGCAGCACGTAGGCGTCCGAGTCGAGCTCGGGTACGGTCTCGCAGCGCTCGACGGCAAAGCCGTGGCAGGTGGTGCCGGGCACCAGCAGTGCGGCGGCAGCGGCGCGCGGGTCGGTTGAGGTGGTGAGCATATGCAGTCTCCTTTGACGCCCCAGCGGGGGCGAATCGAGTCGAATCCTCGAGAGTATACCCATATGGGACCGCGGCACTGCAGCGAACTGAAGACGATGCCGGCGGATTGGCATGGGCCCCGCGTGTCCCGCCAAATGAGCGTGGATTTTCGGACGAAATAATCCGTCGCAGTCCCAAATGTCGTCCAATTATCCACTCCCGCATACCTTTCGTCTCCAACCGTGAGATGAGAGATAGACGAGAGACGTATACGAAAGATGGCTGTACAGCAAAGAGCCAAACAATTAATAGTGCTGTTAATAGTGCTGTTTGGTTGGTGATTGTTTTTTCAGTAAAAACATTTACGAATAAAGCAAGTTGCAAACGGCTGCCCCCTTATTTCGTACGCATTTTTATGGCGAGAAATTGCCGCCATATGATCGGACGAGTTTCAACGATTGCGATTTAGTATTTGGCGCGGATGCGGTCGATTCCGATGAAACGCTAGTTGACCACGCGGTAGATTGTGCTTTCTCCCAGACGCCCCGGCAATGCGCAATAAGCCAGATAACGAAGCGATTGCCGGTGCGTCTATCCATAGGGAATTCCGGGAAAGCTTCTGCGGGCAGTCAAAAGATTCGTCGGCCTCAAGCGGATTAAAGGTATTTGCATAAGACGTCATTTAACCAGAGACGATGCACATTGAATCGTTCAATGAACTTGCGCGCTGTGTCCAACAACGCCGATTGTTGTTTTAAGGGGCTTGAGGAAAGAGCAGAAGCAAAATAATACTTGCATAGTTAGTTATATAAAGTATTATAACGTTATGGGATGAATGAAGGGTTCATCTAAGTGAGTTAGGAGTAAGGGATGTTCAATTTCGATGAGCCTCGTTACGAGAAGGTTGTGAGCGATGCCCTCGCTCTCCGTCCTCAGATTGAGGCTGCCGTGGACGAGGTCTGCGAGCAGGGCTATTCCAACATCTTCTTCATCGGCTGCGGCGGCACCTGGGCCCACACGCTCCCGATGAAGTACTGGGTCGAGACCACCACGGCCGACGTCGACGTCCACTGCGAGATCGCCGCCGAGTTCCTCGCGTGCCCGCCCAAGGCCTTCAACAAGGATTCTGTCTGCGTCTTCTCCACCCGTACCGGCACCACCCCCGAGATCATTGAGGCTGCCAAGTTCTGCCAGGAGCAGGGCGCCCGCACGCTGATGTATGTCTCCAACGACAATACCCCGGCCACCGAGTACGCCGATTACAAGTTCTTCAGCTTCGCCGAGGACGACGTTCTGTGCGAGGCCATCTACACCTACCAGATCACGCTGGTCGCCCGCTTCCTCAAGAACGCCGGCGCCTTCCCCAAGTACGACACCTTCATGGAAGAGTTCGGCAACATCGCTCCGTACCTCATCAAGGCCAAGGACGCCCAGGACGAGCGCTGCGCCGCCATGGCCGAGGACTTCAAGGACACCGACTACCACATGGTGATCGGCTCCGGCATGCTCTGGGGCGAGGCCTACGACTACGCCATGTGCATCCTCGAGGAGATGCAGTGGATCAAGACCAAGTCCATCCACGCCGCCGAGTTCTTCCACGGCACCATCGAGCTGTGCGAGGAGGGCACGAGCCTCATCATGCTCTACGGCGAGGACGACACCCGTAAGCTCATGGACCGCGTGGACAACTTCACTCACATGCTCGCCGACGAGAAGGGCGTCAACGTCCGCGTGAACAAGTTTGACACCGCCGAGGTCGAGCTGCCGTTCAGCGACCCCGAGTTCCGCAAGATCGTCTCCCCGATGGTCACCTACACCATCACCGAGCGCCTGAGCTGCCATCTCGAGCACGTCCGCAACCACCCGCTCACCACGCGTCGCTACTACCACAAGATGAACTACTAAAGCAGCTTTCAGCGGTCGTTATTTTGCTCGGAAATAATTCGTTATGTTGCGTTCGTAAAACAATGCAAACAAATGTCGCAGTCTCGTTCTAGGGAGCCATGCCGTAGCTGGCCGCTTGAGGTCGTATTTGCTTGGACTCGACCATGCGGCTCGTTGGCATTTCACGGTAGCGACTTCAAGGCGAAATGGGGCATTTTTGCCAAATGCCCCTCTTGTTTGCGCCACAAGTGGCATTCGACACCTTCATATGGAGTGTTTGATATTGTAGACGGTTCAAAAATAAGATTGAACCGTCTATTTCTTTCAAAATAATACGTAATAGGTTATCTTATAACGTATAAAAGTTTCATAGAATGTTATACGGAGAACGTTATGATTAACCCGACTAGTGCTGTGCCGCTATATGTACAAGTAGCTGATGATTTGCGCCGCCGTATTGAGATGGGCGAGTTTTCCGAAAGTGGCGTGTTGCCTAGCGAAAATGGTTTTTGCGAAGAATACGAGGTTAGCCGTGCGACGATACGGAAGGCAATTCAAACTCTTGTGGATGACGACGTGCTTGATACGCGTCATGGCAAGGGCACATTTATCCGGCAGCCTAAAATCGTCTCGAGCTTGAGCACGTTTAAGGGTTTCACTTATTTTTGCCATGAAAATAATATCGAAACCTCGTCTCGTGTTCTCGCTCTTCAGGAGGTCGAGCCGCCCGTTGCCGTCCGTCGTCATTTGCGAATGGAAGAGAATGAATCTGCGGTTTACCTCAAACGCGTGAGGTCAATTAACCACATAAATGCAATGATTGAACATATTTATCTTCCAGTAAAGAACTTCGGGTTTTTACTGGGTGTCGATATGGAGAACGCATCACTTTATGAAACGATTGAGAGAGAGACGGGGCTGCGACTAGAGGATAATTGTTTCCCGTCTATTGTGCTTGAAGCAGGGCTTGCTACGGATGAGGAGAAGCGCATCCTTAATATCGCAGGAGAAGCTGCGATGTTTATATTGAGTGAGACCGTTTATATGAGCACTGGTAAGCCAGTGCACTTTACTAAGCAGGTGATGTTGGGTGATTATTTCAAATACTTCTTTTCGATTAAGGCTAATCAACTCGGCATCAATTGGCGGGGACTTGAAGCCGTTGAGTGTAGAAAGCAATAGGTTGAATAATGGTTAAAGTGGAGAGCGCTGTTCCATTGTATAAGCAGATCGTTCACGATCTTGTGAGTCGAATAGAAAGTGGCGTATATAGCGAAGGGGATAAGCTTCCTACTGAGACGGAGCTTATGGAGGAATATGGCGTTAGTCGTATTACTGTTCGATCGGCAATCAAGGAACTAGAGGATGCCGATATCGTTGAGCGCACGCGAGGGAAAGGGACTTTTGTTACCACGACACGCAATGCCTATGCAGCCGATGACCAGGAAAGCTTCACCCATTCCTGCATTCAAGAAAATAAAAAGCCTTCTACCGTAGTGCTCGAAGTAGCTTGGATTTATCCTACGCTGCGCGACGTGCGTTTTCTTCAGGTCCAGGAGGACGAGAATATTCTTCAGACTAGACGTTTGCGCTTAGTCGATGGCGTGCCAACGATGTTGGAAACCAATAGCTACACTCCTTCTCTTGCCTTTTTGGAACATGAAGATTTATCGGGTTCTCTACTTGAGGTGCTGGGAAGACGCCATATCGAACTTGGCAATAACGAGCGAACGTTGCAGGTGTGCTTTGCAAGTGCTTACGAGGCAGAACATTTGAATGTAAAGCCGGGATCTGCCCTTTTATTATTTGTAGATAAGCGTTGCAGCGCGCAGGGAGTGCCATTGTTTATTTCGCGGCAGGTGTACTGCACTGAGCGCTTAAAGTTTTATCTCTAGCGAAAGCCAAACCCCGGATCTTTCTTAACCGAATAACAAGAGATTGAAAACGCCCCGACAAAGGGGCGTTTTTTTGCCGTTTACGGGCGAATTATTACCGCTTAGGAAGCTTGATTGATCTGTCTTGACAAAGCGAAAGTTTCGAGGATACTGTAGATAACAATACAAAATATAACGTTCTATTAACAGATGATTGACTGAGATTGGGAGATAAATGAGGAAGTTGCTCTTGGCCAGCCATGGGCCACTTGCTAGAGCGATGCGTGAAACGCTCCAGCTATTTTGCGGTGAAGATCCTCGCGTTAAGGTGCTATGCGCATATGTCGATGAGGACACGATGGATGTAAACGAGTTGATAGATTTTTGGGACCGTTCTCGCGACCCAGCAGACCAGTGGATTGTCATCACTGATGTCTATGGTGGGTCAGTGAATAACGCTTTTATGGAAAGGTTGGGTGACGATTCTCTAAGGCTCATTGCCGGCATGTCGCTACCACTAGTGCTCGAAGTGTTTTCGAAATTGAGCACACTTGATGACGCCGAGCTCGCTGCATTGGTTTCAAGTGTCCGCCAAAAGGGCACATGCCTATGTTCGCTGCCAAATTCGGTAGAAGAAGACGAGGATTTTTGAGAAAGGAACAAAGATGATTAAGCTGCTGAGAGTTGACCATCGCTTGCTTCATGGTCAGGTTGCCATGACTTGGACGCAAGAGCTTGACACCAATTGCATTTTGATTGCCTGCGATGCGGTTGTGAAAGATGACGTGCGCAAGACGACGCTTAAGCTGGCACGTCCGGCAGGCGTCAAATTGGTTATCAAATCGGTCGATGATTCTATCGAGGCTCTTAGGAGCGGTGTGACCGATAAGTACCGTTTGTTCATTGTCGTTGAAAGCATCGAAGATGCTTACCGTCTGGCAAAGGGCTACAGCGAAATCGAGCATATCAACATTGGAGGAACGAAGCCGCGTGAGGGTGCAGATGTACGCCTATCTTCAACGGTTTTCGCTACCGATCGCGACGTGGAGCTTCTACATGAGCTCAGTGATGCCGGAATCGAGGTGGAGATCAGGCAGGTACCTAGAGACGAGAAGATTTTGATTTAAGCACATACAATAGAAAGGGGATCCCTCATGTTGACTCAAGCGATCCTTATCGGCCTCGTCGCAATGTGCGTGACATTTGAGTGGGCACTTGGCACTTGCCTTGCTTCTCGCCCGATTGTCACGGGCGTCCTCATCGGTCTTGTGATGGGTGATTTGCAGACGGGCATTATTGTCGGCGCCACGCTTGAAATGGTGTTCATTGGATCGGTTACCATCGGGGCGGCCGTTCCGCCTGACGTTATCACCGGTGGTATTTTGGGCACTGCCTTTGCAATTTCGACGGGTCAAGGCGCTGAAGTTGCGCTGACGCTCGCTTTCCCGATTGCGTCGCTTTATCTCATCATTGATAACGCGCTTACGCTGATCGTGATGCCGTTTTTCGTCCATAAAGCGGACGACTGCGTGGCAAAGGGCGACCTCAAAGGTATGGAGCGGATGCATCTGCTTGGTGGATTCATCGTCAAATCGCTTCCTCGCTTTTTCGTGTGCTCCCTTGCTTTCTATCTCGGAACGCCGGTTATGAACGCGGTGCTTAACGCAATTCCCGAGTTTGTAAGTAACGGCCTGGTTATTGCGGGTGGATTCATCCCTGCGCTCGGCATTGCACTGCTCGCTTCAATGATTGTCAACAAGCAGACTGCTATTTTCTTCGTGCTCGGGTTTGCGCTCTGTGCCTACATGAGCATTCCAATCCTTGGTATTGCCATCATTGGGCTTTGCCTCGCAGTAATCCTCGTGGTGGTCCAGCCAAACTTCATTGCTCAGACGCCACAGCTTAGTTCGGAAGGGAGCTTCGACGATGACGACTTCTAATGACACCAGTTCCAACAAGATTACAAAGCGTGATCTAAAATCGGTATTTTTCCGTTCGCTTACGATGGAGTACTCCTGGAACTACGAGCGCCAGCAGCACATGGGATACTGCTTCTCCATGCTTCCCATCATTCGTCGCGTGTATAAGAATAAGGATGACCAGGCTGCTGCTGCTAAGCGTCACATGGAGTTCTTCAACACCACTCCTTATGTCTCAACATTAATTCTGGGCATTTCGGCAGCGATGGAAGAGGCAAACGCTAACGAAGAGGATTTTGACGAATCCTCCATCAACAGCGTAAAGGCCGCTCTTATGAGCCCGCTGGCCGGCATCGGTGACTCTCTGTTCTGGGGAACGTTGCGTGTCATCGCCACTGGCTTGGGTGTGTCGCTTGCTATGCAGGGTAACATTCTCGGCCCGCTTCTCTTCCTTGTCGTATTCAATGTTCCGCATTATCTGATTCGTTGGTTCTGCCTTAAATGGGGCTATGGATTCGGAACCAGTTTCTTGAGCAAGATCGAGAAATCTGGTCTTATGCCAAAGCTCACTATGGGGGCTGCAATTCTCGGTCTTATGGTTATCGGCGCTATGGTGCCCAACCTTGTATCGGTCAGCGTGGCTGGTTCTCTCGGTACCGGCGACAGTGCGCAGACTATCCAAAGCATCATCGACGGTATCATGCCGAGCCTGCTGCCGCTGCTTGTGACACTTGGAGTTTACGAACTCGTCCAGCACAAGGTCAAAATTGCTTGGATTCTCGTTATTCTCATGGCGGTTGGTATCGTCGGCTCCTTCTTCGGAGTGTTTGCAATCTAAATGGTTGATTTCGCCGTCTGGCCCAATTGAATTAGAAAGGTATATCTCATGGTTTCATTTGATGAACAGGCAATTCTCGATAACGGTGCTTATATCTACAATCAACGTGCCGAAATTGAACGCATTGCTGACGAAATTTGCGAAAAGGGTTTCGATTCGATTTTCTTCACCTCGTCAGGTGGCTCGCTTGCGATGATGCAGCCGTTTGACTATATGGTTTCTGTTATGTCCGATATTCCCGTCCAGCCCCAAGTTTCGGCAGATTTCCTCACGGTTGGCAATCGGCGCATCGGTAAGGGGACCTTGGCGTTCATGGCGTCCAAGTCGGGCGACACCAAAGAGACGGTCGCAGCGGCAAAGGCGGCAAAAGACGCAGGCTGCACCATTGTCTCTACGCTTGGCGTGGACGGTTCACCGCTTGGTGAACTTTCCGATTATGGAGTGATCTATAAGCAGGGTCGTCCTATGGAGCTCGTGCTGTACCTTCTGATTGGAAAGATTCTCAAGAACAGGGGCTTTTTCGATGACTACGATCGCTTCGCTGATGAGCTTGTGAATCTCCCTGCTGCTCTCGTTTCCGTCGGCAAGAACGCTGACGAGATGGCTCGCGCATATGCTCTGAAGCACAAGGACGACCCGTATCAGATCTGGATCGGTTCTGGCAATCTGTGGGGCCCCACGTATTCGTTTGCCATGTGTGTGCTCGAGGAGTCCCAATGGCTGCGCACCAAATCCGTTACATCGCCTGAGTTCTTCCATGGCACTATCGAACTTGTTGAGCCGGGCGTTTGTGTCGCGCTCGCAATGACGGAGGCGCAGACTAGGCCTCTTGATGAGCGCGTTGCACGCTTCTGTAAGCAATATGCGGATGATTTCACCGTATTCGATACACATGATTATGAGTTGCCGGGTATCAGTGATGAATTCCGCTGGATGCTTTCTCCGGTGGTGCTCAATGCCATTCTCTCGCGTGTGAGCAAGAATTTCGAGGAAATTCGTGACCATTCGCTCGACATCCGCCGTTATTACCGCAAGGTCGAGTACTAATAAAGACCGTACGTGATGGGAGGCGTTGAGGTGAAAATCGCAGCAATTGGCGACAACGTTATTGATCGCTATCTCAACAAAGGCGTTATGTATCCTGGTGGCAATGCCGTAAACGTCGCTGCCCATGCAAGCATGCTTGGCGCACAGGCTGCGTATATTGGGGAGATCGGCAACGACCTGGGAGGGCGAATAATCACCGATGCCCTTTCTTCGCTGAACGTTGACCTTTCGCAATCATCTATGCCTGAAAAAGCGACAACCAAGACTTGCGATGTAAATGTTTACGACGGTGAACGTGTCGAAGTTGGTTACGATACAGGGGCTTGCTGGGCGCACAAAACCCACATCAACGATTCTGATATCAAGTTTCTTCAGGGATTCGATGCGGTTTTTACCAGCGTCAATGCAAAGCTGCAGGATGATGTGCACCTAGTTCAAGATCTTCCCGCTGTGGCGGTTTACGACTTTTCCGTTAAAGATAAGTATCGAACCGACGCATATTTCGATCTTGTTTGCCCTGCTACAACCCTTGGTCTGTTTTCCTGTTCCGGCGAGAGCGATCAACAGATTCAAGTTCTATTGAAGAGGGCCATAGAGCATGGTTGTCGCTACACGATTGCTACACGGGGATCTACGGGGCCTGTGTTCTTTGACGGTTCCCGATGGTACCAGGGAAATATAAGACCCGTAGATGCGCTTGACACCATGGGCGCGGGAGATTCGTATATCACTGCGTTTGTTGTGAGCTGTCTCTCGCATGGCTGGAGTAAAAAGCAACCGCTCGATGTGGGGATCATTCGGGATGCAATGGAGTTCGCTGCTGACTATTCAGCTAAAAATTGCCTTAAACCCGGCGGCTTTGGATTCGAGCATAAACTCGCCGAGATGAAAGACAGTCAGGTCCCCCTTTCCTAGAAGGGTTTTTATTTAGACCATTAAGTATTAATACGTAACAAAATGACAAGTTGTCATTGGAACGAATTTCGTTCTATTAAACGAAGGGATAATTGCTATGTTCAATTTCGATGAGCCTCGTTACGAGAAGGTTGTGAGCGATGCCCTCGCTCTCCGTCCTCAGATTGAGGCTGCCGTGGACGAGGTCTGCGAGCAGGGCTATTCCAACATCTTCTTCATCGGCTGCGGCGGCACCTGGGCCCACACGCTCCCGATGAAGTACTGGGTCGAGACCACCACGGCCGACGTCGACGTCCACTGCGAGATCGCCGCCGAGTTCCTCGCGTGCCCGCCCAAGGCCTTCAACAAGGATTCTGTCTGCGTCTTCTCCACCCGTACCGGCACCACCCCCGAGATCATTGAGGCTGCCAAGTTCTGCCAGGAGCAGGGCGCCCGCACGCTGATGTATGTCTCCAACGACAATACCCCGGCCACCGAGTACGCCGATTACAAGTTCTTCAGCTTCGCCGAGGACGACGTTCTGTGCGAGGCCATCTACACCTACCAGATCACGCTGGTCGCCCGCTTCCTCAAGAACGCCGGCGCCTTCCCCAAGTACGACACCTTCATGGAAGAGTTCGGCAACATCGCTCCGTACCTCATCAAGGCCAAGGACGCCCAGGACGAGCGCTGCGCCGCCATGGCCGAGGACTTCAAGGACACCGACTACCACATGGTGATCGGCTCCGGCATGCTCTGGGGCGAGGCCTACGACTACGCCATGTGCATCCTCGAGGAGATGCAGTGGATCAAGACCAAGTCCATCCACGCCGCCGAGTTCTTCCACGGCACCATCGAGCTGTGCGAGGAGGGCACGAGCCTCATCATGCTCTACGGCGAGGACGACACCCGTAAGCTCATGGACCGCGTGGACAACTTCACTCACATGCTCGCCGACGAGAAGGGCGTCAACGTCCGCGTGAACAAGTTTGACACCGCCGAGGTCGAGCTGCCGTTCAGCGACCCCGAGTTCCGCAAGATCGTCTCCCCGATGGTCACCTACACCATCACCGAGCGCCTGAGCTGCCATCTCGAGCACGTCCGCAACCACCCGCTCACCACGCGTCGCTACTACCACCAGATGAATTACTAATCCTTTCAAATTGCTGCTGTTGTCTGCAGGCGAGACGTGCTGAACGTCTCGCCTGCAGGCTTATTACTGGGGTTAATCAAAATAGTTGCCCAGTACCTCCTAGTTGCACTGGTCGCATTATGGCGTCCATGGACGAGCAGTTATTTGGCATTACAATGCCTGGCCGTCCGTTGTTTACGAGCTGTTCGTTGGCTTGATTCTTGGTGACGTTCAACAGGGCGTTATCGTTGGTGCTGCCTTGGAGTCCATGTTCATGGGTGCCATCATGGTCGGCGCGGCGGTTCCTCCCGAGGTCTATACCTCCGGCGTGCTTGGCTGCGCGTTTGCCGTCATTACGGGTACAGGCACGGCAACTGCCGTCGCGCTCGCCCTTCCCGTCTCCGTCTTCCTTCTCTACTCCGTGATTAACTTTGCAACGCGTATCGTCGCAGCCCATCTGGGTTACGACTTGGGAACCAAGTTTTTGCAGCAGTCCGAAGAGAACAACCTTATGTCTCGCATGACGCATGCTGCCGGTGTCCTCAGAATGACCGTTATCGGCGCCATGATTGCGGCACAGGTCTCGCTGTCCACTGCTTTGACCTTTGACGTGGGTGGTTCGGAGATTGTCCTGCAGGATCTGTTCGATTCGATCTTCCCCGGTCTGCTGTCCTTGCTGGCAACGTTCGCTTGCGTTGCCCTCTATAAAAAGGGCGTCAAGACCATTTGGATCATCTTGGGCATCTTCGCAATCTGCATCATCGGAACGGGCTTGGGAGTGTTCGCGGCGGCGTAATGTTGACTGCTATGCTCGCGCGTTGGATAACTAACTGACCGTTTGAAAACGGGGCTCGGCGTAAGGCCGGCCCCGTTTTTTGTTTGAGGGATTTTCTGACCGTCCAATAATCCACGCTCATGCATCACTCACGCATCTCTCGTCTCTCATTCGTCACTAACACGAGAGATAGATTAAAGACGAGAGATAATTACGAGAGATAGCTCAACAGCAAAGAGACAAGCAACCATGGTATTGTCTCAATATCGATTGTTCCACCAGCAAAAACATGATTTAATGAAGCAGGTAGAGATATCTTATCTCTCATCTTTCACTCATATCTAATACGAGAGATAACAGAAAGACGAGAGATAATTACGAGAGATAACTGAGAGACGAGGGAAATCCGTCTGCAGCATTCTCCGCCGGACCGAGCGAAAGGACGTGCAGATGAACGAAAGCGAGCTGGCCGGTCTGCTCGAGTCATTAAAGCGCATGGGCTCGGATGACCTTAGCGTCGAAGTGAAAGAGAGCGCCACGACGCTTTCCCGCGACGTATGGGAAACGGTTAGCGCATTCGCGAATACCGCCGGCGGCATCATCGTGCTCGGAGTGAGCGAGCGCGCGGGTTTTGTCCCAGTTGCAAACTTTGAGACCGAGAAAGTGCTCAACCAATTCGTGGCGGGCATGGGCGATGCCGGCGGTCGCGGAAAGCTGGCCAATCCGCCCAAATACACCATTGAGCGCGTGGAGCTTCGGGGCACCGTTGTTCTCGTCATCACAATCGAGGAGCTCGACCCGTCGAGCAAGCCTTGCTATGTAATAGAACGGGGCGCCCAGGGCGGCAGCTACAAGCGCATCGATGACAAAGACGTGCCGCTTTCGTCGACCGAGGTTTTGGCGCTGTCGTCATACGAACGGACGAGTCCTAGCGATCGCGATACGGTGCCCGGCACGAGTGTGGGCGATCTCGACGAGTCGCTGGTCGACCGCACGATAGAGCGTGCCTATTCGTTGACGCCTCGAGCGATGCACGGTGCGACGGACAGGAAGACAAAGATGGAGCGTCTGAATTTCCTCGACCCCCAGGGCAATGTTACCAAGGCTGGCCTCCTTGCCGCGGGCGTTTACCCTCAGCAGTTCTATCCTAAGCTCTTTATTGATGTAGCTGTCCATGCGGGAACTCAAAAGGGCGCGGCGGGGTCGTTGAGGTTCATGGACCGCACAGTCTGCGAGGGCACCCTGGGCGAGATGATTTCGGATGCTGTCGCGGCTGTCGCCAAAAACCTGCGTCGCACCTCGACCGTTCAAGGCGTCTCGCGTATCGACTCGCTGGAGATTCCCGAGGAAGTCTTGCGTGAGGCGATTGCCAACGCCGTAATCCACCGAGAATACAGAGATCGGTTCTGTGGACAGTCGATCGCTGTTGACGTCTTTGATGACCGTATCGAGGTGACGAACCCTGGCGGTCTTTATGGCGGAAAAACTCGCGAGAATCTGTTTGACGGTAGTTCTCGGTGCCGCAACGCGACGCTCGTGAAGCTCATGTCGCTTGTCCCATTGCCCGACGGTGCGGGCTCTCCTGCCGAGGGCAACGGATCGGGCATCCCGATGATGGTCGATGCCATGCGTGCGCACGGTCTGGCCGAGCCCCTGTTTTGCCCTGGTTTTGACCGGTTTAAGGTTGTCCTCTATCGCTCCAAGGTTGAGCAGGCCGATCATGGTGGGGACCTGATCATGGCGGCCCTCAAGCGCTATGACGAGTTGGGAACGCGCGAGCTGGCAGGGCACACGGGGCTTACCGTCTCTCAAGTTAGGACGCGCGTTAATGCGCTTATTGCTCAGGGCGAGATTGAGCCTACGGCAGCGGCGACGAGCCGCAATCGCAAGTATCGACTAACGGAGCGTGCAGGGCAGATGCGCTAGCGAATATCGATGGCCGTAGTTGCGCCCGCCGGATGAGCGTGGATTTTCTGACACACGAGCGTGGATAATCGGACGCCAACCGAATGACAGTGGATTTTCGGACGAAATCGGCTGCCAAAAGCCCAAAAACCGTCCAATAATCCACGCTCGTACGGCGCCAGCCGTGCCGGCTGGCCCTGCCCGCTGCCCCTCATCTCAGCATTTCACGCACCGCGCATCGAAACCTGCGACAAAGCAGTTACAATAGCCCAATGCGCATCGCGCACGACGATGATATCGGCGCCCGCGACTAGGGGAGAATACATGGCAGAGCAACAGATAACGCCGGGGACTAAGCTTCAGGTGGCATTCGACGTGCCCATGGGCCAAAAAACCGACTTCAACATGCTCGCCACGTACAAAGAGGACCTGGACGAGGCGTACTTTCTTATGAGTGCGCCCATGCTCGCCGGCAAGCCGCTGCTCATGGACGAAAACCAAAAGCTGCTGCTGCAGTACAAAGTAGGCGAGGAGACGTTCGTGCTCGCCGGCTATCCCGAGGCAGTCGAGAAAAAGGGCATCCGCACCTACTGGAAAATGCGCAAAGTCGCCGAGCAGTGCACCTTTGTCAAGCGCCGCGACGAGCGTTTTAAGGTCGCCATGCGCCTGACCTACCAGCGCGACAACGCGCCGACCCCCGAGCCCGAGGACGCCATGACCATCGACGTCTCGGCCGGCGGTCTGGCTATCTACCTCAACGATTACCCCGACGTGGGCGAGGCCCTGGCTGTGCAAATGCCCACGATCCGCCTGCAGGGCGAGCGCCACGAGCTGCCCGAGCAGCTGGGCATTGTGTGCTGGGTACGCCGCGCGCCCAAGGGTAGCCTGTACCGTAACGTCTGCGGCCTGCAGTTCCGTTACGCCGACGACATGGAGCGCGAGCTCGTCAAAGAATACGTCGGCTACATCCGCGCCAAATATAAGCTCTGATCGCCATGGCACTGTTCAAGCGTAACGATAACAAAGAGCAAGCTGCCGAGGATTTGCCCGAGGGTATAGCCGAGAATCATGCCGAGGGCATGGCTGAGGATTTGACCGAGGGTCAGCCCGAGGACACCCCCAGCACCGATCCCGCCCCGCGCAAGCGCTTCGGCAAGCCCAAACGCAAGCCCAAGCGCGACCTGCGCGGCGTGGTGCGCATCGAGGAGCTGGAGCAGGCGCTGGCCGACCAGGACCTCGACGACATCGACCCCGACGCGGTCGTGTCCATGTATATGCCCAAGCGCCGCATGGAGCGCATCGGCGCGGCGCTGCTGCGCATGGACAAGCTGCAAAAGGCTCTCGTGGTGCTGGCGCTTGCCTTTGGCGTGCTGTTCGCCCTGTCGTTTATGCAGGAAAACATGGGTAACTTCACCATCAACCTCAACCGCCTGGAGCTGTTCCGCCGCGGCGTGGCCATTGCCGACAACGGTGACTTTAACAACGCCACCGCGCGCCTGGCGGCCGACGCCGTGGACAACGGCACCAATATCGCCGCCGACGACCTGCCCGACAACCTGGATAACATCGACGGCAGCCACAACGGCAAGAACTACGTGGCGTACACCTTCTATATCCGCAACGCCGGCAAGACCGATCTGGGCTACAGCGCCAAGCTCAAGGTGGTCAGCGCCAGCAAGGGCGTGGAGAAGGCGGCGCGCGTGCGGGTGTATCGCAACGGCAAGCCCACCACCTACGCGGCTGCCGCGGCCGACGGCAATCCCGAGCCCAACACCGAGCCGTTTGCGTCCAAAGACGTGGTGACGACCATTAGCCACGCGAACTTCCGCGTGGGCGACGTGGACAAGTACACCGTGGTCATTTGGCTGGACGGCGACGATCCGGAGTGCGTGGACAAAATCATCGGCGGCGCGGTGGAGTTTGGCTTCGACTTTGATTCGTCCGAGACCGACGATTCGAGTCTGTTCATTAAGTTTGTGCAGGATATCGCCGACACCCTGACCGGCAACGACCCCATTAGCGCGAGCGGCAACGAGGCGCCCGATTACTACAAGGAGCATAACGTGACGTGGAGTAACCGCCGCAACCAAAAGAACTCGCCCGCAGGCGACGGGGACAAGTAGAACGAAGAAGCGCCGGGCTGGGATTGATTCTCGGCCCGGCGCTTTTGCTATGCGGAGGCGTTGTCTTTGAAGGGGGTGACGCTGCCAGCGGCGTCGTCCAGCAGGAACAGTCGCAGCGCGAGTTTGATCGCGTAGCCTGGCTTGACCTGCGCCGCGTTTTCCGTGTGCTCGCCCAGGCCGCCGCAGTAGGCATAAAGGTCGCGGATCAGATCCGCGCCCGAGAGGGTGAACATGTAGCCCGCGTCCGAAAGCGCGTTGGGCGCCGCGGGCAGCCCCGCAGCCGCACAAAAGCTCACGAGGTCGGGACCCATGACGGCCTCGTAGTCAATCGCGTGCCCGCCGTCCTGGGCGGCTTGCTCCTGCTTGCGGGTGTGCGACAACGCCGCCGCCAGCACAAAGCTGGGTGTGGGCGCGTTGACGTCGTCGGTGGTGGCGACGAGCTTACCGGCCGCTTGCGTGACCAGCCAGGCAACTTCACGCTGGCAGCGAACGGCTTTGCGCGTCACCGGCTTGATCGATCCGGCAGAAACGCTTCCCTTGGGTTGAGTGGCGGCAGCCATGGGACCCTCCCAACAAATAGCCCGTAAGCAGGCAAAATTATACGTTCTGCACCAGTATAGCGAGTGGGGAGGGGCCAAGGGCAAAGCTCGGTGGAGGGTGTATGCGTGTGCTGGTATGGAGCTGCGGCGGCAAGCCTTAAGAGGGACTTATGACCGAGCGGGAGGGAACGACCAAATAAGATAAACAGTGTTCACATGGGCCCACACAAAACTCGAGGTAGGGCAATGAATCTGCCGAAGTGCAGGCCCCCGAAAACTCATAAGGAAATCGTAAGAATTATGGTATTCTCAATTCCATATCTAAAGGATGGGCAGGCAACATCCGACACGAAAGCGCGGGCTCCCCTTCCGGGCTTCTCGGGGGTCATCTGGGACGAATGGGGAAAGAAAGGGGTCCGTATGGATACCAAGGCATTAAAGAAACAGATGGGTGCCGCCATCGCCATGGTGCTGGTAGCAGCCGTAGCGTTGGGCTCTGCCACCTTCGCATGGTTTGTGACGAACAACAAGGTTGACGCCACCACGAGCACGATTTCCGCTCAGTCGAACGCGGCATTTATGTATATCCGCAACACTAACAACCCTGACACTAACGCGACTTCTGATACCGCTGATATCACGGAGAACAAGGCGCTCTATCCCGCGACTTGGGCCAATCACTTTGATGAAAACAAAACGAAAGATGGTGCGCTTGTTTATCAGTTCGAGACTGCTACTGCTCAGTCTCCCACTGCCTCGTCCATCAAGGAAGATACGCGTAGGGCTGTCGGTGCTCCTGACTCGGATGAAGTCCTCAATAAGTATGCAGTCAAGAACACTTTTAAGGTCGGTACAAAGGGCACGAAGCTGACCAATCTTGTCGTTGATCCCACTAATGGCGGCATTTCGCTCGTTAGCGGGGATAATAGCAACACTCAGTTTGACAATGCGCTCCGTATTCTTGTGAAGTGCGGCGACAATTGGGTCCTGTGCGATAAAAGCAAAGTAATTAGGAGCTTCTCGGGCGATACCAATCTGCTTGCGACCGAGGTTACTCCTGAGAAAGAAGTCGAGGTTGACGTCTACGTGTTCTATGACGGCGACGACTCTGCCATCTACACCAATAATCTGGGCAGCCTCAAGGATGCTTCCAAGAAGATCAAGGTCACTTTTACCGCTACTGCTGATAACAAGTAGTACTGCGATTGAGTGGGCGGGGGAGAGGTGTCCCCCGCCTTTTTCTTTAGAGAGGAGGATTTCCGTTGAACGTTAAGCAGATGAAAAAGCAGCTTGCTATCGCAGCCTTGTCTGTCGTTATGGCGGCGGTTGCACTCGGTTCCGCAACGTACGCTTGGTTCGTCTCCAACACAAAAGTTGACGGCACCACGAGCACCGTTAGCGCCCAAGCAAACGGAATGGTCCTCCAAATTGCGCCCGATAAAGATGCCATTCATGACGGTAGTGATCATCAGACGACCGCTGCAATCCGTGGTCATGAAATCAGCCCGTCCTCGACGAACGATGCCATTTCCTGGTTTGTTCCAAAATCATGGAACGGTACAGATGTAAGTGGTTATCAGAAGGCGACGATTGCCGATCAGCTTGAGGGCGGCTATAAGCTCGAGGGAGATCCCAAGACTTATTACGCCTATACCATGGCGGAGTATACGCTCTACACGATTAATCAGACTGGTGAGGCCGACGTCTATCTCGACAACAGCAGCTCGAACGGTCCCGTTGTTGTGACCGCATCGGAAGGCGCTTCGAAAGATTGGTTCAATAAAATCAAAGGCAGCCTTCGTGTGGGCCTGCTGATCGACAATGAGCTCAAGATTGTTTATGCTCCAGTCCTTCCGACTGGTAGCGGAAACGATGTTTCTGCTACCGAAGGTTGGAGCTGCGTGAATCCTGACAGCCTCTCGGTGACCATGGCGCCGACTTATGCCCATGTGTACGGCGGCAACATGATTGACCAGAACGGTAAAAACTGGGGAGCAACTGGAAGCGGTGACTCCTACGTAAAGCCGACGGGCGATGCTCAGATGCTCGCACACGTTGGTTACAACGGGACGAACTTCAAGGTTGTCATTTGGATGGAAGGCACCGACAGCGATTGCCAAAACATGTCTGGTCTCGATGTTGGTGAAGGAAGTCCGACCTTTGATGTCACCGTAAGCTTGGTTGGCATCGTGCCTGATTCCAAGTAGGGCTAAGCCATTAACTGAATCCGCCTGACAGGGGCCGCTTCAATCGAAGCGACCCCTATTTTGTGCAATGGCTTTGCACAAAACGGCTGCACATGAGCCCATGTAGATCGGCGATAATGTGGGGAACTGTTCTTCCTGGAGGTTTCTTATGGACGGCATCGCTTCTAGTGTTCCGCTGATTGCTCGGCCGAGTTACGACCGCGCTTGTAACCTTGTGCCGTCTGAGTATGTTTTGGCTTGGGAGTGGTTCTTGCGCGAGGAGCAGCGTGGCGAGATTTGGGAAAAACTTCCTCATAACATTAAAGCTGATAGCCCCCAGTATCCTTATCGCATGATGATTGGCTCTGAGACCTTTTGCGTTTCGCGTCATGCAGGTATTTATTGGCCGGGTCGTGGACGCATCAAGCGTCCTGTGGAAAAGACCTTTGCGCTTTCGGTGCATAACTCTACAAGTGGGAGCTATTCCGATGTTCCCCCGCTCTATCTTGAGGATGGCACGTGGGTGTTCAAGTATTCATCGCAAAGTGCTTCGGTCGAAAACTGGCGCGACCAGCGCTACAACCAAAAAATGATCAACTGCATGGAGTGCGGCGTTCCCGTTGGCGTGTTCTTTGCAACGGACGCTGGCTATAAGGTGCTAGGCTTAGCCTTCGTTGAACGTTATGAGCCAGAGAACAGCTGGTTTGTACTGCATGGTCCTGTCCATAAAGGTGGACCCGATGCGCGTTTCTGCCCCGATATGAGCTACATGAAGGACGATCCAATCGCGGCGGAGTTTTCCGGCGCTCCGGCGAGCGACGATGAAAAGGTTCGCTACGCGCTGCGCCGCGAGCGAATCGGCCAGCAGCGTTTCCGCACGCAGCTCTTTGAAGCCTATACCGGTCGATGCGCCGTCTCGGGTTGCAACGTCAACGAAGCGCTCGAAGCTGCGCATATTGAGAACTACTCGGGTCCCAAGTCGCAGGTTGTCAGCAACGGCATTCTGCTGCGCCGTGACCTGCACTCACTATTCGACGCCCATCTGATTTCGTTTGAGCTGGTGCGCGGCGACTATCAACTTTGCGGGTCGTACCTTCTGCAGCATACGGATTATGCGACGTTTGCGGGCTCGGTGTTGCGCGAGCCGGACGAACGTCGCTTGCGTCCCAACGCCCGATTCCTCGAGGCTCATCGAGCCGAGTTCGATTTCTCGGAATCGCGACGTCGGGCGGAAGCCGTTGCTCCGTATTAGTTAGGTGCGGCCCGTCGCAACCCAATCATGTCGATTGATCGGATCGCGCTGCGCCGCATCGAGAGCTGCACGATCCTGCCATCCTCTCCTCAACGGTTAAAACGGGAAAGGGGAGACCATGGGATGGCGAAGCGATATCGCGCGAGGCGTGTACGGAAACCTACCGCGAGCGTTAATGGACCGGAGCTTGTTTCCGCTCGTCGAGGCTAGTTGCAGCCAAATCTGTTTGCCCTGTTCCCGCTGCGGTGCAGACCTCCCATGCCTAGACATCAGCTTCATCGACACCCGCGACAAGCACGCTGCCGACCCGCGGGCTCGGACGGGCCTACGTCTTCCGGTCTATCCTCAGCAATGCCCAACCTGCGGATGCACCATTACCTATGACGAGGCGGATGTCTAGTTGCCTGCTGATGAGCGAGGATTGTTGGACGATTGAAAATTGAGCGTGGATTATCGGACGATTTTGGGCTGAAAAGCTGTCAAAAACGGGAGATTTTCCACGCTCGGGCGTTTCTGCCTTATAAGATGCCCTACAGGTAAATCCCCTCGCACAGGGTTTTGTGGAACTGGGTGTGGTGGTCACGTGCCCAGGTGAAGAGCGCCTGGTCAAAGTTGTCCTGACTGTCGGGGATGCCGTAGACGCCGGCGACTTCCACGCGCACGAACTCCAGCGCGGGCAGCTTGTTGATGGCCGTGAGTGCAAACGGCGACGTGGGCTCCTCGAACAGGTAATGGCTGCCTTGCAGCGCGCCGCAGGCGGTGCAGGTGCTAGCGAGCGATACGGTCTTGGTGGTGCGCGACGTTACGGGCTTGTAGCCGCAGCGCTCGCGCAGGTAGTCGCGAATTTCGGCCGGCACGCAGCCCAGCGCGGGGACGATGGCTATAGCGTTGGCGCGGGCGGTGTCGATCGCGATGTGGCCCGCGTCGTCCACAGCGGGTATTGCGCCGGGCGCAGCCTTGCTGCCCGAGTCCTCGGCCACCCGATACGGAATGCCAAAGGCTGCGACCGTCGTCTGCTCGTGACACTTCCAACATTCGCGCTTGCCCAGCACCAGGTAGATGTAGGGCGCGCTGGGGTCGGAGCGATCAACGCCGGGCAGCCACGCGGCAAAGGGCTCGGGGTTGATGCCGTCGGGCACGTACCAGATCTTCTTGACCCGGTCCCACTTGGCGCCCAGGGCCTTGGCCTGGTCTTTGTGCGAAAAGGGAACATCGAGCTCGGTGCGCATGGCGGCTCCTTTGTGCGACTTGCGGTGCATGTGCTCCAAGGATACCCCAGCGCCGGGTGTGTGGTCGCTAAACGAGCACTTCGACCGTCCAAGAGGTCGCGGGGCATTTTGGCGAGGGCGCACCGTCAAGCAAATGGGCAAGCAAATGGTCAGCTTTTGGTCAGTTGAGCGGCAACCTTGCCAAAAGCCTGACGAATTTGCATTTAGACGTCGACGAATGAACACTTTGGTTGCGCCGCGGCAAAAAACTGCTGGTCGTTTGCCGAAAACTCGCCAGGGTCGCGAGTCGTCGCCGACGCGCGTGCTATCTTCGCGCCATGGGGTACTTTATCGTTTCACATAACGCTGCGCTGGCGCTCTTGGCGCACATCCCGAACCCGCGCTTTGGGGACTCGGAACCAGAGGTCGTGTCGATCGCGGGCGCCTGTGCGCTCTGTGACCAGGAGGCGCAGGAGGTTATCGATCGCTATGACCTGGGGATCGAAACGCTGGATTTGCTGGTGCCGACGCGCGCCGACCGTCGGCGGACCAAGCATGTTAAGACGCACCTGTGCACCAACGAGCTCCCGGCGGGCTCGTTTATCTCGCTGGGCCACTGGATGGGCGGCCTGGATGCGTATGCGTGCTCTCCCGAGCTGGCGTTTGTGCAGGCTGCACACGACAGCTCTGCGGCCGAGGCCATCTATGCCGGCTATGCCATGACATCGAACTACCGGTTGGATAACCTTGCCCCCGGCGGGGTGACCAGTAGGGATGCGGGCATGCGCGATGGCAGGCTCACGACGAAGGAGCTCATTGCGGCGTATATCGAGGCGTCCCCAAAGGTAAGGGGTCTCGCGAAGGCAAAGGCGCTGCTTGCGTATGTGATCGAGGGGTCGCGCTCTCCGAGGGAGTCGGGGCTGTGCATGTTTATGTCGCTGCCTACGCGCTACGGCGGGTATGCATTGGGCAAGGCCGAGCTCAACAAGAAGGTCTTTATTCGCGATGGACTCAACGATGGGCGCGAGCGCAAGCTGCGCGTGCTGGAGCGCACGCCCGACATTACGCTTACAGCTAAAGTCGAGGTGGGCAGGGATAAAGTAAAGGCCGGGCTGCTGCCAGAGGTACTGACCGCGATGGTCGACTACGACAGCGATGCCATTCATGACGGCCGCGAGAAGATCCACAAGGATGCCGAGCGCCGCAACGAGTTGGAACTGCTTGAGGGGGTAGCGTATTTTACTGTGACAACCGACCAAGCAAATGACTACGAAAAGCTCGTTCGGCTGTGCGAGCGCATCCGACGCAAGCTGCATCGTCGCAAGCGTCCCATATTTTACAAGCCCATGACCGAGGAAGCGCGATATTTGGCACAGGCGCGCGTCGAGACAAAGCGGTTTAAGCTCTGGCAGACCGTTATTGAGGCACGTCAGCATTGGTAAGTGGGCCTTTGGCGGCGGAGGGGGTGCTGCCGCATTGAAGGTGAATGGTTTCCCGTGAAGTGAACGAGTGTTTTTGGACTCCCGAAGCATCCACACTTTTTGGCGCCAGAACCGCAGGATTCTAACGACAAAACCGCAGGAAATGAGCCGCCAAAAGTGTCGATGCTCCGGGGGTTCGTTTTGGTTCGTTCACTTCACGGGAAACCATTCACCTTCGATTTGCGGGGGTCGCCCGGATACGGCTGCGAGGCCCATTCGGGCCTGATCGGGGCGCTCGCTGGGGTTGTTTGGGCGGCTTTGGGCTTGGTTGGGGTGGTTGCTGGCGTTGTTGAGGCGGCTTTGGGCGCCGCGGCGTCCGCTTGACTTGGTGGCGTAAAACAAAACAGCTCAGAGGCGAAGCCTCTGAGCTGCGAACATTTGGTGGGCGTTAGAAGATTTGAACTTCTGACCTCTTCCGTGTCAGGGA